>NZ_BAAABU010000007.1:0-317532 GCF_039521145.1 Saccharothrix mutabilis subsp. mutabilis
GCAGATGTCGCAATCCACACCGAACCCGGAGGCCCTCCCTCATTCCAAGATCATCCGATCACGTGTCGCCCTGTTCACAACCTCTCCGGGCAGTACATCTAGTCGAGTCCGAGGAGGGGTTCCCATGCAGGTCGCCGACTACGTGCTGCAACGCCTGCGGGAGTGGGGTGTCGAGCACGTCTTCGCCTACCCGGGTGACGGCATCAACGGCCTGGTCGCCGCGTTCGGCCGGGCGGACAACGTGCCGAAGTTCGTCCAGGCGCGGCACGAGGAGATGTCGGCGCTTCAGGCCGTCGGCTACGCCAAGTTCTCCGGCCGGGTCGGGGTGTGCCTCGCGACCTCGGGGCCCGGCGCGATCCACCTGCTCAACGGCCTCTACGACGCCAAGCTCGACCACGTCCCGGTCGTCGCCATCGTCGGCCAGACCGCCCGCACCGCGCTGGGCGGCAGCTACCAGCAGGAAGTGGACCTGCACTCGCTGTTCAAGGACGTGGCCTCGGAGTACCTGGTGGACGTCACCGTGCCCGAGCAGCTCCCGAACGCCCTGGACCGCGCCATCCGCACCGCCGAGGCCGAGCGCGCGCCCACCGCGCTGATCATCCCGGCGGACGTCCAGGAACTGGCCTACAGCGCGCCCGAGCACGCGTTCAAGCACGTCCCGTCCAGCCCGCCCAGCCGCTCGTGGCACACCTCCGTGCCGCCGCAGGCCGAGGTCAACCGCGCCGCCGAGGTGCTCAACGCCGGCGAGAAGGTCGCCGTCCTGGTCGGCCAGGGCGCGCGCGACGCCGCCGACGAGGTGCACGAGGTCGCGGAGCTGCTCGGCGCGGGCGTGGCGAAGGCGTTGCTGGGCAAGGACGTCCTGCCCGACGACCGGTCCTACGTGACCGGTGCGATCGGACTGCTGGGCACGCGCCCGAGCTACGAGCTGATGCGCGACTGCGACACCCTGCTCATCGTCGGCTCCAGCTTCCCCTACTCGCAGTTCCTGCCCGAGTTCGGCAAGGCGCGCGGCGTGCAGATCGACGTCGACGGCCGGCTGATCGGCATGAGGTACCCCACCGAGGTGAACCTCGTCGGCGACGCCAAGTCCACGCTGCGCGCCCTGCTGCCCGCCCTGCGCCGCAAGGACGGCTGGCGGGCGACCATCGAGAAGAACGTCGCCGACTGGTGGGACGCGCTGCGCGCCCAGGCGTTCGAGGACGCCGACCCGGTCAACCCGATGCGCATCGCGTGGGAGCTGTCCGAACGCCTCCCCGAGGACGCGATCGTCACCGCGGACTCCGGTTCGGCGGCCAACTGGTACGCCCGCCTGGTCCGGCTGCGCGGTCGGATGCGCGGCTCGCTGTCGGGCACCCTGGCCACGATGGGCGCGGGCGTCCCGTACGCGATCGGGGCGAAGTTCGCCCACCCGGACCGGCCCGTGGTGGCGCTGGTCGGGGACGGGGCCATGCAGATGAACGGCCTGGCCGAGCTGATCACCCTGGCCCGCTACCACCGGGAGTGGCCGGACCGGCGGTGCGTGGTGTGCGTGCTGCACAACAACGACCTGAACCAGGTGACCTGGGAGCTGCGCGCGATGGGCGGCGCGCCCAAGTTCGAGGAGTCGCAGACCCTGCCCGACGTCGACTACGCGGCGTTCGCGCGGTCGGTCGGGCTGGTCGGGGTCAACGTGGACGCCCCCGACGACCTCGGCGCGGCGTGGGACGAGGTGCTCGGCGCCGACCGGCCGGCCGTGCTGGACGTGCGCTGCGACCCGAACGTGCCGCCGATCCCGCCGCACGCGTCCTTCGACCAGGTGAAGAACACGGCCGAAGCCCTGCTCAGGGGTGACCCGGACGCGTGGTCCGTGGTCACCAAGGGGGTGCGCACCAAGGTTCAGGAGTTCCTGCACGGGTAACCGCGACACATGGTGAGCATCGGTTACTTCCTCTCCAGCGAGGAGCACGGGCCGCGCGACCTGGTCCGGCAGGCGCGGTGGGCCCAGGACGCCGGGTTCGAGCGGCTGTGGATCTCCGACCACTACCACCCGTGGAACGACGAGCAGGGCCAGAGCCCGTTCGTGTGGTCGGTCATCGGGGCGCTGTCCGAGGCGACCACGCTGCCCATCACCACGGCGGTGACGTGTCCCACGCTGCGCATCCACCCGGCCGTCATCGCGCAGGCCGCCGCGACCGCGGCCGTGCAGTGCGAGGGCCGGTTCGTGCTCGGCGTCGGGTCCGGCGAGGCCCTCAACGAGCACATCCTCGGCGACCCGTGGCCGGCGGCGTCGGTGCGGCTGGAGATGCTGGAGGAGGCCGTCGAGGTCATCCGCAAGCTGCACACCGGCGAGGACGTCGAGCACCGCGGCAAGCACTACACGGTCGAGAACGCGCGCATCTACACGTTGCCCGACCAGCCGGTGCCGATCTACGTGTCGGCGTTCGGGCCGAAGGCGGCGCAGCTCGCGGGCCGCATCGGCGACGGCTTCTGCAGCACCATGCCGGACGCGGAGCTGGTCAAGCGGTTCCACGAGACCGGCGGCCACGGCAAACCCGCGCAGGCGGGGTTCAAGGTCTGCCACGCGGCGACCGTGGACGACGCGCTGGAAACGGCGTTCCGGCTGTGGCCCAACGAGCAGCTGCCGGGCGAGCTGGCGCAGGTGCTGCCGTCGCCCAAGCACTTCGAGCAGGCGTCGACTCTGGTCACCAAGGACATGGTGGCGTCGTCCCTGCCGTTGGGCCCGGATCCGGAGAGCTACGTCTCGGCGGTGCGCGAGTACGCCGACGCCGGCTACGACGAGATCTACGTGTCCCAGATCGGACCGGACCAGGAGGCGTTCTTCACCTTCTGGGCCACCGAGGTCGCGCCCCGGCTACCGGGGTAACCCGATTCGGGGGCAACACGTTTGTCGGCCCCGCCGCGCGGGGTACGCCTTGATCAGCACCTGAACGACTCCACCGCAGGGGGTTTCGCCCGATGACCAGCACCGCGCGCCTGCCCAAGCCCGTGACCGAGGTCTGGGACTGGCAGAAGGAAGGCCTGTGCCGGGGCCGAGACAGCGCCGTCTTCTTCCACCCGGACAACGAACGAGGAACCGCCCGCATGGCCCGGGAGGAGAAGGCGAAGCAGTTGTGCCGCGTCTGCCCGGTGCTCGTGCAGTGCCGCGAACACGCCCTGGCCGTCCAAGAGCCCTACGGGGTGTGGGGCGGCATGGGCGAGGACGAACGCCGCCGCCTGATCGCCGAAGCCCGCCGCCGAGCAGCCTGAGGCCGGCCCGGCGGCGGCGTGACCCAGCCGCCGTGCCGACCCACCGCTGGACCCCTGCGCGAGACGCCGCCGACTGCCCCCGGCGGCGTTTCGCATGTGGACAGTGCCTCGCGAGCCGCCACGCCTGCCCCTGTCGTACCCCGATGCGAAAATGGACACCGGGGGCCGGAGGCCGCACCTCGCCACAAAACGCCGAACCACCAAACCGCCGCCAGTGCCAAGCCGCCAAACCGCCAAAACACCGCGCCGCCGCCAGATCGCCAAGCTGCCGCGCCGCCGCCAACCGCCGCGCCCACCCGCGCCGAGCCCGGCCACCCGCGCTGCCCGTGCCGGACCACCGCCCGCGCTGCCCGTGCCGGACCACCGCCCGCGCCGTGCCGTCAGCCCGTTCCCGCGAACCGCCCCGGAACCCCCGCACAAGCGAAGGCCCGCCGATCCACGACCGGCGGGCCTCCTGCCACGTGCCTCACTCCGTCAAACCCTCGCGCAACTGCCGCAGCGTCTTGGCCAGCAGCCGCGACACGTGCATCTGCGAGATCCCGACCTTCTGCGCGATCTGCGTCTGCGTCATGTTCCCGAAGAACCGCATCACCACGATCTTCCGCTCCCGCTCCGGCAGCTTCTCCAGCAGCGGGTGCAGGGCCTCGCGCTGCTCGATCGCCTCCAGCTCCGGGTCCTCCTCGCCCAGCGTCGAGCCCAGCGAGATGGAGCTGTCGTCGGCCACGAGCAGGTCGTCCAGCGACGCGCTGTGGTAGGCGTTGCCCGCCGCCAGGCCCTCGTGGATCTCCTCGCGGGTCAGGCCCAGGTGTTCGGCCAGCTCGGACGGGGTGGGCGCGCGGCCCAGCTGTTGGGACAGGCGGGCCGAGCCGGCGTTGATGGCCAGGTGCAGCTCCTTGAGCCGGCGCGGCATGCGCACCGACCAGCTGGAGTCGCGGAAGTACTTGCGGACCTCGCCCATGATCGTCGGCACCGCGAAGGACAGGAAGTCGCTGCCCCGCTCCGGGTCGAACCGGTCGACCGCGTTGATCAGGCCCACCGTCGCGACCTGCACCAGGTCGTCGTACGGCTCGCCGCGGTGTCCGAACCGCCGCGCGATGTGCTTGGCCACCGGCAGGTGCTCGGTGACCAGCTCGTCGCGCAGCCGCTCCCGCTGCGGGTCGCCCTCGGGCGTCGCGGCCAGCCTGGCGAACAGCGGCGCCAGGTGGTCGTAGTCCCCCTGCGTCCCCGAGCGCGTCGTGCCCCCGTCGGTACCCGTCACGCCGTCCCCACTGAACGCTTGACCAGGTCGATGTGGATCTCGTAGGCGTCCCCGCGCGGCTCGACCCAGGTGGTCACCGAGTCGACCAGCGCGCTGAGCACGCGCCAGCCGAAGCTGTCCCGGTCCGGCGGCGCCGACCGCTTCGAGCGCACCGCCGTGAAGACCTGCACCGCGGGGCCCGCCACGACGAACCGGGCGCTGAGCACGGCGCTGGGCGCGGCGAGGGAGATGAGCGTCGAGCAGGCCTCGTCCACCGCCAGCTTCAAGTCCTCGATGGCGTCCAGGTCGTAGTCCTGGCGCATGGCGATGTCGGCCGCCACCGCCCGGACGATCGACAGCTGCGTGGGGTCGGCGGCCATCCGCAACTCCACCCCGGCCAAGGGGTCATCCGAATCGCCGCTCTGCGGCTCCGTGTGCGACACGCTCACCTCATCGTCCGTTTCTGTCTCGGCGGTGCTGAAGCTATCGGTACCCGAACTGATCCAACCTCACACGTGTAGTCCGCGCCGCCAGTGGGAAGACTGACAGGTGCGCGACGAGGAGGCCTGTTGACCGATCGACTCGCCGACCACCACTGGGGAGTGGAGATCCCGGCCGACGCCGGTCTGCTCTCCACCGTGCGCGTGCGGCTGGACGAGTGGCTGGTCGGCGTCGGACTGACCGAGGACGACCGGTACGACCTGCTGGTCGCGGTCAACGAGGCCGTCAGCAACGCCGTGGAGCACGCCTACGCGCCGGGGAGCGGCGGCAGCGTGCGGGTGGCCGGCGAGGTGCGCCCGGACGGCAGCGTGCACGTGGTGGTCTCCGACGACGGGACCTGGCGCGTGCCGCCGGTGGAGCTGTCCGACCGGGGCCGCGGCCTGCTGCTGATGCGCGAGAACGTGGACGAGGTGCAGGTGGACCGGTCGGCGACCGGCACCCGCGTGACGCTCGTCATGTCCGGCCGGCACACCACGAGGGGCACGTTCGGCCGCTCCGCGCCCGAGGAGGTCACCGTCTCGGTGCACTCCGGCTGGGTGGAGGTGGTGGTGCGCGGGGACGTCCCGCCGCGCGCCGGACCCGCCGTGCGCCGCCGGGTGCTGACCGCCGCGCGCGGCGGCGCCGTGCCGATCGTGGTGGACCTGCGCGAGCTGGGCGCCCGCAGCGAAGGGCTGGTCCGGGCGCTGCGGGCGGTGGTCGAGGCCGCCGCCGCGGCGGGCAACCGCGTGGTGGTCCGCGCGCCCGAGGACAGCCCGGTTCGCGCGGCCCTGGTCACGGCGGGCGTGGACCAGGTCGTGGACCTGGTGCCGCACCTCAGCGCGCCGACGCCCCGTCGTCCGCCGACACCGCCTCCGCCACCGATCCGTACACGCTGAACACGTCACCCAGTCCGGTGGCGGCCAGCGGCCGGGTGACCGCGCGCGCGACGGCGACCACGCGGAACGCCGTGCCGCGCCGCTTGGCGTGCTGCGACGCCTCGACCAGCACGGCCAGGCCGGCCGAGCCGAGGAAGCTCACACCGGTCATGTCCAGCACGACCGCCCCGGGGGTTTCGTCGATGCGCCCGAGCACGTCGGCGCGCAGGTCGGGCGCGGTGAGCATGTCGATCTCCCCGGTGGCGGTCACCACCGCCACGCCGTCGGCCGCCTTCCCCGCCGGGGCGACGGCGGCGGCGGATGCGGCTCCGCTCGTCGCCACGACGTTCGGATCCTGAACCGTCACGAGGACTCCTCTTCACAGGTCTTGCTGGAAAGGGAAGCCCAGGCGTGCGGACGCGCCGAGCACCAGAAAACGCAGCGTTGCGGCACATGGGCCCGCTGGCCGGAGCTTCCCCGGCGCGGCTGTTGGCTCAACCGCTGCGCCACCCACCGTACGGAGACCCCACGGTCACCACAAGCGGTCGGATGGCGGCTTGATCAGTATCAGTGTAGAGGCGATGTCGGTGTACGGCGCGTGACGAACGGTGAGCGGTTTCACGGAGTACCGGCCGGCTATACCTCAGGGTAAGGGCGCTGCGCGACCGGGGTCGACTCGGCGACCGGGGACGTCCGACCGCCGAGAAGACCGGCAATTCGGGGGTGGCGGAGGTCACTGTCGCGCAGAATCCTGTGCATGGGGATAACGCCGCGAAGGCCGCGAGCGACACCCCGGGTGGAGGGATCGACGATGAGCACCAGAACGGAAGCCGAGTCCGAGCCCGCGAAGCGCAGGGCAGCGCGCGCCACGTCCGGGGGCGCGGGACCGCTGCCGACCGCTCCGTGCAGCGTGGTCTGGAGCAAGGGCCACGCCTACGTGCTCGAAGGTTTCCGCGCTCGCTGGGTGGGCGTCGACGACCGCGGTCGTCCCCGTGCCCTCAGCGGTGAGCAGCTACAACGCCAGGGCTGGACCCGCACCCGCGCGAACTGACCCGCGCGGCCGACCACTCGGACTCCGCCGGTCGACCCGGTCCCCCTGTCCGAGGCCCGGCTCTTCAGCGGCCCGTCGCCGCTCCCCGTCCCCCGCTGCGCCCACCCGCGGTTCCGGCTGCCCGGAATCAGTGGTGGCGGCTCGCCGGAATCACCCCGAAGTGCGGTTTCGGCTGCCCGAAAACAGCGTCGAGCCGCGGTGGAGCGGTTGTGGAGCGGTGCTCGAATTCCGGTTGACGCGGGCCGGCTCCGGCCGCCCGCGAAAACCCGCGACCGAGCCGCACGGCACGGCCACCGGATTCCTTTTCGCGCATTCACCGCATCACGGTGGGTGACCGCCTGGCCCGGTCGTGCCGGTGCCGGCGGTGGGCGGCGCCCGGCGGCTCTACAGTTTGCGGTTGTGTCGCACGATCCCGCCGACCGGTGGCTGACCATCCCCAACGCGCTGAGCGTGTTGCGGCTGCTCGGCGTGCCGCTGTTCCTCTACCTGCTGCTCGGGCCCCGGGAGGACGGCTGGGCGCTGGTGGTGCTGGTCGCGGCGGGCCTGTCGGACTGGCTGGACGGCAAGGTCGCGCGCTGGCTCAACCAGATGAGCAGGCTCGGCGCGCTGCTGGACCCGGCCGCCGACCGGCTCTACATCCTGGCCACGCTGGTGGCGTTCGTCGTGCGCGACATCGTCCCCTGGTGGGTGGCGGCCGTGCTGGTGGGCCGCGAACTGGTCGTCGGCGCGTGCCTGCCGGTGCTGCGGCTGCGCGGCTACGGCCCGTTCGAGGTCACCTACCTGGGTAAAGGCGCCACGTTCAACCTGCTCTACGCCTTCCCGATGCTCCTGCTCGCCCAGGGCACCTCCACCGCCGCCGAGGTCGCCCGACCGGTGGCCTACGCGTTCATGGTCTGGGGCGGGGCGCTGTACCTGTGGTCCGGAGCCCTGTACGTCTACCAGTTCTTCCTCGCGCTGCGCAGGCGGCCGGGGGTCGCGCCGGTCTGAACCGGTCGTGGGAAGATCCGGCAGCGAAGATCCACCGTCATGAAGGAGCGCACCGCGGTGATTCCCGAGGAGCTCAAGTACACCGAGGAACATGAGTGGGTGCTGCGCACCGGTGAGGACACCGTGCGCGTGGGCATCACCGACTACGCCCAGGAGCAACTCGGCGAGGTCGTGTTCGTCCAGCTCCCGGAACTGGGCGAGCAGGTCGGCGCGGGCCAGACGCTCGGCGAGGTCGAGTCCACCAAGAGCGTCTCCGACATCTACGCGCCGCTGGCGGGCGAGGTCGTCGCGCGCAACGACTCGCTGGACCAGCAGCCCGACCTGGTCAACTCCGACCCGTACGGCGAGGGGTGGATCGTGGAGCTCAGGCTGACCGACCCGGGCGCGGTGGACGACCTGCTCGACGCGGCGGCGTACCAGGAGATTGCGGAGCAGGGGTGACGTCGATCTTCCGGCGGCTCTTCGGTCGGTGGGGGAGCCGCTCCTCAGACCAGGGTTCGGGCACGATAGGTTCTCAAGGACGAGACGGTTCCAGCAGCAGGAGGAGAGCTCAGGTGACCACGAACGACGGGCCAGGCGTTCCGCCCGAGCAGTCCCCGGAGCGGACCTCCGTTTTCCGGGCCGACTTCCTCGCCGAGGTCGAGGGCGCCGAGGCGCCCGCCCAGGAGCCGGCCGTCGCCGGCGTCGACGCACTGCCCGCCGGGTCGGCCCTGCTGGTGGTCAAGCGCGGTCCGAACGCGGGTTCCCGGTTCCTGCTCGACCGCGACACGACCAGCGCGGGACGGCACCCGGACAGCGACATCTTCCTCGATGACGTGACGGTCTCCCGGCGGCACGCCGAGTTCCGCCGCGAGGGCGGCGAGTTCGTGGTGATCGACGTGGGCAGCCTCAACGGCACCTACGTCAACCGCGAGCCGGTCGACCAGGCGGTGCTCGCCAACGGCGACGAGGTGCAGATCGGCAAGTTCCGCCTCGTGTTCCTGACCGGTCCGGGCGCCGGGGGTCAGGGGGCGCAGTGACGGCGGCGGCCGGGCGGCCACAACGCGGGGGGTTGAGCATCGGCGCGGTGCTCGCGCAGCTCCGGACGGAGTTCCCCGACGTCACGATCTCCAAGATCCGCTTCCTGGAGTCGGAGGGCCTGGTCCGCCCGGCACGCACCGCCGCGGGGTACCGCCAGTTCACCACGGCCGACGTCGAGCGGCTGCGCTACGTGCTGGCCGCCCAACGCGACCGCTACCTGCCGCTGAAGGTCATCAAGGAGCAGTTGGACGCGGCGGACTCCTCGGCGCGGGTGCTCCGCGCGGTCGAGGACGGCCCCGCCGCGCCGCAGCGCATGAGCCGCGACGAACTGCTGGCGCGTTCGGGCCTGGACGCGGCGTCGCTGGCCGAGCTGGAGCAGCACGGCCTGGTCCGTCCGGGTCTCTACGACCAGGACGCGCTCCAGGTGGCGACGACCGTGCGCGAACTGGCCCAGTACGGCCTGGAACCGCGGCACCTGCGCCCGTTCCGCGCGGCGGCGGACCGCGAGGTGGCGCTGGTGGAGCAGGTCGTCCTGGCGAGGCGGCGCGACCCGAGGTCGCGGGGCCGGGCCGACGAAGTCGTGCGCGAGCTGGCGGCGCTCTCCGTAACGCTGCACACACTCTTGGTGAAAATCGGCCTGCGCGACGTGCCCGGTGGCGGCGTTCCGCCCAGGTAGAGCCGTTTCCGCATCGTGATCCGCATTTTCGGAGCGGTTGCGCACAAGGCCCGCTTGGCGGGTAGCGTCGGAGGGGTACGTGGGGGATCCTCGTGGTAGCGGGGACGCCAGGATTTCAGCGCGCTGAGGGAGGCGAGACCCGATGAGCGAGATGCGCGTCGTGGGCGTGCGGGTGGAACTGCCCGCCAACCAGCCGATCCTGTTGCTGCGCGAAACCGAGGGCGAGCGCTACCTGCCGATCTGGATCGGCTCGGTGGAGGCGACCGCGATCGCGCTGGAGCAGCAGGGTGTCCGGCCCGCGCGGCCGTTGACGCACGACCTGTTGAAGGACGTCATCGGCGCTCTGGGCAGGCAGTTGGAGCAGGTGCGGATCACCGACCTGCAGGAGGGCACGTACTTCGCGGAACTCGTGTTCGACGGCGACGTGCGCGTGTCGGCGCGGCCGAGCGACTCGGTGGCCCTGGCCCTGCGCATCGGCGTGCCGATCCACGCGGAGGAGTCGGTGCTGGCCGAGGCGGGGCTGATCATCCCGGACGAGCAGGAGGACGAGGTCGAGAAGTTCCGGGAGTTCCTGGACTCGGTCTCGCCGGAGGACTTCCGCGGCGCGGACACCTGAGCAGCGGTTCTCGCGGTAGGGCCCGGGACGGCGGTCGCGTCCCGGGCCTGATCGTTTTCGGGCCTGATCGTTTCCGGGGCGGTGAGGCAGGCACGGCGGCGGCTGGGACGGCGGCGCTGGGTGGGCGGCGTGTCGGCGGTGGGTCTCAGGTGGCGGTGGAGCGGGACACGGGGGAGTCTGCGGTGGGTCTGTCAAGCACCCACGAGAGGCCGGCGTCGCGCCGCGAGCTGGAAGCCGGCCCCTCGTGGGTGTGTGCGGTGCGTTGTGGATCAGCCCCGCGTGCCACCCCCCGGTGTCACACCTCCGGATTACACAAAGTCAGCACCGGTCCGCTAAACGATCACTAAACGTCACCCGAATGGCTTACGACGCCCGTCTCTCTCAACCTCAACCTGAGGTTGAGACGCGACACGCTCAGCGCGTCGCGTTGACCTGCCCCCTAGGCGGTCTTACCGTCGAACTCAGGTGAATTGCCACGGTGTGATTCGGGCACCGGGGCGGCTTCACGTTGGTCGCCGGCCAGTCCTGGCCGGACCGAGGGGAGGCAGGCGTGGTCGAGGAAGCGCCCATCCGGGCCGGAACCGGCGAACAGGGTGAGCTGTTCCCGGACTCCTCGCTGCCGGACGAACTCGTCGGGTACCGCGGCCCGGCCGCGTGCCAGATCGCGGGCATCACCTACCGCCAGCTCGACTACTGGGCCCGCACCGGCCTGGTCAACCCGACGATAAGGAGTGCCCACGGCTCCGGTAGCCAACGGCTCTACTCGTTCAAGGACATCCTGGTCCTCAAGGTCGTGAAGCGGCTGCTCGACACCGGTGTGAGCCTGCAGAACATCCGCGTCGCGGTCGACCACCTGCGCCGCCGCGGCGTCCAGGACCTCGCCCGCATCACGCTGTTCAGCGACGGCACCACGGTCTACGAGTGCACCTCGCCCGAGGAGGTCGTGGACCTGCTGCAGGGCGGCCAGGGCGTGTTCGGCATCGCGGTCAGCGGCGCCATGCGGGAGATCAGCGGCACGATCCACGAGTTCCCCGCGGAACGCGCGGACGGGCTCGCGGTGGACGAGACGCCCAACGACGAGCTGTCCCGGCGCAGGCGGACGCGGGCCATCGGCTGACCCCGGAGCCCACGGCGCGAGCGGACACGGGCCATCGGCTGACCTCGGACTCCACGGCGCGAGCGGCACGAGCGCCTGGTACCCGCTGCTCCGCCGCGCCAAACCTGTGAGATCCGCGTCGCGTCCGTGCCGGGAGACGTTCACCTGCCGGGTACGATTCGCGCGTAGTCGCTTTATCCCGTGCGGGAGAGTCCGAGCCAGTCTCGGCGCCGAAGGAGCAAATCCTCCCCGGAACCTCTCAGGCGCAAGGACCGCACGGGTGAGACGCCTCTGGAAAGCGGGTCGGGCACGTGGACCCCGCCGACGGTGCAAGCCCGGCCACGCCGGGTGAAGCTCTCAGGCGCCCGTCCGCGGGCAGAAGACAGAGGGGGAGGGCAACGGCAGAAGTGTGTCCGTAGCCCGCGAAAGGCGCCTTACATGACGCAGGACCGCATCCCCCTCGCCGCCCTTGAGCACGGCACCCCCTTCGCCGACCGGCACGTCGGCCCGCGGCCCGCCGAGCTGGCCCGCATCCTGGACGTCATCGGCGTCGGCTCCCTGGAGGAGCTGGCCCAGCGCGCCGTGCCCGAGTCGATCCGGGAACGCGAACTGGTGCTGGACCTGCCCGCGCCCGCCACCGAGACCGAGGCGCTGGCCGAGCTGCGCGCCCTGGCCGCCCGCAACAAGCCGCTCACCCAGATGATCGGCATGGGCTACTACGGCACCCACACCCCGCCGGTGATCCGCCGCAACGTCCTGGAGAGCCCCGCCTGGTACACGGCCTACACGCCCTACCAGCCCGAGATCTCCCAGGGCCGCCTCGAAGCGCTGCTGAACTTCCAGACGATGGTCGGCGACCTGACCGGCCTGCCGCTGGCCAACGCGTCCATGCTGGACGAGTCCACCGCCGCCGCCGAGGCGATGACCCTGGTCCGCCGCGCCGGCCGCAGCAAGTCCGCCAAGTTCGTCGTGGACGCCGACACGCTGCCGCAGACGCTGGCCGTCATCGAGACCCGCGCCGAGCCGCTGGGCATCGAGATCGTCACCGCCGACCTGTCGCAGGGCCTGGAGGGGCTGGGCCTGGGCGGGGACTTCTTCGGCGTGCTGCTGTCCTACCCGGGCGCGTCCGGCGTCGTGCGCGACTACGCCGCGCTGGTGGAGGAGATCCACGCGGCCGGCGCGCAGGCCGTGTTCGCCGCGGACCTGCTGGCCCTGACGCTGCTGCGCCCGCCGGGCGAGATCGGCGCGGACGTCGTCGTCGGCACCACCCAGCGCTTCGGCGTCCCGATCGGCTTCGGCGGCCCGCACGCCGGGTACATGGCCGTCCGCCAGGGCCTGGAGCGCCAGCTGCCCGGCCGCCTGGTCGGCGTGTCCGTGGACGCCGACGGCAACCTCGCCTACCGCCTCGCGCTCCAGACCCGCGAGCAGCACATCCGCCGCGAGAAGGCCACCAGCAACATCTGCACCGCGCAGGTCCTGCTGGCCGTGATGGCGTCGATGTACGCGGTCTACCACGGCCCCGACGGCCTGCGCGCCATCGCGACCCGCACCCACCGCCTGGCCACCGTGCTCGCCGCGGGCCTGTGCGAGAACGGCGTCGAGGTCGTGCACGGCGAGTTCTTCGACACCGTCCGCGCCCGCGTCGAGGGCCGCGCCGCCGAGGTCGTCGCCACCGCCCGCGACCTGGGCGTCAACCTGTGGCAGGTGGACGCCGACACCGTCTCGATCGCGTGCGACGAGACCACCACCCGGGGTGACCTGGAGAAGGTGTGGAAGGCGTTCGGCGTGACCGTCTCCGACGTCGACGGCCTGGACCTCGACACCGCCGACGCGATCCCCGCCGACCTGCGCCGCACCAGCGACTACCTGACCCACCCGGTCTTCCACACCCACCGCTCCGAGACCGCGATGCTGCGCTACCTGCGCAAGCTGTCGGACAAGGACGTCGCGCTGGACCGCAGCATGATCCCGCTGGGCTCGTGCACGATGAAGCTCAACGCGACCGCCGAGATGGAGCCGGTGACCTGGCCGGAGTTCGCGAACCTGCACCCGTTCGCGCCGGTCGAGGACGCCGAGGGCCTGCTGTCGCTGGTCGCCGACCTGGAGCGCTGGCTGGCCGAGGTGACCGGCTACGACGCCGTGTCCATCCAGCCCAACGCGGGCAGCCAGGGCGAGTTCGCGGGCCTGCTCGCGATCCGCGCCTACCACCGCGCGCAGGGCCACGCGGAGCGCGACGTGTGCCTGATCCCGTCGTCGGCGCACGGCACCAACGCCGCGTCCGCCGTCATGGCCGGCATGCGGGTCGTGGTCGTGAAGTGCGACGACCAGGGCAACATCGACATGGACCACCTGCGCGTTGTCGTGGACGAGCACCGCGACGACCTCGCCGCCATCATGATCACCTACCCGTCGACGCACGGCGTGTACGAGGACACCGTGCGCGAGGTGTGCGCGCTGGTGCACGACGCCGGCGGCCAGGTGTACGTGGACGGCGCGAACCTCAACGCCCTGATCGGCCTGGCGCAGTACGGCAGGTTCGGCTCGGACGTGTCGCACCTGAACCTGCACAAGACGTTCTGCATCCCGCACGGCGGCGGCGGTCCCGGCGTCGGCCCGATCGGCGTGCGCTCGCACCTCGCGCCGTTCCTGCCCAACCACCCGCTCCAGCCGACCGCCGGCCCGGCGACGGGCGTCGGCCCGATCAGCGCCGCGCCGTGGGGTTCGGCGTCGATCCTGCCGATCTCGTGGGCGTACGTGCGCATGATGGGCGCGGACGGCCTGCGCCGCGCGACCCTGACCGCGGTGGCGGCGGCGAACTACGTGGCCCGTCGGCTGGACGAGCACTTCCCGGTGCTCTACACCGGCGAGGGCGGTTTCGTGGCCCACGAGTGCATCCTCGACCTGCGCCCGATCACCAAGGCGACCGGCGTGACCGTGGACGACGTGGCCAAGCGCCTGGCGGACTACGGCATCCACGCGCCGACCATGTCGTTCCCCGTCGCCGGCACGCTCATGGTGGAGCCGACGGAGAGCGAGGACCTGGCCGAGATCGACCGGTTCATCGACGCGATGATCGCGATCAAGGGCGAGATCGACCGCGTGGGCGCCGGCGAGTGGCCCGCCGACGACAACCCGCTGCGCAACGCCCCGCACACGGCGGCCAGCGTGACGACCGGCGAGTGGACCCACCCGTACAGCCGCGAGGTGGCGGTCTTCCCGGCGGGCCCGAACGCGCCGAAGATCTGGCCCCCGGTCCGCCGCATCGACGGCGCGAAGGGCGACCGCAACCTGGTCTGCTCCTGCCCGCCGCTCTCGGCGTACGACAACTGACCGACGAACGACGGCCCCGTGCCCCGGCACGGGGCCGTCGCGCTTCAGCTGACCGAGTACTCGAACGCGTAAGTGCCCGGCTCGCCCATGTGCCACGTGATCGACCCCGACCCCGTCAGCCCCGCCAACCCGCCCGACGCCGACACCACCGTGAACGTCCCCCGCGACACCCCGTCGCGGAAACCGCCGCGGTGCTCCCGCACGAACGACCCCGACCGCCCGCCCAGCACGCCGGTCACCACCTCGTACCCCACCGCTCGGCACGACTCCGCGTCCGGGTAGTCCATCAGGAACCGGAACTCGCCCGTCCCCGCCAGGTCGCCCGTGTACTCCACCGTCATCGACCCGGTCGTCTGCTTCGGGCCGCTCACCTCGTCGTAGCGCTTGCCGTCCCACGTGCGCTCGTCCCAGCTCTTCATCTCGGCGTTGCCGTTCGCGGTACCCATGACGGCAACGATCCCGCCGGAACCTGACAACTCCTGTCAGGAACGGGCGCACAATGAGATCCATGCGCGCCGGACGTCTGCTCTCCCTCCTCCTGCTCCTCCAGACCCGGGGACGGATGACGGCGCAGGAGTTGGCCGATGAGCTGGAAGTGTCCGTTCGCACCGTCTACCGGGACGTCGAAGCGCTCAGCGCCGCCGGGGTGCCCGTCTACGCCGATCGCGGGCCGGCCGGCGGCTACCGGCTCCTCGACGGCTACCGCACCCGCCTCACCGGCCTGACCGGCGAAGAGGCCGAGTCGCTGTTCTTCGCGGGCATGCCCGGTCCGGCCGCCGAACTCGGGCTGGGCACGGTGGTCGCGGCGGCTCAGCTGAAGGTGCTCGCCGCGTTGCCGCCGGAACTGCGGTCGCGGGCGGGACGCATCCGGGAGCGGTTCCACCTCGACGCCGGCGGGTGGTTCCGGCAGAGCGAGGAGATGCCGTTCCTCGCCGACATCGCCGACGCCGTGTGGAACCCGGTCACGCTGCGCCTGCGGTACCGGCGGTGGGGCGGCCAGGTGGTCGAGAGGACCGTCGGGCCGCTCGGGCTCGTGCTCAAGGCCGGGCTCTGGTACCTCGTGGCCGACTCCGACGGGCAGCCCCGCACCTACCGGGTCGCGCGCGTGGAAGCCCTCGAACCGACCGGCGAACCCTTCCACCGCCCGGAGACCTTCGACCTCGCCACCTTCTGGGCCGAGTGGTCCAAGCGGTTCGAGGAGCGGATGTATCCCGAGCGGGTCACCGTCAAGGTCACCGAAGCCGGGCTGCGCGCGGCCCGCGCCCTGCTCAGCCTCGCCGCCTCCAGGGCGCTCGAAAGCGTTGTGCCGCAAGGGGAGTGGACCACCGTCGAGATCCCGACCGAGTCACTCGACCATGCCCTGGTGGACCTGCTCCGGCTCGGCCCGGAAGCCGAGGTCGTGGCGCCCCTCGAACTGCGTGAGCGGATCAAGGCCAGGATCGGGGCGACCGCGCTGCGCTACCGCGACTCCGACAGCAGCTGACCCAGCGCCGCGTCCACCCCGCGACCGTCGTCCACCACCGACAGCGTCCCGCCGGTGGACCGGGCGATCTCCGACAGCGGCTGCCGCTCCGGGTCCTTGCCGATCGCGATGATCGACACCTCGACCTCGCGGCCCTCCTGCTTCGCGCCCGCCAGCTCCGCCTTCAGCTGTTCCAGGGTGAGGCCGCCGTCGTTGGGGCTGTCGGTCAGCACGACGATCCGGTTGCGCTTGCCCGCCTGGAACTCCGCGACCGCCTGCTTGTAGAGCGCGGCCAGGCTGGAGTACAGGTGCGTGGCGTTCTGCGGGCGCAGGCCCGCGACCCCGTCCAGCAACTGCTGCTTCTGCGCCACGACCGGGCCGGGCGCGACGAGCTGCCGGTACGGCTTGTCGCCCGCCAACCCGCTGGAGAACTCCCACAGGCCCAGCGACCCCGACACCGACCGGTTGATCTGCCCGGTCAGCGCCGCCTTCACCCACTCCACGCGGGAGCGGCCCTCGCCGCCCGGCTCGCCCATCGACTTGGACGAGTCCACCAGCACGGTCACCACCTGGCCGTTGTCGGCGGTGGCCCACGCGGCGGAGATCTGCTGGGTGGTGTTCGCGTCGGCGGGGACGAGCTTGTCGGTCATCGTCGGCCAGCGCAGGCCCGGCGACGGCTTGGGCCGCTCGGTCGTGGCGTCCACCCGCAGTCCCGCCGCGGCCAGCAGCTTCTGCTGCTCGCCCTCCAGGAGGAACTCGCGGAACGCCTGCGCCGCGCGGACCTGCGCCTCGCCGACCCAGTCGCCGGCGAGCGGCACGAACGGGAAGTCCGCCACCGGGGACGGCCCGCCCGCCGCCACCCCGTACAGCGGCGCCAGCGGCGGCGTGCCGCTGTCCTTGCCGGTGTTGTGCCGGTACAGGTCCACCTCGAACACCGGCACCGCCGCGAAGCCCGCCGCGTTGACCTCGGGCTTGTCGGCCAGCAGCGACAGCGCCTCCCACGTGGTCGCGGGGGTCTGCGCGGGCTTGGCGGCGGTCAGCCGGCCCAGCGTGGCCTTCACCGGGTCCAGCGCGAGCATGTCGGTGGTGACCGGGCCCTTGCCGTCCGGGGACGCGCCGGCCAGCGCGGACTGCACGGCCATCGCGGTCGCGGCGTTGGTCGCCGGGTCCGGCATGGCGATCTTGAAGTCGCCCCACTCGGGTTTGCCGAACCGCTGCCAGCCGCCCGCCGCGGTGGTCACGTCGGGCAGGTCGGTCCACCGGAACCCGGCGCCGGACTGCACGGCCGACGCGGCGTCCTGGGGCATCGCGAGCAGGACCGGGCTGGCCGCGATGGACTCCGGCTGCGCGCCGATCAGCGCCCGGTTCTGCGCGCCGAGCCGGTTGGCCCACAGCGTCGAGTCGGTGACCCAGGCGTGCGGCTTGGCGTTGAGCTTGCCCTCGTCCCAGCCCTGGGTGAGCCCTTCGAGGACCAGGTCGGAGTCGATCGCCTGCACCTCGGGGCGGATGCAGTGGTCGTAGACGACCGGGCGCTGCCTGGTCCACGCCCGCGCGACCTCGCGCACGGCCTCGGCGACGCTGGGCGCGGCGGCCACGCGCAGCACCGCGTCGCCCTCGCTGCAATCGCCGGCCACGGCGGCGGCGCGCCGGTCCACGATCCCGGCGACCCACGTCCACGCGAAGTACCCGAGGAACAGCAGCACGACCACGCCCACGATGGCGACCGGCCACTTGGCGATCCCGCGCCGCACCTTCGTCCGCAGCGCGCGGTGTCGAGACATCGTCTTCCCTCTCGAACGTCCGACTTCACGGATTGGCGAATCCCGACCGGCGTCACGCTAACAGGTGACATCTGGGAAGCGGGTGAAGTGACGTGGAGTTATGGCGCCGTGACGGGCACGTCGAGCAGCGCGCGCGTGAGGTCGATCAACGCCGCCCGCAGCGGAGCCGCGGCCTCGGTGAACGCGCTCTGCCGCCGCACGTACTCCGCCCGCCCCTCGGCGGTCTCCACCGGGATCGGCGCGTAGCCGAGCCCGGCCAGGTCGTACGGGCTGGCGCGCATGTCCAGCTCCCGAACCCGCAGGGCGAGGTCGAAGCAGTCCGCCATCAGCTCCGACGGGGTCGCCGGGTCGAGCTTGTAGCTCCACTTGAACAAGTCCATCGACACGTGCAGGCAGCCCGGCTGCTCCAGTTCGACCTGCTTGTCCCGGGTGGGCTGCACCACGTTGAGCGGACGGGCCTCCGGGGTGAAGAACCGGAAGGCGTCGAAGTGGCTGCACTGGACCTTGTGCGACTCGACCACGCGGTCCGTGCCCCGCGACCCCAGCCGCAGCGGCCACGCCTCGTGCCGCACCTGGTCGGCCCGGTACACCATGGCCCACTCGTGCAGGCCGAAGCAGCCCAGGCGCGGGGCGCGGGCGGCGGTGGCGGTGAGCAGGCGGTGGGTGAACCCGATCGTGGACCGCCGTTCGCGGGCGAACGCCTCGACGTCCAGCGTCACCCCTTCGGGGGTCTCCCGGTAGAGCGGCCACCGCAGGTAGTCACGGGCGGCGTCGCCCTCCAGCACCACGCCCGGCCCGGGGTGCCAGCGCTCCAGCCGGGCCGGCCGGTGCGAGTAGTAGGAGAACAGGAAGTCCAGCACGGGGTGCTTCTCGCCGCGCGCCTTGCGCTCGTGGTGCGGGCGCGTCCAGGCGCGGACACGGGCCGCGTGCGCATCACGGCGCGCGGTCCACTCGGCTTCCGGAAGGACGACCCCCACGCCCCCATCGTATTTCGCCCTCCACCAGCGCCCGACCGCCCCCACACCTCAACCCCGTCGGGATGCGGCGCGACGTCCGGCCGCTCGGCCGGCACGGTGGGCGTGCCCGGGGACCACGGTTCACCTCACGCTAAAACGTTCGGCGACTGCCGCCCGCCTTGGCAGGGTGGTCACCATGTCGAGGGGGTGGGCGCGGCTTCAGGCCGTCGCGGTGTCGGGTTCGGTCGCGGAGGGGTTGATGTTGACGGCGCTGCCACTGGCGGCGGTGTCGATCACGACCGATCCGCGCGAAGTGTCGTTGGTGCAGGTGGTGGGGCAGTCGCCCTGGCTGTTGTTCTCGCTGTTCGCGGGGGTGTTGATCGACCGGGCGCGGCGCACGACCGTGCTGGGCCTGGCCTACGGCGTGCAGTGCGCGGCGGCGGTGACGCTGGCGGTCGCGGGCTTCACCGGCGCGTTGAGCCTGCCGTTGCTGCTGGTGGTGGCGTTCGTGGTGACGTCGGCGCAGGTGCTGGGCGACGGCGCGAGCGGCGCGCTGGTGCAGGAGGTGGTGGGGCCGGACCGGTTGGCGGCGGCCAACACCCGGTTGATCCTGATCGACCGGGGCGCGGTGCAGTTCGTCGTGCCGCCGGTGGGCGGCCTGCTGGTGGCGTGGGGGTTCGGCGCGCCGGCCGGGTTGGCGGTGGCGGCGGCGCTGACCGCGCTGGCGTTGACCCGGGGCATCCCGTCCCGGCCGGCGACGCCGTCGGGCAAGCACCCGCTGCGCGACATCGCGGAGGGCCTGAGGTTCCTCGTCGGGACCCGGTTGCTGTTGTCGATCACGATGGCGGTGGCGCTCGGGTCGTTCTCGGCCAGCGCCGCGATGGCGATGATGGTGCTGTACGCGTACGAGGTGCTGGGGCTCGGGTCCGTCGGCTACGGCCTGCTGCTGACCGCGATGGCCATGGGGTGGGTCGCGGTGTCGTTCGTGGTGCACCGGGTGGTGGAGCGGCTCGGGTACTCGTGGTCGATGCGGTGGGCCCAGGTCGGCATGGTGGTGGCCAACGCGCTGGTCGCCGTGCTGCCGCCGTGGCCGGTGGCGGTGGCGGTGGTGCTGTTCGGCTCGTCGGCGATCGTGATGGTGTGGAACGTGTGCTCCCAGTCGAGCCGGCAGCGGTTCACGCCGTCCGCGCTGCTGGGGCGGGTGCTGACCGGCCACCGCGCGCTGGCCTGGGGGCTGACGCCGGTCGGGGCGTTGACCGGCGGGCTGGTGGCGTCCTGGTTCGGGCTGCGGTCGGTGTGGGTGATGGCGGCCGTGATCCAGGTGGGGGCGCTGCTGGTCGCCTGGGTCGGGTTGTCGCCGAGGGCCTTCGCGGCGGCCGAGCGGGCGGTGGCGGAGCGGGCCCCCGCCTAGCCGCTCGGACCGGCGGGGGAGGTCGACCGCTCACACCGGCGGGAAGGCCGACCGCTCACACCGGCGGGACCAGGCCCGGGAACTTGCGGGCGGCGTGGCAGTGCGGGCACTCCCGGCCGTTGTCCACGGTCCGGGGGACCCCGCCGATGACCGCCGAGGTCGGGTGGGCGACGAAGCCCGCGCCGCCGCACAGGTGGCAGATGGTGCGGGCGTCGGAGGTGACGCCGAACAGGTCGTCCTCGTCGGCTTCCTCGTCCTCGAAGTCGTCTTCGTCCTCGGGGTCGAAGTCGTCGTCCTCGGGGTCTTCGTTCGGCTCCACGGGGGACACGGTAGTCCCGCGTCCCCCGCGCGCGCCGGTCAGGGGCGCTGCCCGACCTCGTCCACAATGGACATCTGCTCGGCCGGGCCGTAGGAGGTGCCCAGGTACTCGTAGGTGGCCGGGTCGAAGTACAGCGTGGTCTTCTTCGGCTTGTCGCCCGGGGCGACCGGGGCCGGCCACTCGATGCCGACGGCCGGGCGGCCGGTGGTGTCCTGGGTGTCGCGGACGACCTGGAGGCCCTCGACCTTGGCCGCCGCCTCGAACAGGGCGGCCTTGCTGTCCGGCTTGAGCGGGGAGCGGGCCAGGCCCATGACGTCCTTGCCGCGGGCGTTGACGTTGCCCGGACCGCCGCCGGCGTTCGCGTCCAGGTAGGCCAGCATCGCGTCGGCCGTGGTGGGCAGGTCGCGCTTGTAGGCGGGGTCGGGTTCGCACGGTTCGGTGACGCCCGGGAGGGGCTGGTCGCCCTTGAAGACCTGCCGGACGCCGTCGCGGCAGCCCGGGAGCGGAGCCCGGCCGTCGGGGAACTCGACCGCGCCGTCGCGGGTGCCGTCCACCGACAGCCAGCGCTCGCTGACCTGGCCGCCCTCGGTCGAGCGGTAGTAGAGGAACTGGTCGGGGCGGGGCTCGACGAACGGTTCCGTGCGGGCCTTGGCGGCGGCGTGGCTGAGCACCTCGGCGGCGCCGGCGACGGCCGGCGCGGGACCGCCCACGACGTCCACCGGGGCGAGCGTGACCGCCACGGCGACGGCCGCGGCGGCGACCAGGGTGGAGGCGCCGGCCAGCACGAACCCGCGCTTGCGCCGCTTGCCGGACCGCAGCGGCGTGACGGAAGCGGGCTGGTCGGCCATGGGCTGGTTGGCGGCTGGCGGGGCGGTGGCGGGCCGGGCGGTGGCGGGCCGGGCGGTGGCGGGCCGGGCGGCGGTGGGCGTGGCGGCGGTGGGCGGGGCGGTGGCCGAGGGGTGGTTCCCGGCGGTCCGGCTCCCGGCCGGCCGGGCGGGCGTGGGGCCGGCGGCGGTGAGCGTGGCCATCAGGCGGGCTCGGGCCGGGGCCAGGTCGGTCGGGGTCGGCAGCGGGGCGTCGTCGGCCAGGGCGCGGACCAGCGTCAGGTCATCCATTGCTCAGCAACTCCTCAAGCGCGGTGGGGTTTCCGAGCGCCTCACGGACCTTGCGGCGGGCTCGGTGGAGGCGGGAGCGGACGGTGCCGACCGGGATGGACAGCGCCCCGGCGACCTCCTCGTAGCTCAGCTCCTCCCAGGCGACCAGCAGCAGGACGTCGCGGTCCTCGGCGGTCAGCGCGGCCAGGGCGTCGGCCAGGGGCGCGCGCAGCGCCTGCGCGGCGACCCGGGTGGCGACCCGGTCGGCGTGACCGGCCTCGTCCGGCACGGCGGCCTCGCGCAGCCGGAACCGCCGCACCTCGTCGCGCCGGTGCTGGCCGACGAGGTTGGTGGCGATCCCGTACAGCCACGGCCGGGCGTCGGGCCGGCCGAGGTCGTAGCGCTCCCGCTTGCCGAACGCGGCGAGGAACGTCTCCGCGACGAGGTCGTCCGCGACCTCGCGGCCGAGCCGCCGGGCCAGGTACCGCTGGATGTGCGGCGCGTGCCGGTCGAAGATCTCGGCGAACGCCTCCGGCTGGAGCCGGGAGCGGTCGATGATCTCCGCATCGGTTGTCGTCATGGTGGCCTTTCGGGCGTGTGGCGTTCGCCCTGTTATCAGTCACCCGACCGGATCGGGTTCACGCGGCGGTGCGGGGACGCCTTGGCGACGTCCCCGCACCACCCGCCACCAGGGCGAACGTGTGCGCCTTCCGGGTGACCTCGATCGACCGCGGTGGCGGTCAGCGGGCCGGGTCGCGGTTGTAGAGCTTGCGCGACCACAGGTAGCCGCCGACCGCCGCGACGGCGCACCAGCCGATGGCCCACCAGCCGCTGTCCCCGACCGGCGTCCCGCTCAGCACACCCCGCAGCGTGTCGATGACCGGCGTGAACGGCTGGTGCTCGGCGAACCACGCCACCGCCGGCGACATCGACTCCGTCGGCACGAACGCGCTGCTGATGAACGGCAGGAACTGCAGCGGCAGCGAGAACCCGTTGGCCCCCTCGGGCTTCTTCGCCGCCAACCCGCCGCCCACGGCCAGCCACGTCAGCGCCAGCGTCAGCATCAGCAGCACCGCGACCGCCAGCACCCACTCGCCGAACGACGCCCGCGGCCGGAACCCGATCACCAGCGCCACCCCGACCACCAGGGCGAGCGTGACCGTCGTGCGGATCACCGCCCCGAGCACGTGCCCGGTCAGCACCGACACGCGGGCGATGGCCATGGTCCGGAACCGGGCGATGACGCCCTCGTTCATGTCCACGCAGATCCCGATCGCCGTGCCCGCGCTGCTCGCGCCGACCGCCATCACCAGGATGCCGGGCACCAGGTAGTTCACGTACGTGCTGTTGCCGACGGTGGTCAGCATCGCCCCGCCGAACACGTAGACGAACAACAGCATCATGAACACCGGCGTGAACAGCCCCGAGATCGCCATGACCGGGTAGCGCTGCTGGTGCTTGAAGTCCCGGCGCAGCATGGTCAGCGAGTCGGCGTAGGTGGTCGCGCTCATCGGAGGCTCTCCCGCGGGGTCGGGTGCCCGGTGAGGGCGAAGAACACGTCGTCCAGGTCGGGCGTGTGCACGGTCAGGCCCTCGGGCTCGACGTCGGCCAGGTCGAGCCGTTCGAGCAGTTCCCGCAGCGACCGGACCCCGCCGTCGCCGGGCACCTGCAACGTCAGCGCCTCGTCGTCCCGGCTGCCCGCGCCCAGCACCCGCACCGCGCGGTCCAGAGTGGACACGTCGGTGAACCGCAGGCTCACGTGCCCGCCCGGCACCAACCGCTTCAGCTCCGCCGCGCTGCCCTGCGCGACGAGCTTCCCGTGGTCCAGCACGGCGATCCGGTCGGCGAGCTGGTCGGCCTCCTCCAGGTACTGGGTGGTCAGGAAGATCGTGACGCCCTCCCCGGCGACCAGCTCCCGGATGATGTCCCACAGCCCGTGCCGGCTGCGCGGGTCCAGCCCCGTGGTCGGCTCGTCGAGGAAGATCACCCGCGGCCCGCCGACCAGCGTCATCGCCAGGTCCAGCCGCCGGCGCATGCCGCCGGAATAGGTGGAGGCGGGCTTGCGGCCGGCCTCCACCAGGTCGAACCGCTCCAGCAGCCGCGCGGTCAGCCGCCGGCCCTCCCGGCGCGGCAGGTGGCGCAGGTCGGCCATCAGCCGCAGGTTCTCCTCGCCGGTGAGCAGGCCGTCCACGGCGGAGAACTGGCCGGTCACGCCGATCACCGAGCGCACGCCGTCCGGGTCGGTCCGCAGGTCGTGGCCGCAGATCCGCACGTCGCCCGCGTCGGCGGTGATGAGCGTGGACAGGATCTGCACGGCGGTGGTCTTGCCCGCCCCGTTCGGGCCGAGCAGCGAGAAGACCGTGCCCTCGGCGACCGACAGGTCGATGCCGTCCAGGACGACCTTGTCGCCGAATCTCTTGCGCAGCCCGAAGGCCGAGATGGTCATGGGTTCCCCTCAGAGACTTGCTACAAGAAGAAGATCAGGCGACGCGCAGCGGCAGCGTCTTGACGCCCGTCATGTTGGGCGAGGGCATGAACGTGGGCGCCTGGTCGGGGTCCACGTGCAGGCCGGGGAAGCGGTCGAGCAGGGCGTTCACGGCGATGCGGCCTTCGAGGCGGGCCAGCGGCGCGCCGACGCAGAAGTGGATGCCGCGGCCGAAGCCGATGTGCGGGTTGGGGTCGCGCGTGGCGTCGAACAGGTGCGGGTCGGTGAACCGGCGCGCGTCCCGGTTCGCCGCGGACAGCCACATCATCAGCATCTGGTCAGCCGGGATGTGCTGTCCCCCGACGGTGACGTCGGTGGTCGTGGCCCGCGCCACGGCAGCGAACGGGGTGAGGAAGCGCAGCGACTCCTCGATCGCCACCGGCACCAGCGACCGGTCGGCGCGGACGCGGTCCCGCTGCGCGGGGTGGGCGTCCAGGCACAGGGTCGTGTTCCCCAGCAGCATGGTGGTGGTGACGTGCCCCGCGATCAGGAGCACGACGGTGAAGTTGACCACCTCGTTGTCGTTCAGGCGTTCCCCGTCGATCTCGGCCCGCACCAGGCCGGAGATCAGGTCGTCGCGGGGATCGGCGCGCCGCGCCCGGATGTGCGCCCCCAGGTACTCCCGCAGCGGGGCGAACCCCTCGACCGCCCCGGCGAAGTCCTGCTCCATCTTCTCCTTGCTGTCGTTCAAGGAGAACTGGTTGGTCTCGGCGAACATCTTGTCCACCCACTCGCGGAACAGCTCCCGGTCGTCCGGGGGCAGGCCGAGCAGCTCGGCGATCACGATCACCGGCAGCGGGTGGGCGAGGTCGGACACCAGCTCGAACCGGTCGGTGTCCACCCGGTCGAGCAACTCGTGGGTCAGCGCGGTGATGCGGGGCTCCAGGTCGGCCACGACCTTGCCGGAGAACGCCTTGCTCACCAGGTTGCGCAGCTTGCGGTGGTCGGGCGGGTCCAGGTCCAGGAGGTTGCCCTCCCGCATCGACTGGTCCACCTCGACCGGGAACAGGTCGTTCACGTGGGCCGAGGAGAACGTCTTCGGGTCGCCGAGGACCGCGCAGGCCTCCTCGTAGCCGTAGACGTTCCAGATGCCCGTCTCCTCGTCGAACCGGACCGGGCTCGCGGGGTCCTCGCCGCGCAGCCAGAACTGCGCCGGGTGGATGCCCCACCGGTCGGCCTGGATGGTCATGAGTCGTCCTCCTTCATCGGGATGGCACGGCGGACCACGATGTCGCCGTACGCGGTGCGCCCCCGGACCTCGACGGTCTCGGTGGCGGGATCGGGGCCGGACGCGGCCTCCAGCGAGTTGTGCACGGCGCCCAGCACGGAACCGAGGTCCAGCCACGCGGCGGTGCCGTTGCGGATGCCGATCTCCAACTGGCCCACCGAGGTCTCCAGGACGACCTTGCCGCGCACCACCTCGTTGACGCGGATGCTGCCGCTGGCGGTGGTGGCGGTGACGTCCCCGTGGCCGAGGTCCACGGAGATGTCGCCGTTGGCGGACTTCACCCGCAGTTCGCCGGTGACCTCGCCGACGTTGGTGCGCCCGTTGGAGTTGCGCAGCACGGCGTCGCCGTCGACGTGCTCGACGCGCAGGTCCCCGGACCCGGTCAGCACGTCCGCCTCGCCGTCGACGTGGTTGACGCCGACGTTGCCCATCGCGGTGCGCAGCCGCAGCGGTCCGGTCCGGTCGACCGAGAGGTTGCCGGTGGCGCTGCGGAACCGGAACTCGCCGAACCGCCCGCGCGCCTCCAGGTCGCCCAGCGCGGTGTCGCCGCGGACGCTGGACCCGGACGGCAGCTCGATGGTGACCTCCACCGACCCGCCCTTGTTGAAGATGCCGCGCGGCTTGGGCGTCTTGACCAGCAGCCGGCCGTTCTCGAACTCGACCCGGGTCTGGTCGGCGGCCTTCACGTCGCCGTCCCGGTCCGGGTTGCCCGGCCGCACCTGCACCACCGTGTCGGTCCGGTCGGACGCGGTGATGCGGGTGGGGCCGACGACCAGTTCGAGGGTCACCGCGATGGGTTCGGGCGTGGCGAAAATGGGCATGGCTGTCCCCTGGTAGTGGGTCTGCAAGGTGTTTTCGCTGGTGGGGCGGTTACCGGACCCAGCCGGTGTAGCGCTGGCCGAAGTGCGTGGTGGGTTGGCGCACGCCGTGGTCGAGCGCGGCGGACGCGGCCCGGACGAGCCAGGCGTTGACCGAGATGCCCGCCTGGGCGGCGGCGTCCTCGACGCGCTGCTTGAGGTGCTCGGGCAGGCGGAGGTTGATGCGGGTCATGGCGCCGTCGTCGTCCACGGGCGGCGGCGGGGGCGCAGCGGCCCGGGGCGCGGCGGCGGGTTCGGCCGGCGGCGCGGTGACGACGAACTCCGGGTCCCGGCCGCGCAGCCGGACGTCCACGGAGCCGGGCGCGAGGTCGCGGGTGATCTCGGCGGCGGCGCTGGAAAGCGCTTCCAGGAGGGTCAGGCGGGCGGCGGAGTCGACCTGGGTGGTGAGGCGGTCGGCGAGCGCACGGGCCTCGTCACCGACGGCCTCGGCGGCCATCGCCAGCTCGCGGCGCAGGTTGTCGACGTACGGCGTGAGGTCCATGGCACAACTATGGCACCACTGTGGTGCCAAGTGCAAGAGCCACTTGGTGCCACAGTGGTGCCAACCGGTGCCACCAGCGGTTTCTAAAGGTCCCGGTACACGTGGGTGCCGTCGCGGACGGTGCCCACGTACTCCTCCACCAGGTCCTCCAGCGCCACGACGCCGCGCAGCTCGCCCTCCGCCGTCACGGCCTTGGCCAGGTGGCTCTGCGCGCGCCGCAACGCCGCCAGCGCCTCGTCCAGCCGAGCCTCCACCCCGACCTCGGGCAGCCCCCGCACCCGGGCCGCGGGCACCGGGGTGGCCGGGTCCGCGTCGGCCAGGTCCAGGACGTCCTTCACGTGCAGGTACCCGACCAGCGCGCCGGCGTCGCCGCGGACCGGGAAGCGGGAGAACCCGGTCGCCGACACGGCCGACTCGACGTCGCCCATCGTGGGCCGCGCCGGCACCGACGTCACCCGGTCCAGCGGCACCAGCACGTCGGCCACGGTCCGCTCCGCCGACGACAGCGTTTGCGTCAGCCGCCGGTGCTCGGAGTCCTCCAGCAGGCCCTCCTGGCGGGACTGGGCGATCAGCAGCGCCAGCTCGTCGCGGGTGTAGGCCGATTCCAGCTCGTCCTTGGGGGTCACGCCGACCAGCTTCAGCACCGCCGTCGACACGACGGTGAAGCCGCGCAGCAGCGGGGCGACCAGCTTGCAGAACCAGTAGTGCACCGGCACCAGCAGCAGCGCGGTGCGCTCCGGGCCGGCGATGGCCAGGTTCTTCGGCACCATCTCGCCCAGGACCGTGTGCAGCGCGACCACGATCACCAGCGCGATCGCGAACGCCACGCCGTGCAGCACGGCCGGCGGCAGGCCCACCGAGTGGAACGGGGCCTCCAGCAGCGACGCCACGGCCGGCTCACCCAGGGCGCCCAGGCCCAGCGAGCACAGCGTGATGCCCAGCTGGGCGCCCGCGATCAGCAGCGGCAGCTCGCGGCCGGCGCGGATGACGACCTTCGCTCCCGCGCTGCCGCGGTCGGCCAGCGCCTCCAGGCGGTCGCGGCGGGCGGTGATGATGGCGAACTCCGCGCCCACGAAGAACGCGTTGCCCGCCAGCAGCAGGAAGATCACCAGGACGCTCACCGCGCCACCTCCGGCTCCACGCGCGACACCCGCAGTTCGGCGACCCGGTGCTTGTCCATCTGCACCACGGTGATCCGCCAGCCGTCCACGCGGATCTCGTCGCCCACGTCCGGGATGCGGCCCAGCCGCGCCAGCACCAGGCCGGCCAGCGTCTCGTAGTCGCCCTCCGGCATGCGGAAGCCCGTCGCCTCGGCCACCTCGTCGTCGCGCAGCAGGCCCGACACCAGCCAGCCGTCCGCGCCCAGCCGCCGCACCGGGGAGCCCTCGCGGCGGTCGTGCTCGTCGCGCACGTCGCCGACGATCTCCTCGACCACGTCCTCCAGCGTGACCATCCCGGCCGTGCCGCCGTACTCGTCCACGACCAGCGCGGTCTGCAGTCCGGACGCGCGCAGCCGGTCCAGCAGGGCGTCACCCTCGAGGGTCTCGGGGACGGTCTGGACCGGGCGGGTCAGCGCGGACACCGGGGTGGTGGCGCGCTGGTTGCGCGGGACGTTGAACGCCTGTTTGACGTGCACCATGCCGCGCACCTCGTCCAGGTCGCCGTTGTGCACGGGGAAGCGGGAGAAACCGGTCTCGCGGGCCTTGGCGAGCAGGTCCAGCACGGTCGCGTCGGCCTTGAGCGACTCCAGCCGCACGCGCGGGGTCATCAGCTCGCCGGCGGTGCGGTCGCCGAAGCGCAGCGACCGGTCCAGCAGGGTCGCGGTGCCCTCGTCGATGGTGCCCTGCTCGGCGCTGGAGCGGATCAGCGCGCCCAGCTCCTGCGGGGACCGGGCGGAGGCCAGCTCCTCGGCCGGTTCCACGCCCAGCCTGCGGACCAGCCAGTTCGCGGCCCCGTTCAGGCCGGTGATCAGCCAGCGGAACACCGCCGAGAACCCGGCCTGCAGGCCCGCGACGGCCCGCGCGGTCTCCAGCGGCCTGGCGATGGCCAGGTTCTTGGGCACCAGCTCGCCGAACACCATCGACAGCGCGGTGGCCAGCGCCAGCGCGACCACCAGGGCCACCGGCCGGGCCACCGACTCCGGCACGCCGACCAGCCCCAGCACGGGGGCGACCAGCTCGGCGATGGCCGGTTCGGCGATGAACCCGGTGATCAGCGTGGTGAACGTGATGGCCAGCTGCGAGCCGGACAGCTGGAACGACAGCGACCGGTGCGCCTTCTCCACCGTCTTGGCCTTGGCGTCGCCCACGGTGGCGACGTGCGACTCGACGGTGCTGCGCTCCAGGGCGGTCAGGGAGAACTCGGCGGCGACGGCGATGAACGTGCCGATCGTCAGCGCCACGACGGCGACCAGGCCCAATGCGCTGAGCAGGAGTTCGGTCACCGGGCACCCCGGGAGGGGCTCGGGTCTTGCGGCGAGCCGGGTGTCGGACCCGGCTCAGTACTGCATCCAGGCTGCGCGTCGCGCACGGAGGTGATCACTCCTAGGAAGGGGTGGTCGGACTACCGGTCCAGTTTAGGGAGTCGGCGCGGGTCAGCGCAGTCCGGTGGCGGAGGGTGACGAGGTGCTCGCGCGCAGTACCACCTCGCCGGTCACGCGGACCGTCCGCGCGCCGGGGGCGTCCTCCAGCACGAGCCGCGCCGCGCGCTCGCCCATGTCCTCCAGCGGCAACCGGACCGTGCTCAGGCCCGGGGCGAGGTCGCGCAACGTGGGGATGTCGTCGAAACCCGCGATGGACACGTCCTCGGGGACCCGCAGGCCGTGGTCGCGCAGGGCCGCCATCGCGCCCATCGCCATCACGTCGTTGACGGCGAACACGCAGGTGGCGCCGGTGTCGGCGGCGATGAGGCGCTGGGCGGCCGTGTAGCCGCCGTCGCGGGTGAAGTCGCCGTGGACGACCACCGGATCGGGCAGGTCCCGCTCCGCCAGCCCGGCCCGGAACCCGGCGAGCCGGTCCTTGGCGACCACCAGGTCCTGCGGTCCGGCGAGCACGGCGAACCGCTGGTGGCCTAGGTCCGCCAGCGCCACGGCCAGGGCGCGGGCGCCCGTCCGGTTGCCGGGGACGACGGTGTCCACGCCGAGCTTGGCCTGCGAGACGGCGGCGACCCGGCCGCCCTGGGCGGTGAACGCGGCGATCTCGTCGGCCAGGCGCGCGGCGGTGGCGCGGTCGGTGGTGCGGCTGCCCGCGATGACCACGGCGCGGGCCCGGTGCGCGCGCAGGGTGTGCAGGAGGTCGACCTCGCGGCCGGGGTCGCGGCCGGTGGTGCCCAGGACCACGACCAGGCCGGCTTCCTCGGCGACGCGCGTGACGCCGGCGGCGATGCTGGAGAAGTAGGGGTCGGCGATGTCGTGCACCAGGAGGCCGACCAGGGCGCTGCTGTTGCGGGCCAGGGCCTGGGCGGAGGCGTTGGGCAGGTACCCGAGCCGCCGGGCCGTGCCGACGACGCGCTCGCGCAGTTCGTCGCTCACCTGGCGGGTGCTGCCGTTGAGCACGCGCGAGGCGGTGGCCAGCGAGACGCCCGCCTGCTTCGCCACTTCGACCAGCGTGACCTGCCGCGAAGTCAACCGCTCCTCCTCGCCCGTCGGGGGCTGCGAGCCTAACCCGCGCCCGGCCGGAGACCTCCCGGCCCACCCGCCGCCGCTCGCCCGACGCGCGGTCCCGCGTGCCGCCGCCCGATCCCGCTTGCCGCCGTTCGCCGCTGGTTGACGTGCGCGACCGGCCGACCGTAGCGTGTGGAAAGCGCTTTCCAACCTGTCGGAGGTACGCATGGCTGTGCGCACGATCGGGGTCGTGCTGAACGGGGTCACCGGGCGGATGGGGTACCGCCAGCACCTCGTCCGCTCGATCCTCGCCATCCGCGAACGCGGCGGCGTCCGCGTCGACCCCGACACGGTCCTGCTGCCCGAACCCGTCCTCGTCGGCCGCGACGCCGACAAGCTCAAGGACCTGGCCGCCCGCCACGACCTCCCGCGCTGGACCACCGACCTGGACGCCGCCCTCGGCGACCCGGCCACCGAGGTCTACTTCGACGCCCAGGTCACCTCCGCCCACGTCGCCGCCATCACCAAGGCCATCGCCGCGGGCAAGCACGTCTACACCGAGAAGCCGGTCGCCTCCTCGCCCGAAGAAGTCCTCGAACTGGCCCGCCTGGCCGACGAAGCGGGCGTCCGGCACGGCGTGGTCGCCGACAAGCTCTACCTGCCCGGCATCCGCAAGCTGCGCCGCCTGGTGGACTCCGGCTTCTTCGGCCGCGTCCTGAGCATCCGCGGCGAGTTCGGCTACTGGGTCTTCGAAGGCGACCGGCAGACCGCGCAGCGGCCCTCCTGGAACTACCGGGCCGAGGACGGCGGCGGCATCGTCGTGGACATGTTCTGCCACTGGTCCTACCTGCTGGAGAACGTCTTCGGCCCGGTCGAGGCGGTCACCGCGCGGGCCGTCACGCACATCCCGGAGCGGTGGGACGAGCGGGGCCTGCCTTACGCCGCCACCGCCGACGACGCCGCCTACGCCATCTTCGAGCTGGCCGGGGGCGTGATCGCGCAGGTCAACTCCTCGTGGGCCACCCGCGTCCGGCGCGACGAACTCGTGGAGTTCCAGGTGGACGGCACGCACGGCAGCGCCGTCGCCGGCCTGCGCGACTGCGTCGTCCAACCGCGCGAGGTCACGCCCAAGCCGGTGTGGGACCCGGACGTCCCCTCACCGCACGACTTCCGCGCGCAGTGGCAGGAGGTCCCGGACAACGAGGAGTTCGGCAACGGGTTCCGCGTGCAGTGGGAGGACTTCCTCACCCACGTCCACCGCGACCTGCCCTACCGGCACGACTTCCGCGCCGGCGCGCGGGACGTCCGCCTCGCCGCCCTGGGCCTGGAGTCCTCCCGCGCCGGCCGCCGGATCGAGGTGCCCGCGTGACCACCGTCCGCCTGCCGCGACCCGACGGCACCTTCGCCACCCACACCCTCAACCCGCCGAAGGACTGGGGCGCGCCGGCCGGTCCGCCGAAGTCGCGGGTCGCGTTCGCCGCCGCGCACGTCGTGGCCGACCCGTTCGCCGACAACACCCCGGGCGCGCCGGCCGCGCTCGACTGGGACGCCACCCTCGCCTTCCGCCGCCGCCTGTGGGACCTGGGTTTCGGCGTCGCCGAGGCGATGGACACCGCCCAGCGCGGCATGGGCCTGGACTGGCCGACCGCGCTGGAGCTGGTCCGGCGCGGCGCCGCCGAGGCCACCGGCCGGATCGCGGCCGGCGTCGGCACCGACCACGACACCGCCGACCCGCTCACCGCGTACACCGAGCAGTTGGCGGCGGTGACCGCGCTCGGCGTGCAGCCGATCCTGATGTGCAGCCGCAAGCTGGCCGCCGTCGCCCGCGGCCCCGAGGACTACCAACGCGTCTACGCAGCCCTGTTGGAGCAGGTCACCGAACCGGTCGTCCTGCACTGGCTGGGCCCCGCGTTCGACCCGGCGCTGACCGGCTACTGGGGTTCGACCGACGTCGCCGAGGCCACCAAGCACTTCCTCGACCTCATCCACGCCTACCCGTCCAAAGTGGACGGCGTGAAGGTGTCGCTGCTCGACGCCGGGCACGAGGTGTCGTTGCGGCGCGCGCTGCCCGAGGGCGTCCGCTGCTACACCGGCGACGACTTCAACTACCCCGAGCTGATCGCGGGCGACGAGGTCGGCCACAGCGACGCGCTGCTGGGCATCTTCGACCCGATCGCGCCGGCCGCCGCGTCCGCGCTGCACGTGCTGGACTCCGGCGACACCGCGGGGTTCCGGGCGATCCTGGAGCCGACCGTGGCGCTGTCCCGGCACATCTTCGGCGCGCCCACGTTCCACTACAAGACCGGCGTGGTGTTCCTGGCGTGGCTCAACGGGTTCCAGGACGCGTGGTCGATGGTCGGCGGGATGCAGTCGGCGCGGTCCGTCGTGCACCTGGGGGAGACGTTGCGCCTGGCCGACGCCGCCGGCCTGCTGGTGGACCCGGCGCTCGCGGCGGCGCGCTGGGAGCGCGCGGTGGAGGTGCTGACGTGAGGCTGTCGCTCAACCAGGCCACGATCAAGCGCGCCACGGTCGCCGAGGCGGTGGACGTGTGCGTGCGGCACGGGATCTCCTCGATCGGGCTGTGGCGCGAACCGGTGGCGGAGTTCGGGCTGGACGAGTCCGCGCGGCTGGTCGCGGAGGCCGGGCTGCGCGTGTCGTCGCTGTGCCGGGGCGGGTTCTTCACCGGCGTGGACCAGCGGGAAGCGTTGGCGGACAACCGGAAGGCCATCGACGAGGCGGCGGCGCTGCGCGCGGACTGCCTGGTCCTGGTGCCCGGCGGCGTGCCCGACCGCGACCTGGTCGGCGCGCGGCAGCGGGTCGCGGACGCGTTGGCGGCCTTGGCGCCTTACGCGGCGGACGCCGGTGTGAAGCTCGCGATCGAGCCCATGCACCCCGTGTTCTGCGCGGACCGGGGTGTGGTGTCGACGTTGGGCCAGGCGCTGGACCTGGCCGCGCCGTTCCCGGCGGACGTGGTCGGTGTCGTGGTCGACGCGCTGCACGTGTGGTGGGACCCGGACCTGCCCGCGCAGCTCGCCCGCGCGGCCGGGCGGATCTTCTCCTACCAGGTGTGCGACTGGGTCACGCCGCTGCCGGCGGACGTGCTGCTCGGCCGCGGGCTGCCCGGGGACGGGCACATCGACCTGCCGTGGCTGACCGCGCTGGTCGAGCCGTTCTACGGCGGTGACGTCGAGGTCGAGGTGTTCAACGCGGACGTGTGGGCGGCGGACCCGTCGGCGGTCGCGGCGGACCTGGTGCGCCGCCACGCCGGTGGCTGGCTAGCGGGGTAGCTCCCGGCCGGCGGCCAGCAGCCGCAACGTGCTCATCGACGGGACCAGGGCGTAGAGCGCGCCCGTGGTGCGGACGAAGCGGGGGAACGCCAGGTCCGTTCCCCCGAACCGCGCGCCGCCCGTGCCGCCGATGACCGGGTCGGTGCCGGTCGGCGCGCCGTCCGCGCCGCCCGCGAACTCCGGGTTGTTCGCCCAGACCCGTTGCTGGAACTCGAACTGCTCGCGGATGGACGTGCAGTGGGCGACGAACAGCAGTCCGCGCTCGGCGTGCGGGTCCTGCTCGTGGGGCGGCCCGAACGGGATGCCGCGCCGCAGGATGCGCCGCTGGGCGGGCGTGCGGTAGGTGAACGCGCGCGGGTTGGTCTTGCGGATGTGGGCCGCGCACGGGGTCCGCTCGCCCAGCGGGTCGTCGGCGTGGTCGAAGTCGTTGCGGTCGGGGCCCAGGCCCAGCGCGGGGTCGGCCGGCGCGGCGAGCGGTCGCCCGTCGCGGTGGCGGCCGATGAGCAGCGCGCCCACCTCGTCGGGGGTGGTGCCCAGGGCGTCGGCGTGGTCGCGGAGGGCTTCGCGCCAGCCCTCGACGTCCTGGGTGAGGCGGCGGATGACCTGGAGGGACCCGTTGTGCAGCCAGCGGGCGGTGCGGTCGCTCTCGTCGCCGCGCTCGGTGTCGTGGCCGAAGACGAACTCGCCGGGCTTGACCAGCAGCGCGCCGGCGTGGCCGAGGCGGTGACCGGGCCGGTGCGGGTCTTCCTCGTGGAAGTCGCGGATGCCGGGCTGCGAGATGCCGTCCTTGAACCCGAAGTGCTCGCGGCCCTTCAGCGGACCGGGGAGGGTCTCGCCCAGCTCCTGGTGCACCTTGACCACGCCGAGCAGGTCGTCGAGCAGGTCGAGCACGGTGTCCACGGCCTGGAGCCGCTCGGTGCAGTCGGACGCCACCGTGACCACGGCGTGGATGCGCTGCTCGGACCGGCCGAACAACCACTCCTCCGGGTCATCGCCGGTGACATCGGCCCGCGCCTCCGCGCCCACCCACAGCTCCGGGTCGCGCCGCCGGAGGTCCTCGGTCACGGCCGAGGGGTTGACGGCGAGCTTGACCAGGCCTTCCGCGGTGAGCGAGAGGTTCGCCCAGGTGGCCTTGAGGGTCTGCGGGTCACCCCCGAACATGGCGCGGCCCAGCGAGAAGGCCTCGTTGAAGTCCTCGACGTCGGCGGTGACCGAGAGGTAGCCGATCATGGCGGCGAGCCAGGTGCGGCCGAGCTTGCCGTCGGTGAAGCGCAGGAAGCGGAACTGCTGGTGGTCCTTGTTGAACGCGGCGAGGACGTTGCCCTGGATCTCGCGCGACTTGCGCAGTGGCGGCCGTACGCCCCGCTGTTCGGCGTGCAGGTGCAGCAACTCGGACATGTCGAGAGTCCCCATTCCCCCGAATGCTCTCCCAGTGCAGAAGAGCACACGCGGACGCTCCTGATACCCGCGAGTAGCCACTACCACCCGGGCGGCGTAACGAGAACCCGAAGTGCGACCGAACTCGGCCCCGACACCACCTCCCGCCCCGCCCCCGACCGAGCCGAGCCGTGTCCCGCGTGCTCCGATCGGCCCGCGCGGGTCGCACGTCGGTCAACCCCAGCCCGGCGTGCGACCCGCCCCGGTCTCAGCCGCCGTTCGACGCCCGGTAGGGCTGGGCCGAGTAGGCGCGCGGCTTGGCGGTGGTGATGCGCAGGACCGAGTCGTACAGCGTGCGGCCCAGGGCGGCGCGGGCCCGCAGTGCCGGGTGGGTCGCGCTGTAGTTGTCCGCGTTCGCCGCCTGGTCCCCGGCGAACTGCCCCGACGCGAACAGCGCGTACGTCACGACCGCCTTGCCCGACGCGTCGAACACGATCCCCGCCTCGTTGCGCCCGTCCGCGAACCACCCGGCCTTGGTCGCCACGTTCAGCCGTTCGGCGGACGACAGGTTCAGCCGGATGCCGTCCGTGAACGACGTCAGCGACCGCAGCACCTTCAGCAGGTGCTCCGTGGACCCGGCCGACAGCAGCTCACCCCGCACCAGCTTCTGCAACAGCGTGAACGTCTCGCGCGGCGTCGTCGTCCCCAGGAAGAACCGGTTCGGGTTGGCCACCGGCACGACCTGCGTGTGCACGAACCCCTTCGCGCGCAGGATCTCGTTCAGCTCCAGCGCCGGCACGACCAGCCCGCACAGCCGCACCGCCGTGTTGTCCGACACGGTCAGCAGCGCCGCCAGCGCGTGCCCCACGGTCACCGAACTGGGGTACGCCCCGTCCAGCCCGAAGATCCCGTCCGTGTCCTGGATCACGATCGACGCGGTCACGTCCACCCGCTGGTCGAGCGTGATCAGCCCCCGGTCGACCTTGTCCAGCACCGCGACCGCCACCGCGATCTTGTTCACGCTGTACGCGTCGACCACCCGGTCGGCGTTGTCCTCCACGGCCGCCTTCACCACGCCGTCCGGGTCGGCCACACCGATGTGGGACGACCAGGTCCCGCGCGCGAAGTACGTCTCACGCTGGTACTTCCGCGCGATCTTGCGGCGCGCGAGGTCGGCGGTGGTCGGGATCAGCGCGTCCCACTCGGCGTCGGTCTCCTGCGCCGAGGCCGGGCCGGCGGTGCCCAGGACGGCGCCCGCCGCCGCGACCGAGCCCAGGCCCAGCGCGAACCTGCGGTTGATGTTCATGTGCCCCCAATCAGATGGATGTCCGCCACTTAGACGCCATCGGTCGCGGTTTTGTTGCCTCTGGCGGCGCAGCGCGGTGCGCTGATCCAACCAGCAGTAGCCTGCCGACATGGGTGAAGGGGTATTCCTCATCACGGGCGCGTCCCGCGGCATCGGGCTGGCCACCGCGCAGGCCGCCGCCGAGGCCGGGTACCGGCTGGTGCTGACCGCGCGCGACGTCGACAAGCTCGCCGAGCACGCCGCGCGCCTGGGCGGACCCGACCGGGTGTGGGTGGCCGCGTGCGACGTGCGCAAGTGGGAGCAGGTCGCCGCGCTGGTCGGCCGGGTCGAGGAGGAGTGGGGGCGGCTGGACGTCGTGTTCGCCAACGCGGGCACCAGCGTCGTCACCTCCTTCACGTCCTCGCAGGGCGCGCCGCCCGAGCAGTGGGCCGACATGGTCCTGACCAACGTGTGCGGCCCGGCGTTCACCGCCCGCGCCGCCCTGCCCGCCCTGATCCGCAGCGGCGGCCACCTGGTGCTGACCGGGTCGGCGGCCGGGCGCGGGGTGCGGCCGGGCAACCTGTACGCGGCGACGAAGTGGGCGGTCACCGGCCTCGCGCAGGCGATCCGGGCGGAGTGCGTCGGCACGGGCGTGCGGGTCACGCTGGTCCAGCCCGGCCTGACCGACACCGGCGGCATCCCGGCCTCGCGGCTGGGCGACCCGAAGCTCGCGCCCGCGGACGTGGCGCGCGCGGTGCTCTACGCCGTGTCCCAGCCGTCCACTGTGGACGTCAACGAGATCCTGGTCCGGCCGGTGGGCCAGGACGCGTACCGGTGAGCCGCGCGCCGACCTCCCGCAACGCCGCCACGACCTCGTCCGACGCCTCCAACGCGTAGTCCGCGCCGCACAGCAGCAGGTCCGCGGCGATCGGCTCGATGGCGTCCGCGCCCAGGTGCACCCGGCAGGTGGTCGCCGACACCGGCTCCACCTTGCCGGGCAGCGCCACCACCAGCCGCGCCTCCACCACCGCCGCCGGCGCCTGGACCAGCGCGGACGCCGGGTACCGGTAGGGCGCGGAGGTCAGCCGGCGCGCCACGAACGCGCCCGGCTCCTCGGGCGGGTCGCGCGGCGGGAACCGGTGCCCGGTGGTGCGCGGCGCGCCGATCCGGTCCACCCGGAACATCCGCCAGTCCCGCTTGACCGGGTCGAACGCGAGCAGGTACCAGAACCGGAACAGCGTGACCAGGCTGTGCGGCTCGACCTTGCGGTCCTGCCCCTTGTGGGTGAACCGCACCGCCTCGCGGTCCCGGCACGCCGCCGCCAGCACGCCCAGCGCCGAGGGGTCGGACTCGGGCGTCCCGCCGAACGGGATGCGCGCCACCGTCGAGCCCAGCGCGTCGATCTGGCGGCGCAACCGGTCCGGCAGCACGGGTTCCAGCTTGGCCAGCGCGCGGAAGGCGCTTTCTTCCATCCCGCGGGTGGCCGCCGCCGTCCGGAGCCCGATGGCCACCGCCACCGCCTCGTCGTCGTCCAGCAGCAGCGGCGGCAGGTCGCGGCCGGACTCCAGCCGGTACCCGCCCGTCGCGCCGGTCGTGCCGTGCACGGGATAGCCCAGCTCACGCAGCCGTTCGACGTCCCGCCGCACCGTCCGGTCGGTCACGCCGAGCCGCTCCGCCAGGTCCGCGCCGGTCCAGTCCCGGCGGCTCTGGAGGAGTGACAGGAGTCGCAACATGCGGGCGGGCATGTTCATTACGGACATCCTATGTCCTAAAGCGGTTCTACTGTCGATCACATGACGACATACGTGCTGATCGCGGGCGCTTGCCACGGTGGCTGGTACTACGAATCCATCACCGCTCAGCTGCGCGCCCAGGGCCACCAGGTGCACGCACCCACGCTGAGCGCCGACGGCAACCTCAAGGAACACGTCGAGCAGGTGCTCGCCCTGCTCGACGGCCTGGACGACGTCGTGCTGGCCGGGCACAGCTACGGCGGCATGGTGATCACGGGCGCGGCGGACCGCGTGCCCGAGAAGATCAAGTCCCTGGTGTACGTGGACGCCCTGGTGCCCCGCGACGGCCAGTCCGCGTGGGACCTGGTGCACGGCTTCTGGCGGGACTGGTACATCGACGGCGTGGCTGCCGACGGCCGGGGCGTGGCCCCGATGCCGTTCTTCGACCAGCGGGCGTTCGCGCACCCGATCGCGTCCCTGCTCCAACGCCCCCGCCTGACCGGCGCCGTCGACAGGATCACCAACCGCTGGTACCTGTACTGCGAGCGGACCGAGGAAAGCCCTTTCACCCGGTTCCGCGACGCGTTCCGGGACGACCCGACCTGGCAGGTGCGGTCCCTGGACGTCGGCCACGACTTCCTCGACGGCGGCGCGGAGGAGTTCCTGGACGTGCTGGCGAAGGCGGGCGCGTAGCCCGAAAGCACGAACACGGCGCACTTTTCGCGTCAGCGACGATGGTCGCGTGACGTTGGGCAGGTGGTGGGTCGTCGGCGGTGCGTTCGCGACCGGCGTCGTCGGAGTGCTGGTGTGGCTGTCCGGGTCGGAGGACACCCTCGAACGCGGTGACAAGCTGGCCAGCGTCGCCGGCGCGCTGATGACGTTCGCCGGCCTGGTGACCAGCGTGATCGCCCTGGTCGTGGCGTTGCGCGCGCACCGAGCCGCCGATCCGCGCGGCGCCGCGGACGCGCTGGCCCGGTCGGTCGCCCGCCAATGGGAACGCGAGGCCGCCGCTCGCGGCCTGACCCGCCCGCTGGACGTCCCGTGGGCCTCCACGACCCTTCCGGTCGCGCCCGCCGCCGCCGAGGTGGTGGGTGACCCCCGGGTCAAACGGCTCAGGCTGCGCGGGACGGTGGCCGACATGGCGCGCACGTTCGTGGGACTGCCCGCGCGGCAATTGGTCGTCATCGGCGCGCCCGGCGCGGGCAAGACCAGCGCGGCCATCCTGCTCACGCTCAGCCTGGTCGAGCGGCGCGCACCCGGCGACCCGGTGCCGCTCCTGCTGCCGCTGTCCACCTGGGATCCCGCGGAGCCGGACCTGTCCACGTGGATCGTGCGGCGGCTCGCCGCGGACCACCCCGCGTTCGGGGCGAACGGCGCGTACGGTCCGGCCGCCGCGCGGGCGTTGGTGGACGGCGGCATGGTCCTGCCCGTCCTCGACGGCCTGGACGAGGTCGCGCCCGCCGGTCGGGCCGCGGTGGCCCGGGCGGTCACGACCGCGGTCGGGCGCGACCGGCCGCTGGTGCTGACCGCCCGGTCGGCCGAGTACCAGGAGGTGATCAGCGGTTCGGGGACGACCATCGGCCGGGCGGCGGTGGTGGAACTGGGCACCGTGCGGGCCGAAGCCGCCGCCGACTACCTGGCCTCGGGGGTGCCGGACGGCGATCACAGGTGGGACGCGGTCCTCGCGGAACTGCGGCGGCACCCGGAAGGGGTGCTCGCGCGGGCCTTGTCCACCCCACTGGCGGTGTACCTCGCCAAGACCGCGTACGCCCCGTCCGCGACCGACCCGGCCGACCTGTTGACCTCCGACACGCCGGAGGAGGTGGACCGCCACCTGCTCGACGCCTACCTGCCCGCGCTGTACCCGGAGGCCGACCGCGCGACGCGGACCCGGTGGCTGGCCTTCCTCGCGCGCCGCCTGGAGCGCAAACCCGGCACGGACCTGTCCTGGTGGCGCCTGTTCCTGCTGCTGCCCCGACCGGACCTGGTCGTGCCGGCCGGCCGGGGCGCGCTGCTGGCCACCCTGGTGGCGGTGTTGATCACCGTCCGGATCACCCTGCGGGACTGGCGGGCGGTTCCGGTCTGGGTGCTGCTGGTCGGCGCGGTCGCGTTCGCCCTGACGGCCGCGGTGGTCGGAGGGGCGGTCGGTGGCCTGCTCGGCCTGCTCAGGTTCGCCCGCGACGAAGAACGACTCGTGGCGCTGCCCCGGTTCAACACCCTGGGCCCGCGTCAGGTGGCCGGCAGGCTCCTCCTCGGTGCCGCGGTCGGCGCGGTGATCCAGACGGCGCTGTCGCTGGTGGGCGTCACGGGATACGGGATCTGGGCCGGGGTGTGGGGAGGAGCGGCGTTCGGGGCGGTGTTGTCCGCCAACTTGGACATGGTGCCGCGGATCCAGGTCGACGTGCCGGTCCACCCGGCGGTGAGCCTGCGGGCCGACCGAAGGGCCTCGATCGCGCTCGCGGTCTGGACGGCCTTGTGCACGTTCTTCCCGCTCGTGGTCTTGGACCCGCGGTATGCCGGGTCGTTCCACCCGAAGAGCGTCTGGCCGTCAGCGCTCATCGCCATCGCGCTCGCGGTGCTGTGGCCGTTGTCGTGCGCGTGGGTGAAGTTCGGGATCGCCCGGTTCTGGTTCTGGGTGTTCCGCAAGACGCCCTGGCGGCTCATGGAGTTCCTGGAGGACGCCCACCGCCGAGGTGTGCTCAGGCAGGTCGGCGGCAGCTACCAGTTCCGGCACCTGCGGATCCGGGAGTACCTCGCGAAGAAGTGAAGGGGCCGTCGACCGGGCGCTTGGTCGACGGCCCCATCACCGAACGGTCAGCCCTTGGTGCAGCGCTGGCCGTTGACCGTGAAGTCGGTCGGTTCCGCGTGCGGCGGGGTCGAGGAGGCGTTCAGGCCCACCTGGACCGAGCCGCCCGCCGGGACGCTGCCGTTCCAGCCCACGTTGGTGCCGGTCACGACCTGGCCCGACTGCGACCAGTTCGCCGACCAGCCCTGCGTGATCTTCTGGCTGCCCGGCCACATGAACTTCAGCGTCCACGACGACCACGGGCTGCCGCTGGTGTTCTGGATGGTGATGTTCGCCGACAGGCCCGTGCCCCACGTCGACTGCCGGTACGTCACCTTGCAGTACGTCCCGCCGTCCGCCTTCGTGGTGAACGTGCCGATCGGCGACATGGCCGACCGCAGGCCCGCGCCGTTGCGCGCCACCACGGCGAAGCGGTACGCCGTGTCGGGGCGCAGGCCGGTCACCGCGTACGTCGTGCCGGTGACCGTGGCGACCACGCGCAGCGCGTCACCCTCGACCGCCACCACGTCGTAGTCCTTCACGCCGCTCTCCGCGTCCGACGAGGCCGTCCACGTCAGGGTCGCGCCGGTCGTGGTGATGGCGGACGCCACCGGGGCGCCCGGCACGGTCGGGGGAGTGGTGTCGGCCGGGGCCGAGGAGGACTTCTCCGCCGCCCAGTTGGCCACCCACGCGAACGCCGAGTTCCAGTTGACCGTGACCTCGTTGAGCGAGTACGCCTCGATGTGGTCCACGAAGCACTTCTGCGGCTTGCACCCGGGCAGCAGGCGCGCCGCGATCGGGTCCTGCAGGCCGCTGTTCGGGCCACCGGACAGCACGCCCGGCGGAGCGGTCGGCAACGTGGCGTCGAGCTGGTTCGCCCAGTGCCGGTGGTGGACGTTCTTCACCGGCTGGCTGCCGTAGCCGGTCACGTACGAGTAGCTGACCGGGTTGCGGCCCAACAGGTAGTGCAGGATCTCGAACACGCCCTCGCGGTACTTGGCCGCGCCGGTGAAGTCGTGCGCCAGCGCCAGCACCGACGCGTTGTTCGCGATCAGGCCGTTGGAACCCCACTCGTAGCTGCCGTCGGTCGTGCGGTACGCCGCCGGGTAGGCCATCGACGCGAACTGCGACAGCAGGCCGTCGGCGGTGGTGGTGAACGCCTGCCGGATGGCCGCGACGTCCGCCGCGGGCAGGCCGTTGGGCACGATCGCCAGCGTGATGTCACCCAGCGGACCCGTGGAGCCCCAGTCGAAACCGCGCTGGTTGAGCGACTGTCCCTTGTAGAGGGCCGAGCCGGTCACGTCGGCGCGGTAGGACGCCTCGCCGGTGGTCGCGAACATCTCCGCCGCGGCCCAGTAGAACTCGTCGGAGAGCGTGTTGTCGCTGTACGAACCGCCGCCGGTGCCGTCGTTCGGGTCGGCGATCTTGTTCGGGTTCGCCTTCGCCGCCGCGTACGCCTTGACCGCCGCCGCCTGCGCCTTGGCCGAGAACGCCGGGTCGATCGTCTTCCAGATCCGCGCCGCCTGCGCCGCCACGGCGGCCAGGTTCAGCGTCGCCGCCGTGCTGGTCGCCGACAGCCGCCGCGCCTGCGGGTCCTGGTGCGGCAGCAGCGGCAGGCCGGTCCACGCGGCGTCGTGGATCTTGTGGTGCGCCATGCCGTCGGGCGCCTGCATCTTCAGCAGGAACTCGACCTCCCAGCGGGCCTCGTCCAGGATGTCCGGGACGCCGTTGGCCTTCTCCGGGATGTTCAGCTTGCCGTCGCCCAGCGCGGACGCGTCGCCCAGGCGCAGCGCGCGCTCGTAGGTGTTGAGCACCTGCCACGCCGAGATGCCGCCGTTGACCACGTACTTGCCGTGGTCGCCCGCGTCGTACCAGCCGCCGCGCACGTCGAGCGTGTACCCGCAGGCGAGGTCGGACTTGCACGGCACGTTGTCGTCGCCCTGGTTCGGGGCGACGTTCAGGTGCCCGGCCGGGCGCGCGTAGGTCTCGCCGACGTGCTGCGCCTGGATCTCGATGCCGCTGCGCTGGTGGTAGAAGAACGCCAGGGCGTCGTAGCGCAGCTGCTTGAAGCGGTCGGCGGAGATGTCGAACGGGAAGCTGGTCTCCGTGCCGACCGACAGGGTGTAGCCGGTGCCGGTGGTGTCGTAGGAGGAGAAGTCGATGACGTGCGTCGAGTCGCCCGACGCCGCGTCGACGCCCTTGGGCGTGGTCTGACCGGTGGCCACGGTGGCGCCCGCCGCGTTCTTCAGCGTCCACGTCTGCGGGGTGGTCGCCGTCGAGGTCAGGGTGGCGCGCTTGGGCAGGCCGGGCAGGTAGGCGACCTGGTCGGCGTTGATCTTCTTCGGGGCCGGGCCGGCGTCGCCGCCCGGCGGCTTAACACCGCCGACCAGGGAGATGTTGTCGACGCAGATGGTGTTGTCGGCCGCGTTGCCGCCGAGCTGGAAGGAGATCTGCCCGTTGCCGGCGTCGGGGAAGTCCAGTTCCGGCGTGAAGGTGAAGCTGTAGGTCTGCTTGGTGGTGGTCAGCGTGACGCCGTGGCGCGCGATGCCCCGGTAGGGCGCGACCGCCTCGCCCGCGTTGGCGGCGATGGCCTGCGGCGCGGTGGCGTAGGCGTCGAAGGACATCCGGTAGGACTGGCCGGCCTCGAACGGCACGCCGTTCTGGCCGATCAGGGCGTCCCAGGGGTTCGCGGTGCCGCCGGTGACCGTCGCGCACAGCTCACCGCCGACCACGCGGTTGGTCACCCCGGCGCTGGACCACCACGGGTCCGCCGTGCCGCCGGAGAACGTGCCGTTGACGATCCGCTCGTAGTCGGCCGCGTGCGCGGTGCCGGAGGCCAATGCGCCGGTCAGGGCGGCGACGGCGAGGGAAGCGGTGGCCTGGCGGCGCCACCGGGGAGGGGGAAGCGATCTCATGGACAGGGTTCCTCCGTCTGCTCTGACGGTTGACGACGCTTCTGGGAGCGCTCCCTGGGAGCGCTCCCAGAGACTGTAGGGTGACTCGGCGCACATCCACAAGGGCGAAAGTTGACCTCCACTTAGCTGGAGGTCCCAGGCTGGTCCCACGAGTCGGAACGGCCCTTGGGGGACGCGGTGCGCGCGGTGTGGATGAACGGGTTCGGGGGACCGGAGGTGCTGGTCGCGGGGGAGGCGCCGGACCCGGTGGCGGGTCCGGGGCAGGCGTTGGTCGAGGTCGCGTACGCGAACACGACCTTCGTCGAGACGCAGTACCGGCGCACCGGGCAGGGGCCGTTCCGGCTCGAACCGCCCGCGATCCCCGGCAACGGGGTGGGCGGCGTGGTGACCCGGGTCGGCGAGGGCGTGGACCCCGGCCTGGTCGGGCAGCGGGTGATCACCTCGACCGGCGGCCGGGGCGGTTACGCCGAGCGGGTCGCCGTGGACGCGGCGGGCCTGGTGGTCGTGCCCGACGGCGTGCCGCTGGACACCGCGGTCGCGCTGCTGGCCGACGGCCGCACCGCCCTGCTCAACCTGCGCGCCGTCGGCGACGTCGCCGGGCTGCGGGTCCTGGTGCTCGCGGCGGCCGGCGGGGTCGGCACGCTGCTGGTCCAGCTCGCCAAGGCGGCGGGCGCGACCGTCGTGGGCGCGGCGGGCGGCGCGGAGAAGGGCGAGGTCGTGCGCGGCCTGGGCGCGGACGAGGTGGTCGACTACACCGAGCCGGACTGGGGCGCCGACCCGGTGGACGTCGTGTTCGACGGCGTCGGCGGCCCGACCGCGCGGGCGGCGTTCGAGCTGCTGCGGCCCGGCGGCCGGATGCTCAGCTTCGGCCTGGCCAGCGGCGAGTGGGCGGGCATCGACCCGGACCTCGCCGCCGGGCGCGGCGTCACGCTCGTCGAAGGCCGCCGGCCGACGCCGCAGGAGCTGGCCGACCTGGTCGCCACCGTGCTGCGGCACGCCGCCGACGGCACGGTCCGGCCGGTGATCGGCCAGCGGTTCCCGCTGGACCGCGCCGCCGACGCGCACGCCGCCATCGAGTCCCGCGCCACCGTCGGCAAGACCCTGCTGGAGGTGCGGTGATGGACGTCGGCACGACCCTGCCCGGCGTCGGCCACGACCTGATCGCGTTCGCCCAGCACGCCGAGGGCCTCGGGCTGGAGTCGCTGTGGCACGGCGACCACCTGATCCCGGTTACCCCGTTCCTGGACAGCACGCTCGTGCACGCCACGGTCGCCGCCGTCACCACGAAGATCAAGCTCGGCTTCGGCGTCATGGTGCTGCCGCTGCGCCAACCCGCCTGGACCGCCAAGCAGGTCGCCACCCTGCAACACCTGTCCGCAGACCGCGTCCTGCTCGGCGTGGGCAGCGGCGGCGAGGCGCACGGCGAGGCGGCCTGGCACGCGGTGGACGTGCCGTTCGCCGAACGCGGCAAGCGCACCGACGCCATCCTGGAGGTTCTGCCCGCTCTCGTGCGCGGCGAGCGGGTCACGTTGCACGGCAGGGAGGTAGCCCTCTCGCCCGGGGCGACCATGCCGCCGGTCCTGGTCGGCGGCGGCGGAGGACCCGCGCTCCGCAGGGCCGCCCGCTTCGGTGACCACTGGTACCCGGCGTTCACCACTCCCCACGCCATCCGGAAGGCGTTGGTGGAACTGGGAGAACTGGCCGCCGGGCACAACCGTCCCCGCCCCGGCGTCACGGTGGGCGTCAGCGTGGCCCTGGGCGACGTCCCGGCCGCCGTGATCGACCAACGCGTCAAGGGCATGACCGACTACGGGGTGTCCGAGGAGCACGCGCGCGAGGTCGTCGTCACCGGCACGCCCGAGCAAGCGGCGCAACGGTTCGCGGCCTTCGCCGAGGCGGGCGTGGACCGGCTGGTCGCGATGCCGTTCACCGAGGACCGCTTCCGCCAGACAGAGCTGATCGCCGAGGCTGCGGTCCTGGTGTGACCGAGGAAGTCGATGGACCGGTGGGAGGTCGACTTCAGCCGGCTGTCGATGGGCGGCATGATCGCGCAGCTGTTGACGCTGGACCACACCGCGTGGGCACGCTGACGTGACCTGCCGCCGGTGGCCCCGTCCCCGCTGGAGCACTTCGCCGCCGGTGGCACCCCGCCGCCCGAGCACACGGAGCGTGGACCCGTGACTGCGCAGGGCTGATTCACCCGGACGGCCCGATCAGGGCGCGTTCCCACCGGACGACCCTAGATGGGGTGAACCGAACCGCCATCGCCCTGGTCGTCCTCGGCGCGCTGATCACCTTCCCCGCACTGGCCCTGGTCCTCGCGCCCGGCGCGCCCGCCGTGGACGTGCGGGAGGTGGCGGTCAGCGCCGTCGAGAGCGCGCGCCGCTCCGCCGACCCGGTCGGGATCGCCGACGAGGTCGCGGCCGTGCTGCCGGCCGGCGCGCGGGCGGTCGTGGTGCGCCCGGCGCGGGGCAACGAGCCGCCGTCCCGGACCGCGACGCCCCGGGTGGCCGTGCTGGTGGGCGCCGTCGACCAGGCGGCCGTGGGGTTGCTCGTCGCGGGCGGCGGGATGGTCGGCGCGCACGCCACGCCCGACGGGTGGTGGGCGTCGGTGGCCGTGCCCGCGACCGTGCCGCCGCCGACCCTGCCCGCGTTGGCCCTGCTGGTCGGTGCGGTGCTGCTGGGCGCGGCGGCGACCGGGGTCAACCGGGGCCGCGCCGCGCCGCCGTCCGCGTCCCGCCAGAAGGACGTGCTGGTGCGCGGCCTGACCGACCTCATGCCCAAGCTGCCCGAGGGCGTGGCGTGGCAGGCGGAGAACCTGCTCGCGGCGGCCGGCGTGCGGGTCGTGGTGCCCGACGGCCGGCCGGTGGACCCGAACCGGCACCACGTCATCGCCACCGAGCCGACCGACGACGAGGACGTGGTGGACACCGTGGCGCGCACCGTGCGGCCCGGGTACGCCGACGGCGAGCGGATCGTCGTGTGCCCGTCGGTGGTCGCCTACGTGCGAGAACCGGGGTAGTTCACCCTTGACTGGTGTAGACCAATCCTGTTGAGTGGCCCGAGTCACGTCCGAGGGCGCTCGAACGGGAGAAGAGATCACGTGTCGAGATTCCGCGTTGTGGCGGCCATCGCCACCATCGTGGTCGGGGCGGCACTGACTGTCGCAGCCGCCACGACCTCCGCATCCGCCGCCGCGTGCGCGACGCCGTGGAGCGCGTCCGCCGTCTACACCGGCGGCATGACGGCATCGCACAACGGGCACAACTGGTCCGCGAAGTGGTGGACCCAGAACGAGACGCCGGGCAGTGCCCAGGTCTGGGCCGACCAGGGCGTCTGCGGCGCCGGCAGCACCACCACCACGCCCCCGCCGACCTCCTGCTCCTACCCCGCATGGGTGCAGGGCAAGTTCTACGCCGCCGGCAGCATCGTGAAGTACACCGACGGCAAGCACTACATCGCCGAGCACGACAACCCGGGCTACGACCCGACGGTCAGCACCTGGTACTGGGACCCGTACAACTGCGGCACCAGCCCCACGACGACCACGACCTCCACCCCGCCCAACACCGGTGGTTTCGTGGTCTCGGAGGCGCAGTTCAACCAGATGTACCCGAACCGGAACCCCTTCTACACCTACAGCGGTCTCAAGGCCGCGCTGAGCGCGTACCCCGGTTTCGCGAACACCGGCAGCGACACGGTGAAGAAGCAGGAGGCGGCGGCCTTCCTGGCCAACGTCAACCACGAGACCGGCGGCCTGGTGCACATCGTGGAGCAGAACCAGGCCAACTACCCGCACTACTGCGACGCGAGCCAGCCCTACGGCTGCCCCGCGGGGCAGGCGGCGTACTACGGCCGGGGTCCGATCCAGCTGTCGTGGAACTTCAACTACAAGGCCGCCGGTGACGCCCTGGGCCTGCCGTTGCTGACCAACCCGTGGCTGGTGCAGAACGACGCCTCGGTGGCCTGGCGCACGGGCCTCTGGTACTGGAACACCCAGAACGGCCCCGGCACGATGACCCCGCACAACGCGATGGTCAACGGGCACGGGTTCGGCCAGACGATCCGCAGCATCAACGGCGCCCTGGAATGCGACGGCCGCAACCCGGCGCAGGTCCAGAGCCGGGTGGACGCCTACCAGCGCTTCACCGCCATCCTCGGCGTCTCGCCGGGGTCGAACCTGTACTGCTGACACCGGAACGCGGGACCCGCGCACGACACGGCGGGTCCCGCTCTCGTCAGCTCACGACGCGGCGGATGGTGCTGATCGGCCCGATCGAGTCGATGTCCGCGATGCGCACCGGAACGCCCTCGGTGGACGCGTGCACGGCCCGCACCCCGTCCACCGCCATCGCCACGTGCGACTGCCCGGCGTAGTAGATGATCAGGTCGCCCGGCTGCACCTGGTTCCGCGGCACCGCGCGCCCGACGGTGGCCTGCGTGTAGGTGGTGCGCGGGATCGCCACGCCGGCCGCGCGGTAGGCCGCCTGGGTCAGGCTGGAGCAGTCCCACGAGTCCGGGCCGTTGGAGCCGAACACGTACGGCTTGCCGCGTTGCGCCAGGGCGAACTCCAGCGCCGCCCCGGCCGCGCCCGCGGGCACCGCGACCGCCGACGTGTCGCCGGGGGAGGCGAGCGTCGCCTTCTGGGGCGCGGACAGCGACCGGTACTGCGCCCGCGCGGTGGCGACCTGGGCGTCCATGGCCTGCTCGCGCGCGGCGAGGTCGTCCACCAGGCGCGTGGCTTCGCCGGCCGCCGCCGCGGCCCGTCGTTCGGCGTCGGCCGCCGTGGCCTCCGCTTGCGCAGCCGCGTCTACGGCTGTAGACATAAGGCGCAACGCCTCGCCGCTGTCGGCGGCCAGGACGTCCAGTGCGCTCAACCGGTTCAGGAAGTCCTGCTGCGAGGTCGAGACCAGGAACGCGGACAGGGTGCCGAACCTCGCGCCCTCGTAGGAGGCTTCGGTGAGCAAGTCCACCCGGCCGCGAAAGCGCTCCTGCTCGGTCCGCGCGTCGACGCCGGTCCGCGTCGCCGCCGCCAGGTCCGCGCGGGCCTTGTCCAGCTCGGCCCGGCGCGCGCCCAGGTCGTCCTGGGCCTTGAGGTGGTCCTGGTGGAGGCGTTCCGCCTCGCGGGAGAGTTCTTCGTACCGCGCCAGCGCGTCCGTCGGTTGGGCCTGCGCCGGTGGGGCGACTGTGAACGTCGCGACGACCGCTGCCGCCAGCGCTGTCGCACGTTGGACCGGGTGTGGGGGCACACCAGGGGTTACGGGCGGCTGGACCAGTCGGTTCAGATCCTTGACCCGGATGACGTTCCCGATTATGGTCTAGACCACCATCGCCGAGTGTGGCTCTCCCGTCGCGGAGCGCGACCACACCCGGCGGGATCCGGCCGCCGCGGATTTGGACCCTGCCCAGGAGACTCCTCGTGGGTCTCCTCCGAAGGAGCTGGACACATGAGCCTGAAACGCAAGCTCGCGGCGGTACTCGCCGGCGTCGGCGTGGCCCCGTTCATCGTCGTGGTGTCGGCGGGAACGGCGAGCGCGCACGGCTACATCTCGTCGCCGCCCAGCCGGCAGGCGAACTGCGCGCAGGGCCGCGTCTCGAACTGCGGCCCGGTCGTCTACGAACCGCAGAGCGTAGAGGGCCCGAAGGGCCAGCAGAACTGCCACGCCGGCGACAGCCGCTGGGCTCCGCTGAGCGACGAGAGCAAGGCGTGGCCCGCCGCCTCGGTCGGCAACAACGTGACGTTCACCTGGACCATCACCGCCCGGCACGCCACCACCACGTGGCAGTACTTCATCGGCGGCAGCAAGGTCCACGAGGTGAACGACGGTGGCCGCCAGCCCGGTTCCACCGTGACCCACAACGTCAACCTCGGTGGCCGCACGGGCCGCATCAAGCTGCTCGCGGTGTGGAACATCGCCGACACCCCGATGGCGTTCTACAACTGCGTCGACCTCCAGGTCGGCGGTGGCGGCACCCCGACGACCACCACCACCCCGACCACGACCACCACCCAGCCCACCACGACGACCACGACCCCGCCCGCGGGCGGCACGTGGGCGGCGGGCACCTCCTACGCGGTGGGCGCGCAGGTCACGTACGGCGGCGCGTCGTACAAGTGCATCCAGGCGCACACCTCCCTGGCCGGCTGGGAGCCGCCGAACACGCCGTCCCTGTGGCAGCGGCTCTAGGCGACCTGTGCTAGAAAGCCCGTCCGCGCTGCCCTGTCACAGCGCGGACGGGCCCCACCCAGGGAGGACGACCTTGCGACGCCTGATGGCGGTACTCGGGGGCCTGCTGCTCCCGGTGCTCCTGCTGACCGGCTGCGGCTCCGGCGAGTCGGGCCTGGTGCCCGCGCCGACCGGCCCCGTGTCGACGGTCGCGGAGACCAACGAGTTCAACCCCGTGGACGTGATGTTCCTGCAGATGGCGGTCTCCCACCACAAGGCCGGCATAGAGATCGTGAAGCTGGCCAGGGACAAGTCGGTCCGAACCGACGTCAAGACCCTCGCCGCCGCCATCGAGGTCACGCAACTGTCCGAAGTGGACTCGATGCTGAAGTGGCTGCGGGACTGGAACCAGCCGGAGTCCCCGGGCTCGGACGCGCAACTGCACGCCAACCACGGCGGCGACCACTCCACCAGCCCGGAGGCCATCGCGGCACTGGTCGCCACCGGCCCGGGCGAGTTCGAGAAGGCCTTCCTGAACCTGCTGATCGCCCACCAGCACAACGCGGTGGAGATCGCGAAGTTCGAACGCGAAGGCGGCGTCAACCCCCAGTCAAAGGCACTGGCCGACCGCATCTTCCACTCCCGCACCGGCCAGATCTCCCAAATGCTCGGCTACCTGGACTAACCCGCGCGAAGCGGCAGGCACTTCAATGGGCTATCAGCCACAGGAAGGGCCTCGGTTCGTTCCCCGTACGGCCTGGGCGCAGCCCAACCGCGCTTTGGTCTTCTGTGCAACCACGCTTCACCGGTTGCACAGAAGACCAAAGGGTGGTTGCCTCCGGCAGGCCGTACGGGGAACGAACCGACGCCCTTCCACCCCCGGGGGCCTGCCGCGCGGCGAGCGCCGCTTTTGGCTCTTCGCTCTTCGCTCTTCGCTCTTGATCTCCACTCGACGCTCTTGATCTTTCCCTCGAAGCGTCAGACCGAAAGCGACAGAGAACTCACGAACCGCCGCGAAGCCCCGGTGACGGGATCGGTGAAAGCCAGAACCTTGGCGAGGAGCTGCAACGGGTCGGTGAAGTCGTCCAAGGGCTTCTCGCGCAACACCGGGTAGAAGTCGTCGTTCCGGATCGGCACACCCAACGACGCCATGTGCAACCGGAGCTGATGCGTCCGCCCGGTAAACGGCAACAACCGATACCGCCCCCACCCGCCACAAACGTCAACCCGCTCGCCCAGCTCCACCCGCTCGCCCCGCTCCACCCCCTCCACCCGCTGGACCAGCTCGACCCGTGTCTCCGCGTTCACCGGCCCAGGAACCTCCTGCGCCGTGATCACGCCCTTCTCCTTCACGATCCGGCTGCGCACCACCACCGGCGTCTCCAACTCCGCCCGGTACGGCGCGATCGCCTCGTACTCCTTGTGCACCAGGCGATCCTTGAACATCGTCTGGTACTTGCCGCGCAGCGCGGGATCGACCACGAACAGCACCAACCCGGCCGTCACCCGGTCCAACCGGTGCGCCGGCGTCAGGTGCGGCAGGCCCAACTCGGTCCGCAACCGCACCAACGCCGTCTGCACGACGTGCTTCCCGCGCGGGATCGTCGCCAGGAAGTGGGGCTTGTCCACCACCAGGATCGCGTCGTCCCGGTACACCACCCGGAGGTCGAACGGGACCGGCACCTCCTCGGGCAGGTCGCGGTGGAACCACACCGACGTGCCGGGGGCGAACGCCGCGTCCGGGGCGACCGGGCCGTTCAGGTCGTAGATGCGGCCCTCGGCCAGCATGACGTCGATCCGCTCCGGCGCCACCCTCGGCAGCCGCTCGACCAGGTGGTCGCGCAGCGTCGCCCACGACCCCTCGACGGGCAGCCGCAGGCGGGCGGGGTCCAGGCCGTGGCGCTGGGGCAGCGGCGGCCGAAGCTTGCGTCTCATGACCCGTCCAGCCTAACCAACGCCGACCAGCCGCCCCGGCCTGGCCAACCCCGGCCGGCCTGATCGGACAGGCGCCGGTCATCCGCGCCCGGCCTAGTCAGCCGGGTGGAACGTCACCGAGTACCCCAGCGCCTGCAGCATCCCCGTGAGCATCTTGCGGGTGTTCTCCTCGGCCCGGCCGGTCAGTCCGGACTCACGGGCCGCGTCGGCGATCTTCTGCTCCGCCGCCACGTAGAACGGCTGCTGGTCCCGCGTCTCCACCAGCGCCGCGAGCCGGTCCACCAAACCCCGCTCCTGCGCGAACACGTAGCTCCGCTCCTGGTGCAGGTTCGGCTTGTCCAGCACCGGCGCGGGCAGGGTCAGCTCCACGGTCTTGTGCTCCGGCGACACCTTCATCGCGTCCTCGGCCAGCGACCCGAACTCGACGTAGGCGTTCACCGTGCCCGCCGCGACGAACAGCGTCCGCTGCCCGGCCAGCACCGCCGGCACGTACCGCACGTCGTGCTCGATGTCGAGCACCACCTGGTACTCGCCCGCCGCCGCGTGGAACTGGCTCAGGTCCCGCAACGCCTGCAACACCGCGGGGCCGCTCCGGTCGACGGTGTCCGTGCCGAACCTCGGCACCACGACGAACACCCCCACCAGCGCCACGACCGCCACCACCACCGCACCGACCACCGCGCCGCGCCACTTCATGCCCCCCGAGTACCCCACCCCTCAACCCCGGAACCGCCCACCCCACCCCCGCCCCTCAACCTCGGAACCGCCCACCCGACCCCGACCAGCCTGGTACTACGTCAACCGTGCTCCTGCTGCTGGACGTGGACGGCCCGCTCAACCCGTGGGCCGCCCGCACCCCACCGCCCGGCTACGTCCGCCACGAGTGGCGGCTGTCCCGGTGGCGGCGCGCCACCCGCCACGCCCACCTCAACCCCGCCCACGGCCCCGCCCTCCTGTCCCTCGCCGAGCGCACGGGCGCGGAACTCGTCTGGGCCACCTCCTGGGAGGACCTGGCCAACGACACCGTCGGCCCGGCCCTCGGCCTCCCGCCCCTGCGCGTGATCGGCCTGCGCGCCTACGAAGGCACCCCGGAGTGGAAGTACGGCGCGGTCGGGCGGTTCGCCGCCGGTCGCCCGATCGCCTGGCTGGACGACGACTTCGCCCTGTTCGCCTCGGCCCGCGACGCCTTCCTCCGCCGTCGCCGCGAGACCACCGCCCTGATCCCCGTCGACCCGGCCACCGGCATCACCGACGAGCACCTCGCCGCCGCCGAACGCGCGTTGGTATCACCGGCGTAAGTGCGCCCACTTCGGAATTTGCGCGTCGGTGACAAGAAAAGCGCAGCTCCTTGACCCCCGGTTCGCGCGCGCGGAAAGGTTCGACACGTTGTCGATTTTCCGCTCGACGAGGAGCACCCATGCGATTCCTCGCGCGCCGCCGGACGACGGCGGCGATGACCACCCCGCTGGCCACGAGCCTGGTCACCGGCCTGGTCACCGGTCTGGTCACCGGTCTGGTCACCGGTCTGGTGGCCGCCGGTCCCGCCCACGCCCAAGGAACCGGTCCCGCCCCCGCCCCGGGATCGTTCTACGACGTCCCGACCGAACTGCCGGGCCGCAACGGCGACGTCATCCGCAGCGAACCCGCCGACTTCTTCCTCGACCCCCTCAAACTGCTCCGCGCACCCGCCACCGCGCGCCGCGTCCTCTACCGCAGCACGGACACCCACGGCACCGCCATCGCGGTCTCCGGCACCGTCCTCACCCCGCACACCCCGTGGGCCGGCCCCGGCCCGCGGCCGATCGTCGCCTACGCGCCGGGCACCCAGGGCGTCGGCGACGAGTGCGCGCCGTCCCGCCAGATGGCGATGGGCAGCGAGTACGAGGGCCCGTTCCTGTCCGGGCTGCTGCTGCGCGGGTTCGGCGTGGTCGTCACCGACTACGAGGGCCTGGGCACGCCCGGCGTGCACACCTACGTCAACCGGGCCGCCGAGGCGCACGCCGTCCTCGACTCGATCCGCGCCGCCCAGCGGCTGCCCGAGGCGGACCTGCCCGACGCCGGCCCGGTGGCGATCTCGGGCTACTCGCAGGGCGGCGGGGCCAGCGCGGCGGCCGTCGAGCTGTACCGGACCTACGCGCCGGAACTGGACCTCAAGGGCGCGTACGCGGGCGCGCCGCCCGCCGACCTGGGCGTGGTGGCCAAGAACCTCGACGGCCACTACGCCGCCGGGTTCCTCGGGTACGCCCTGCTCAGCCTCAACGCCGCCTACCCCGAGCTGGACATCCCGGCGCTGCTCAACGACCAGGGCAAGCAGCTCATGACCCAGGTCGAGCACCAGTGCACGATCGAGGCGGTGGCCGCGCACGCGTTCCGCCAGTCCAAGGACCTCACCAGGGACGGCCGCAAGCTGGAGGCCTACCTGACCGAGGAGCCCTACGCCTCCCGCGTCGAGCAGCAGCGGATCGGGGTGCGCAAGCCCGGCGCGCCGGTGCTGGTGGTGCACAGCGTGCTGGACGACATCGTCCCGTACGGGCAGGCCGCGGAGATGGTCCGGAAGTGGTGCGCGCAGGGCGCGAACGTCAAGTTCAGCCCGAGCCTGGCGCCGACGCACGTGGGTGGCGCGATCGCGGCCTACCCGGAGGCGTTCGCGTGGCTGGAGGCCCGGTTCGCGGACGTCCCGGCCCACGGGAACTGCTGACCGGCACTGCGGAAGAGTCACCGCAGCGAAGCCAATTCAGCGAAGCCACTTCGGAAAACCACTTCAAACAAGCCACTTCAGAGAAGTCACCGCAGGTAAGCCACTGCGGAAGCGACACCGCGGAGGGGCGTCGCGAGGGGCGCGGCGGGGCGGAGGCGCCGCGCCCGGAGCGGGAACGCCCGTCAGGCGGGGCGTTTCGCCGGGGTGGAACTGGCTCGGGCGAGCAGGCGGCGGGCCCGGAGCGCGATCTCCAGGGTCAGCCGCTCGTCCGGGTCGGTGAGCCGGTCGCCGAGCAGTTCTTCGAGCTGGTGCATCCGGTAGCGGACGGTCTGCGGGTGCACGTCGAGCCGGCCCGCGATCTCGCCGATGCCGCCGCGCGTCTCCAGCCATGCCAGCAGCGTCGTCTCCAGGCGTTCCCGCTGCTTCACGGTCAGCCCGTCGAACGCGACCAGCGCCCGGGAGGTGAGCTGGCCGACCAGGAACTCGTCGGACAGCAGCGCCAGCGTGGCCAGGTGGTCGTCGCACCAGGTCAGCGGCGCGGCCGGGAGCAGGCCCCGGCGCACGAACGCCAGCGCGCGGCGGGCGCACGCGAGCGACTGCCGGGCCTCGGCCAGCGGGACGGTCGGCCCGACGGCCGCGCGCCGCCCGCGCAGGTCCAGGTGCGGCCGGCCTTTCGGGTTGGCCACCACCAGGCACGGCGTGGAGCTCTCCAGGTCCACCAGGACGTCGCGGCCCAGCTGGACCGACGGGAGCTGGTGCTGGTCCTCCCGGTACTCCAGGGCCACCACGGCGACCCGGTCGGGCAGCGTCCAGTCCGTGGTGGCGGCGAGGTCCGCGATGGACCGCGCCGACGCGGGCTGTTCGGCCAGCACCAGCTTGAGCAACTGCCGACGGCGGCGCTCCAGCGCTCCGTTGGCGTTGCTCTGCGCCTCGGTGTAGCCCTCGATGGCCGCGCGGCACAGCTCGTCCACCCACGCGAAGATCGCGTCGGCGACGACGAACAGGGTGTCGTTGGAGACCCCGATCTCCTTGCCGTGCTGGCTCAGGTGCCGCCACACCACGCGGGCGCCGACCCGCACGGCGGTCTGCAACGAGTCCATCGTCCGGCCTTCGAGGTATTCCATCCGCCCGCTGTAGCGCAGCACGGCCTGCCAGTCGGCCTGCGGCGCGTCGGGGTCGCAGATGTTCTCGAAGCACTTGACGATGGCCATTTCGACCGCGCCGACGAGGACTTCCCGGAACTTGCCCTCCAGCGGTTGCGCGTACGCGGGCACCGCGCGCCGGATCTCGCGGACCGCGTCGCGGACCAGCACCCCGGCCAGGGGCCGCATCTTCTCCGCGAGTTCCACCGGGATCGTCCCCCAAAGCTGTCTCGCGGCGCTGTAGTCCGCGGTGGTCCGGGGAGCTGTCGTGGGTCGTGGGATCGTTCGCTGCCGCACCAACCCGCCGTTCAGTGAGATCGTCATTGGCCGCCTCCGCAGCGAAGCACCGCCCTGGGGCTTCGCCCGGTTGACGATAAATTCACACTCAAGGTGTGTCAAACAGTCTTTCTGTAACCCTGACGGTTCACTCATTCGGGTGACGAGAGGTTCTTGTCCGGATCTCACAACTTCGGTTTTCGGAACCCGTGCGCGGGTGACAAGTCATTACCCCGTGCTGGACCGGGTGCGCGTCGGTAATGCAGTGTGCATTGTCCGATGTCCATTTTGGGAGGTACCGGTTTGCGAAAAATCTTCTCATTATCTCTGGTCGCCGCCGTGCTGGCCACGGTCGTGGCCGCCCAGGCCCCGGCCACCGCGGGGCCCGCCGAGGACGCCTTCTTCACCCCGCCCGACCCGCTGCCGGCGGGCGCGCCGGGCGACGTCGTGCGGGTCCGCGCCTCGGAAGCGGGCGCCATCACCTCAACGGTGCGCGCCTGGCAGGTGATGTACCACTCGACCGGCGCACTGGGTCAACGTAACGTGGTCACCGGGATGATTCTCATCCCCCGATCGGTGGACCCTGCGACTGCTCCGATCGTCTCCTTCGCCTCCGGCACGTACGGGCCCGCGTTCCGCTGCGCGCCCTCGGAGATGGAACGCATCGGCGCTTCCTACGAGCAGCCCGCCATCAACGACATGCTGCGCGCGGGCTACGCCGTCGTCATGACCGACTACGAGGGCTACCACCCCGACCCGAAGACCACCTACATCACGGGCCGGTCCGAGGGGCACGCGGTCATCGACATCGTCCGGGCCGCCCAGCGGATGCCCGAGACCGGCCTGTCCCGGGACGCGGAAGTGGTGTTCCGGGGCTATTCGCAGGGCGGCGGGGCCTCGCTGTGGGCCGCGCAGCTCCAGCCCGGGTACGCGCCCGAGCTGAACCTGGTCGGCGCGGTGGGCGGCGGCGTGCCGGCCGACCTGGTGCAGGTGTCGTTGCAGCTCGACGGCAAGCTCGGCTTCGGGTTCCTGGCCTACTCGCTGATCGGCCTGGACAACGCCTACCCCGAGCTGGACCTGGAGAACTACCTCAACGAGACCGGCAGGACCGAGTTCGCCCGGATGCAGCGCGAGGCGTGCACCCTCGAACTGCTGCTGGACTACCGCGGCAAGCGGCTGTCCGAGTACACGACCTCCAGCCCCGTGCTCACGCCCCCGTGGCTGGCCCGGGTGCAGGAGAACAAGCTGGGCGGCACGGCGGTCCGCGTCCCGGTGCACCAGTACCACGGGACCCGTGACGACGTGGTGGACTTCGCGCAGCACAAGGCACTGCGCGACACCTACTGCAAGGCGGGCGTGACGGTGGACTGGAAGACCTACGACACCGACCACATCACGGGCGTCTACCTGGGCAACGCGGGCGCGGCGGCGTTCATCGCCGACCGGTTCGCGGGCCGCCCGGCCACCTCCAACTGCTGACGCGCCTTGGACGAAAAGGAGACCGCCGCGGTCGGACGCGGCGGTCTCCAGTGCTGTTCAGGCGGATCTTTACGCGGTCTTGGCGGTCAGGTTCATGTCGATCGTGTTGCCGGTGCCGGCGGTGAACGCGCTGATGAAGTCGTTGAACGCGCCGCAGCCCTTCAGCGCCGAGATCGCGTACTCACCGGTCAGCTTGCCGCCCTTGAGCGGGTCGAAGCCGGGGGCGGAGGCCAGGTTGATGTCCGACGGGGTGACCGTCTGGCAGGTGGCCTCCGTGCTGATCGGGATGCCGTAGACGGTGATCCGCGGCAGCTTGATGGTGACCTTCGAGTTCGACTTGATGGCGCCGGACACGAGCGTGCCGGTGGTCTTGCCCTCGCTCGCGAACTCGATCTTCGACTCCACCGGCACCATCCCGAACAGGGAGAACTTGCCCGAGGTCGGGTTGAGCGCCAGGTCGGCGGTGAACTTGCCGGAGGCCAGCTCCAGGTCGGCGTTCAGGCCGCCGGAAAGCGCCACCGTGCCGCCCAGGTTCTTGATCAGCGACGAGCCGGCCAGCGAGTACGAGTACTTGATCCCGCCGGGCGGCTGGGTCGTCGTGGTCGTGGTCGGCTTGGTGGTGGTCGTCGTCGTGGTCGTGCTGGTCGTGGTCGTGGTGGTGGTGGTCGGGCCGCCACCGCCGCCGACGTCGAAGCGCACCAGCTCGGGGTTCTGGCCCGGGTCCAGGACGCAGTTCGAGGTGAACGTGCCCAGGCCGGTCTCGGTGCCGTCGGCCTTGCGCGGGGTCAGGGTGGTGGAGTAGTTCCCCACGGTCACCGTGGTCGTGCCCGCCTTCGGGATCACCGCGGTGGGCACCGGGCCGCTCGCGACCACGTCGAACGAGCCCTCGGCCGGGACGTTCGTCTTCGGCACGGTCAGGCCGGGGATCTTGATGTCGAGCTTGCTGCCGGCGTTGTCCAGCGTCACGCCCGCCTCGGCGGAGCCCTCCACCGTCGCCGCGCCGACCAGGGACAGGCCCTGGGTGGCGGTCGGCGGCACGGTCACCGTGGCGGAGAAGTCCGTGGTCTTCAGCTCGCCGCCGACGGTGGTCGGGGTGTCGATCGTGGCGCGGATCCGGGTCGAGAGGACCTGGTTGCCGATCAGGGGGAACGGACACGTGAACGTCAGCGTCTTGTCCACCTGGACCGGCGCGGCCGAGCCCGTGCCGACGGTCGTCAGCAGGCCGGCCACGACGAGCCCGGTGGTCACGCCCGCGCCCAGCATTGTCTTCAACTTCACGGGTGTTCCTTCCTCGAAATCTGCCGGAAATATGCCGACCCGGCGGAAGTTAACGAGCGGCGCAGATCACGTGCAAGGGGTCTCCACAAATACCGCGAAATCCGCTAAACAAGCGGATCGGGATTGTGCCGGTGGTCGGCGCGGTACTCACATCGTGACAAGAATCGCGACCGCAACACTCGTCTTCGGGCGAATTTTCCAGCCGACCTTGACCCCTTCGCGCGGGCGGCCATAACTTCGGCCCGGTCCGGGCGGGAAACACCTGTGAGGCGGCATGGAATTCCGGGGCAAAGCCGTGGTCGTCACGGGTGCGGGGCGCGGGATCGGCGCGGCGATGGCGCTGCGGTTCGCGGCGGAGGGGCCGCGCGGGCTGGTCGTGGCCGACCTCGACGGGGCAGCCGCCGCGCGGGTCGCCGCGCGGGTGCGGGCGCTGGGCGTGGACGCCGTGGACGTGTGCGCGGACGTGGGCGACAAGGAGCAGTCGCGGGGGCTGGTCGCGGTGGCGGAGCGGGAGTTCGGGCCGCTGGACGTGGTGTGCTCCAACGCCGGTGTCGCGACCGGGGCCGGCGTGCACGCGGGCGACCAGGACTGGGCGCGGTCGTGGGCGGTGAACGTGATGGCGCACGTGTACCTGGCCCAGGCCGTGCTGCCCGGGATGGCGCGGCGGCACGGCGGGCACCTGCTGATCACGGCGTCCGCCGTGGGGTTGCTGGGGCTGCCCGGCGACGCGCCGTACTCGGTGACCAAGCACGCGGCGGTCGGGCTGGCCGAGTGGCTCGCGTTCACCTACGGGCACCTGGGCGTGCGGGTGTCGGCGCTGTGCCCGCTCGGGGTGCGCACCGACCTGCTGATGCCCGGGGTCGCGGCCGGTCACCCGGCGGCGCGGGCGGTGCTGGACTACGCGCCGCTGCTGACCGCGGAGGAGGTGGCGGAGGCGGCGGTCGAGGGGCTGGCCGACGACCGCTTCCTGATCCTGCCGCACCCGGAGGTGGGCGAGCTGCACGCCCGCAAGGCCGCCGACCCGGACGCCTGGGTGTGGCGGCGCGCGAAGCGGGAGGCGTGATGCCGGTGTCGGGCGGGCGGTGCGGTGTGGTGCGGCGGGTGTCGGTCGGTTGCGAGCGGGAGGCGTGATGGGCACGCGGGACGAACTGGTCATCGGCGTCACCACCGGCCCGGACGCCGGGTTGTGCGCGGCGGTCAGCGGCGCGGGCGGGTTGGGCGTGCTCGACCTCGGGCCCGGCGACCACCGCACGCGCGACGCCCTCGCGCAGCTCCCGGCCGGGGTCTGCTTCGGCGTGCGGGTGCCCGCCGGCTGCGCGCTGACCGTGGACGAGGTGCTCGACCTGCTCGGCGAGCGCGCCGCGCGGCTGGACGTCGTCCTGCTCGGCCCGGACGCGCCGTGGCCGGTCGCCGACATCCCCAACCGGCACTTCGTGCTGGCCGAGGTGACCTCCCCGGCGCAGGCGCTGGAGACCGGCGCGGACGGCGTGGTGGCGTGCGGCGACGACGGGCCGCTGAGCACGTTCGTCCTGCTCCAACAGCTCCTCGGCGCGCCGGACCTGGCCGTGCCGGTGTGGGCGCGCGGCGGGATCGGGCCGCGCACCGCGGCGGCGGCCGTCGTGGGCGGGGCGGCCGGGGTGGTGCTGGACGCGGAGCTGACCGGGCTGCCGGAGTCCTCGGCGGCGGTGACCGGGTTCCTCGCGCCCCGGTTCGCCGCCCGCTACGGCAGCGTGCCGCGGTTCGTCCGGGCGGTGCGGTCGGCGGTGGAGGAGGCGGTGCGGGCCGACCTGCGGCCGGTGCTGGGGCGCGGTTCGCTGCTGGCGACGGCGTTGGGCGTGGACCTGCCCGTGGCGCAGGGCCCGATGACGCGGGTCAGCGACCAGCCGGCGTTCGCGGACGCGGTGGCGCGCGAGGGCGGCCTGCCGTTCCTGGCGCTGGCCCTGGCCTCGGGCGAGACGACCCGGGAGATGATGACCCGGACCCGGGAGGTGCTGGGCGACCGGCCGTGGGGCGTCGGGGTGCTCGGGTTCGCCGACGAGGCCGTGCGGGCGGCGCAGCTGGACGTGATCCGCGAGCTGCGCCCGCCGGCGGCGATCATCTCCGGCGGGCTGCCCGACCAGGCGGCGGAGCTGGAGGCGTTGGGCGTCGCGGCGTTCCTGCACGTGCCGTCGCCGGACCTGCTGCGCGGGTTCCTCGCGGCGGGCACGCGGCGGTTCGTGTTCGAGGGCGCGGAGTGCGGCGGGCACGTGGGTCCGCTGGGCAGCTTCCCGTTGTGGGAGGCGCAGGTCGGCGTGCTGGAGGAGTTCCTGGACTCCGGGTCGGACGGCGTGCAGGTGCTGTTCGCGGGCGGCGTGCACGACGCGCGGTCGGCGGCGGTGGTGGCGGCGCTGGCCGAGCCGTTGGCGCGGCGCGGGGTCGGGGTGGGCGTGCTGATGGGCACGTCGTACCTGTTCACGGCGGAGGCCGTGGCGTGCGGCGCGGTGCTGCCCGGGTTCCAGCGGCAGGTGGTGGCGGCGACGGCGACCGAGTTGCTGGAGACCGCGCCCGGCCACGTCACGCGGTGCGTGCCCAGCCCGTACACCGCGGAGTTCCGGGCGGTGGCGGCCGGGCTGTCCGGCGACCGGGAGGCGTGGGCGCGGCTGGAGCGGCTCAACGCCGGGCGGTTGCGGGTGGCCAGCAAGGGGTTGCGGCGCACCGGGTCTTCGATCGAGGCGGTGTCGGACGAGGAGCAGGTGGCGTCCGGGTTGTTCATGGCCGGGCAGGTCGCGGTGCTGCGGTCGTCGGTGACCACGGTCGCCGAGCTGCACGCGTCGGTGACCGCGGCGGCGGAGGAGTTCCGCGCGACGCGGGCCGCGCGGGTGCGGCACGAACTCGGGCTCACCGAACGACCGGTGCGGCGCGGCGGGCCGGTGGACGTGGCGATCGTGGGCATGGCGTGCGTGTTCCCCGGCGCGCCGGACCTGGAGTCGTTCTGGGCCAACGTGGTCGGCGGGGTGGACTCGGTCGGCGAGGTGCCCGGGCGGCGCTGGGACACCGCGACCTACTTCGGCGAGGGCGCGGACCGGACGCCGTCGAAGTGGGGCGGGTTCCTGCCCGAGGTGCCGTTCGACCCGTTGAAGTACGGCATCCCGCCGGCGTCGCTGGCGGCGATCGAGCCCGTGCAGCTGCTGGCGCTGGAGGTCGCGCAGCGCGCGTTGACCGACGCCGGGTACGGCGGCGGCGGGTTCGACCGGTCGCGGGCGAGCGTGGTGTTCGGGGCCGAGGCGGGCAGCGACCTGTCCAACGCGACGACGCTGCGGATGGTCCTACCATCCTATGTGGACGGTGTGCCGGCCGGGCTGGCCGCGCAGCTGCCCGCGTTGACCGAGGACTCCTTCCCGGGGCGGCTCGCGAACGTGATCGCCGGGCGGATCGCCAACCGGCTCGACCTGGGCGGGGCGAACTTCACCGTGGACGCGGCGTGCGCGTCGTCGCTGGCGGCGGTGGACGTGGCGTGCAAGGAGCTGGTCGGCGGGTCGAGCGACCTGGTGCTGGCCGGGGGCGCGGACCTGCACAACGCCATCGACGACTACCTGCTGTTCGCGTCGGTCGGGGCGCTGTCGCCGACCGGGCGGTGCCGGACGTTCGACTCCTCCGCCGACGGGATCGCGCTGGGCGAGGGCGTGGCGTGCGTGGTGCTCAAGCGGCTGGCCGACGCCGAGCGGGACGGCGACCGGGTGTACGCGGTGATCCGGGGCGTGGGCAGCGCGTCCGACGGCCGGGCGCTGGGGTTGACCGCGCCGCGCGCGGACGGGCAGCGGCGGGCGTTGGAGCGGGCCTACGCGTCGGCCGGGATCTCGCCGGCCGCGGTGGGGTTGGTGGAGGCGCACGGGACCGGGACCGTGGTGGGGGACCGGACCGAGTTGGCGACGTTGACCGAGGTGTTCGCGGAGGCGGGCGCGGCGCCCGGGTCGTGCGCGCTGGGGTCGGTGAAGTCGCAGATCGGGCACACCAAGTGCGCGGCCGGCCTGGCGGGGTTGATCAAGTCGGCGCTGGCGGTGCGGACGGGGGTCCGGCCGCCGACGCTGTTCGTGGAGCGGCCCAACGCGGCCTGGCTGCCGGACCGCTCGCCGTTCGTGTTCCACCGGGCGGCGACGCCGTGGCCGCGCCCGGCGGCGGAGCGGGTGGCCGGGGTGAGCGCGTTCGGGTTCGGGGGGACGAACTTCCACGTCGTCCTGGGTGGTCACCCTTCGGCGGCGGCGGTGCGGCACGGGCTGGTCGAGTGGCCCGCGGAGGTGTTCCTGTTCGCGTCGGACCGGGACGTGGCGCGGGTGTTGGCGTTGGCCGAGACCGGGGCGTGGTCGTTGCGGGACCTGGCTTTCACGGCGTTGTCGGCCGGGTCGGTGGCGGTGGCCGTGGTGGCGTCGTCGGTGGACGAGCTGGTCGGGTCGTTGCGGGCGGTGCTGGCCGGTGGTGAGGCCGACGGCGTGTACCGGGGCGGGGTCGACGGTGCGTGCGGGGTCGGCGGGAAGCTGGCGGTGCTGTTCCCGGGGCAGGGCAGTCAGCGGGCGGGGATGTTGTCCGAGCTGTTCTGCGCTTTCCCGGAGTTGCAGCGGTTCGCGCGCATGGCGCCGGACTGCGTGTTCCCGCCCGCGTTGTTCTCGCCGGAGGACGTGCGCGCGGCTGCCGCGCGGGTGCGGGACACGCGGGTCGCGCAGCCGGCGTTGGGTGCCGTGGGGTTGGCGGTGCACGAGCTGTTGCGGCGGCTCGGGGTCGAGGCGGACATGTTCGGCGGGCACAGCTACGGCGAACTGGTCGCGTTGGCGGCGGCGGGGGCGTTCGACGCGGCGACGCTGCTGTCGTTGAGCGAGGCGCGGGCGGCGGCCGTGGTGGAGGCGGCGGGGGCCGATCCCGGTGGGATGGCCGCGGTGTCCGGGTCGCTGGAGGCGGTGACCGCGGCGGTGGCCGGGTTGGACGTCGTGGTGGCCAACCACAACGCGCCCCGGCAGGTGGTGGTCTCGGGGCGGGACGTCGAGGGTGCTCTGGCCGCTTTGCGGGCGGTGGGGATCGCGGGGAAGCGGATTCCCGTGGCGTGCGCGTTCCACAGCCCGGTGGTGGCTCCCGCTGTCGAGTCGTTCGCCGCTGTGCTGGCCGGTCACCGGATCGGCGCTCCGGACCGCCCGGTGTGGGGGAACCGCGGGGCGCGGCCGTACGGGGCGGACGTGCGGGGTGAGCTGGCGGCGCAGATCGGTGCGCCGGTGCGGTTCGTGGACCAGGTGCTCGGCATGTACGAGGCCGGGGCGCGGGTGTTCGTGGAGGCCGGGCCGGGGACGGTGCTGAGCGGTCTGGTGGGCGAGATCCTGGCCGATCGGCCGCACACGGTGGTGGCGGTGGAGGAGCGGCCGGGGCTGGTGGGGTTGCTGCACGCGGTGGCGCGGTTGGCGGTGGCCGGGGTGCCGGTGCGGGGGGAGTGGCTGTTCGGGGGACGGGGTGCGCGGGACGTGTCGGGGATGCCGGTGCCGCGGACGCCGGGGTGGGTGGTCGACGGGCAGACCGTGCGGACGGCGGACGGCGAGGTGGTGCCGGGCGGCCTGGCACCGGCCAAACAGGTGCCACTGACTGCGCCTCCGACTGTGCCCGACCGCGAGGCCCTGGTGGAGGACTTCCTGCGCACGAGCCGGGAGTTCGTGGCGGTGCAACGCGACGTGATGCTCTCCTACCTGGCCTCACCCGCAGACCCACCCGCCACTCCCGGCAGCACCCCTGCTGCCTCCGCTGGGGCCGTGCCTGCCGCCTCCGCTGGGGCCGCCCCTGCCGCCGAATCCGCCCCTGCCGCCGCACCCACCACTCCCGCCGACGTGCTGACCACGGTCGTCGAGGTGATCGCGCGGCGCACCGGCTACCCGACCGACCTCATCGACCCCGGCCTCGACCTCGAAGCCGACCTCAGCATCGACTCCATCAAGCGCACCGAGATCGCGACCGAGCTGACCGGCCACCTCGACGCCCGGGACCGCCTGACCGCCGTGGTCAAGTCCCGCACCGCCGCCGCGATGGCCGAAGCCCTGTCCCACCAGCCGACCGGTCAACTACCCACGGACCTCAAGTTGACCGGTCATCTACCAGCGCCCACGAAGAGGGTGGCCGCGCCGCGTCGGTACGAGTTCGAGGAGGTGCCGGTGCCGGCTCCCGAGATCCCGATGACCGCCCTGGTCGGCGTGCACCTCGTGGTCGCGGGTGGGCCGGCGGAGTTGGCCGAGGAGGTCGCCGGGCAGTTGTCCGCGCGGGGTGCGGTGGCGGTGGTCGTGAGCGGGCGGGGTCGGTTGGACGGTCTCGACCGGGTGGACGGGGTCGTCTCCCTGCACGCCTTCGAGGACGAGCCGGTCCTGCCCACCGCCTTCGACCTGTTCCGCTCCGCCCTGCCCCGCGCCTCCCGCGTCCTCGCCCTCACCCCCGGCCGGTCGCGCGACGGGCTGCGCGGCTTCTTCCGCTCCCTCCACCGCGAGCACCCGGACACCACCTGCCGCCTGGTCGAACTCCCCCCGACCGCCGACCCGGACACCATCGCCCGCACCGCCGCCGCCGAAGCCGCCACCCCGCGCGACGAACCGGTGATCATCACGGGGGACGGCGACGCGAGGCGCACCCTCCGCCTGGCCCCGCGCGACCTCCGCACGACCGAGGAGACGCCCGACCGCCGCACACCCGACGGCACGCGTGACCTCAGCGGGCCAGCGCTCACCCTCGACCCGGACGCCGTGGTCCTGCTCATCGGCGGCGCGCGCGGCATCACGGCGGAGGTGGCCAAGGCGCTCGGCTGCCGGCTCGTCCTCGCCGGCCGCACCGCCCCCGCCCCCGCTCCCGCTCCCGCCACCGGCACCGCCCCCGCCACCGGCACCGCCTCCGCCCCCGCCACCAGCACCGAACCCGCCCCCGTCCCCGTCCCCGCCCCCGAAGGCGACCTCCCGACCCTGCGCGCCCACTTCGCCCGAACGGGCACCCCACCCCAGCACATCGACCGCGAAGCCCGCCGCGTCCTGGCCGCCCGCGAGGTCCGGGCCACCCTCGACCACCTCGGCGACCGCGCCACCTACCACCAGCTCGACGTCCGCGACACCGCCGCCCTGCGCCGCCTGGTCAAGGAGGTCCACGCCGAGCACGGCCGCCTCGACGGCGTCGTCCACGCGGCCGGCGTCATCGAGGACCGGTTGGCCGTCGACAAGGACCCCGAGTCGTTCGCCCGCGTCCACGCCACCAAGGTCGAAGGCGCGAAGGCACTGCTCGAAGAACTCCGCGACCTGCCCGCCCCGCCCCGCTTCACCGTCTTCTTCGGCAGCATCTCCGCCGCCGCCGGCAACCGGGGCCAGACCGACTACGCCGCCGCCAACGACGCCCTGGAAGCCCTCGGCGGCACCGATGCCCTGACCGTCCACTGGGGACCGTGGTCGCCGGAAACCGGCATGGTCACCGAAGAACTCGCCAACGCCTACGCCGAACGCGGCATCGCCGTCATCGACCCGGCCGCCGGCGTCCGGGCCCTGCTGGAAGAACTGCGCCACGGCACGACCGGCGCGGTCGTCCTCACCGCCTCGGAGTGGTCATGACCGGTGTCGTCCTGCGCGAGTACGGGGCCACGGGCCGCCTCGGCGTCGTCAACCCCACGCCCGAACGCCTCCAGCGCGCCGAGAAGGTCGCCCGCCGGGGACGGCCGTGGCGGGGCCGCGACGACATCTGGTTCAGCCCGGAACCGCTGCGCGGCGGGGTCGTCTTCCTGTTCCCCGGCCTGGAGGCGGAGTTCAAGCCGCGCGTCGAGGACCTGGTCGACCACCCGCTGGACCTGCGCACCGACACCGTCGGCCGGCACGCGGCGGCCGTGCTGACGACGAACAGGGTCGTCGACGAAGCGTTGCGGCGCACCGGCATCCGGCCAGACGCCGTCGCCGGGCACAGCGTCGGCGAGTGGAGCGCGATGGCGTCCGGCGGAATGTTCGACAACGCCGAGCTGCACGAACTGCTGGGCCGCACCGACCTGGACGCCCTGCGCGTCCCCGGTGTCGAGTTCGCGGTGCTGGGCTGCCCGCTGCCCCAGGTCGAACTGCGCTGGCCCAACGTCGTCGTCTCGCACGAGAACTCCGCCAACCAGACCGTGGTGTGCGGTCCGGCCGACGAGATCGCGGAACTGACCGAGCACCACCGGCGCAAGGCCGTCATCTGCCAGGTCCTGCCGTTCCGCTCCGGCTTCCACACGCCCGTGCTGGAGCCGTACCTGGAGCAGTTCCCCATCCCGAAGCTGCCCCTGCACCCGCCGCACACCCCGGTCTGGTCGGCCACCACGGCGAGCCCGTTCCCCGCCGCCGAACCCGCCGTGCGCGACCTGTGCCGCCGCCACCTGCTCGAACCGGTCCGCTTCGCCACCCTGCTGCGCGCCCTGCACGACGCCGGGTTCCGCGCGTTCGTGCAGGCCGGGCCCGGCACGCTCACCTCGCTGGTCGCCGACACCCTGCGCGACCGCGACCACCTCGCCGTCGCCGCCACCTCGCCGCACCGGTCCGGGGTCGAGCAGCTCCGCCGGGTCGCCACCGCGCTGTGGGTGGAAGGCCACCACCCGGACTTCAGCGCCCTCGACCCGGCCCCGGGACCGCGCGGCGCGCTGGCCGAGTTCCAGGCGGTGCTGCGCGAGGCGGAGGCGGCCGTCGCCGCCGTGCTCGACGCCCAGCGCAAGATCGAGGTGTCCACCGCGGCCATGCCGCACCTGCTCGACCACTGCTTCGCCCACCAGCGCCCCGGCTGGCCGGACGAGTCGGACCTGCGGCCCGTCATGCCCGCGACGACCATGATCGCGCACCTGGTCGACGCGGCGGGACGGGCCGCGCCCGGCCGGGTCGTCACCGACCTGCGGGACGTCCGCTTCCACCGCTGGCTGGTCGCCGCACCCGGCCACCGCGTCCAACTGTCCACAAGAGACGGACACGCCAAGCTGGGCGACTACGCCGACGCCGCCATCACCACGGCCCACCGCCACCAGCCCGCCCCACGCCCGTGGGACATCCCGCACGACGAGCGGGAACCGGTCCTGCCCGCGCACCGCCTCTACGACGAGCGCTGGCTGTTCCACGGCCCGGCCTACCGCGGCCTGACCCGCACGGTCGCCGTCGGCGAACGCTCGATCCGCGGCCGGATCACGGTGCCCGGCGCGCCCGGCGCGCTGCTGGACAACGTCGGCCAGCTCCTCGGCCACTGGCTGGTCGAACGCCACCCGGCCCGCTGGATCGCGTTCCCCCGCGGCATCGACCACATCCGCTGGCACACCGCCGAACCGCCCGCCGGGTCCACAGTGGACTGCATGGTCCGGGTCACCGAACTGACCGAGGACACCGTCCGCGCCGACGCCCAGGTGATCCGGGACGGCGAGCTGGTCATCGCGATCACCGGCTGGACCGACCACCGCTTCGACGGCGGCGCGGACGGCGGCGCGGTGCACCGGTTCCCCGAGACCAGCACGCTGTCGCGGCCCACCGCGGACGGCTGGTGGCTGGTCGTGGACCGCTGGAGCCTGGCCTCCCGCGAGTTCTACCTCCACAAGTACTGCGGCGCGGCCGAACGCGCCGAGTACGCGCAGTGCCCGCCCACCCACCGCCGCGACTGGCTGGCCGCCCGCGTCGCGGTGAAGGACGCCGTGCGCGGCGCGCTGTGGCGGGACGGCGCGCCGCCGCTGTTCCCCGCCGAGATCCGCGTCCGGCAGGACGGCGACCGGTTCACCGCGCACGGCCTGCACGGCCTGGCCCTGCCGCCGGTGGCCGTCACCGTCCTGCGCTCACCCGCCGGCGCGATCGCCTGGAGCGCGTGCGCCGAGCTCGTTCACCAGCAGGGGAAGGACATCGCATGACCACGACCACCGTCCTGGACGAGCTGCGCTCGATGCTGGTCCGGGTGCTCGACCAGTACGGGCTCGACGACCTGGAGATCACCCGCGAGACGAGCTTCCACGACGACCTCGGCCTGGAGAGCATCGACCTGGTGACGCTGGGCTCGTTGCTGGTCGAGCGCTACGGCGAGCACGTCAACCTGGCCGCCTACCTCGCCGAGCTGGACCTCGACGGCGTGATCGCGCTGACCGTGGGCGACCTGGCCGACTTCGTGATCGCGCGGGTGGGCTAGGTGGCCGTCCTCGACGTCAACGGGCTGCGCACGCACTACCAGCGCATGGCCGCCAAGGACCCGGTCGGCGAGCCGCCGGTCGCGGTGTTCGTGCACGGCCTGGGCTACGACAGCCTCGCCAGCTTCTACCTCACGCTCGCCGCGCCGGTGTCCGAGGCGGGCATCGACGTGCTCACCTACGACCTGCGCGCGCACGGCCGCACCGAACGCCCGCCCACCGGCTACACGGTCAAGGACTTCGTGTCCGACCTCGGCGCGCTGCTCGACGGCCTGGGCGTGGACCGGCCGGTGCACCTGGTGGGCAACAGCTTCGGCGGCACGATCGCGTTCAGCTTCGCCGCCGCCCACCCGCACCGGGTGCGCAGCGTCGTGGCCATCGAGGCCGAGCCCGCGACCGGGCCGTGGGCGGACAAGATGGGCCGCACGCTGGTCAACGTGGTGCACGAGCTGGGCAAGGAGGAGAACCTGCGCCGGCTCGCCGAGACCTTCGGCAACCACCACGCCAAGCTCGCCCGCGCCGCGCACGGCATCATCCGGTCCACCACCATCGTGGAAGAGGTGCCGACCGGGCCGTTGCTCTCGCCCGAGGACCTCATGGGCATCCGGTGCCCGGTCCTGTCCATCGTGGGCAGCGAGGGGTTCCAGCAGGACGACCTGACCGCCGTGCAGGACGCGTTGCCGAACTGCCGCACGGTCGTCATCGAGGGCCAGAACCACTCGGTGCTGGTCGAACGGCACCGCACGGTCCGGGAGCTGGTGCTGGACTGGGTCGCGGAGCACGACGGGGAGCGCAGGGCGGCGTGAGCGGGTTCCTGTTCGTCGTGCCGCCGTTCGTCGGCCACGTGAACCCGGTGATCGGCGTGGCGGACGAGTTGCGCCGCCGCGGTCACCCGGTCGCGTGGACCGGCGACGAGGGGTTGCTGGGCCGGCTGCTGCCGTCGGACGCGGCGATCCACCCGTGCGGGCCCGCGCCGCTGCCGCCCCGGCCGGACTCGCTGCGCGGGTTCGCCGCGATGCGGTTCCTGTGGGAGGAGGTGCTGGTGCCGCTGGCCGTGTCGATGGCGCCGGGGGTGGCGCGGGCGGTGCGCAGCGCGCACCCGGACGTGCTGGTGGTGGACCAGCAAGCGTTTGCGGGGGCGTTCGTGGCCGAGCGGGAGGGGTTGCCGTGGGCGACGGCGGCGACGACGTCCGCCGAGTTCACCGACCCGCTGGCCGGGCTGCCCGCGGTGCGCGGGTGGCTGGCCGAGCAGGTGGCGCGGGTGCGCGGCGCGGTCGGCGTGCCCGGGGTGACCGACCCGCGGTTCTCGCCGCACCTGGTCATCGGGTTCACCAGCGGGTTGCTCGCCGGGGACGTGGGGGAGCCGGTGCACCTGGTCGGGCCGGTGCGGGGCACGCGGTCGGGGCTGGTGCGGTTCCCGTGGGACTGGCTGGACCCGTTGTGCCCGTTGGTGTTCGTCAGCCTCGGCACGGTCAGCACCGGGTCGCGGTTCCTGCGCGGGTGCGTCGAGGCGATGCGGCCGCGGCCGTGGTTGCAGGCCGTGGTGGTGGACCGCGGCGGTGAGCTGCGCGGGGACGTGCCGGCGAACGTGCTGGTGCGCGAGGAGGTCCCGCAGGTGCCGTTGCTGGAGCGGGCGAGCCTGGTGGTGTGCCACGCCGGGCACAACACGGTGTGCGAGTCGCTGGCGCAGGGCGTCCCGCTGGTGGTCGCGCCGATCCGGGACGACCAGCCGATCGTCGCCGACCAGGTGGTGGCGGCCGGCGCGGGCATCCGGCTGCGGTTCAACCGGGCCACGGCCGCGCACATCGGTGACGCGGTGGACACCGTGCTGCGCGAGCCTTCCTACTGGGCCGGCGCCGAGCGGGTGCGGGAGTCGTTCCAGCGGGCCGGCGGGGCGCGGGAGGCCGCCGACCGGCTGGAGTCACTGCTGTCCGCGTGACCGGCGGACGTTGCGCGCCGCCGCGTACCCGCCGACGACGGCCATCAACGCGGCCGTGCCGAGCGCGGCGGCCACGGGTCCGGCGGCGGGCCGGCCGAGGGCGAGGGCGCGGGCCGCGTCCACCGCGTACGTCACGGGGTTGGCGGTCGAGAACACCCGCAGCCACGCGGGCATCGCCTCCACCGGCAGGTACGCGCTGGAGCCGAACATCAGCGGGAACATGACCACGAACGACACCGCCTGCAACGTCTCCGGCTTGCCCTGCCCGGTCGCCAGCGCCAGGAACAGCCACGACGCCGCCCACCCCAGCACCACCGTCACCGCCAGCGCCGCCACGAGCCCGGTCACCCCGGCCGGGCGAAAACCCAGCAACGGCACGGCGGCCAGCGTCGCCACGAGCAGTTGGGCGGACAGGCGGGTCGCGGCGGCGAGGGTGCGGGCCACCAACGGCGACAACGGGTGCACGGGCAGGGCGCGCAGCCGTGCCGCGAAACCCGAGTAGATCTCGCCCAGCGCGCCGACGCCCGTGCCGACGGCGGTCGTGAGCGCGATGTTGACCAGGGTGGCGGGCAGGAGGTAGTTGACGTACCCGTCGTAGGCGTGGAGCGCGGGCAGCGCGCCGACCGCGTCGAAGACCTGGCTGAACAGCAACAGCATCACGACCGGTTGCAGCAGCCCGAAGAACACCAGCCTCGGGTCGGCGAACGCGGTGCGCAGGGAACGCCCGGTGAGCACCCGCACCTGCGTGACGACCCCGGCGCCCCGCCGGCAGTGTCGGCCCATCGTCCGACTGTACTGAGTGGACAGCCGTGGTTTCTCCGCTCTGCGGGGCAATAATCCGGCGGAATTTCCTCGGTCGTGGACAACAGTTCCGTTGCTACGCTCGGCGTTGTGCGCAAGACGATCCTGATCACCGGCGCCAGCGCCGGTCTGGGCGCGGAGATGGCCCGGCAGTTCTCCGCCATGGGCCGGACGCTCGCGCTGTGCGCCCGTCGGGCGGAGGAGCTGGAGCGGCTGCGGTCGGCTCTGCCCGGCCCGGCGTCGGTCCGCGTGCTCGACGTGACCGACCACGACGCCGTGTTCGCCGTGTTCGGTGCGTTCGCCGCGGAGTTCGGGACGCTGGACCGGGTGGTCGTGAACGCGGGCATCGGCAAGGGCCGCCCGATCGGCACCGGCGGCTTCGCCGCCAACCGCCGCACGGCGGAGACCAACTTCGTCGCGGCGCTGGCGCAGGCGGAGGCGGCGATGGAGATCTTCCGCCGGCAGGGCCACGGGCACCTGGTCCTCGTGTCGTCGGTGAGCGCGCTGCGCGGCCTGCCGGGGTCCGCCACGGCCTACGCGGCGACCAAGGCCGGGGTGTCGGCGCTGGCCGAGGGCATCCGGGCGGACGTCCTGGGCACGCCGATCAAGGTCAGCGCGATCCTGCCGGGGTACATCCGGACGGAGCTGAACGCCCGGCTGCGTGCGCCGTTGATGGTGGACACGGTGGTGGGTGTGCGGGCGATGGTGCGGGCGATCGAGCGTGAGGCGCCTCGTGCGCTGGTGCCGGGGTGGCCGTGGCGGGTGTTGGCGCCGGTGGTGCGGCATGCGCCGTTGCGGGTGCTCAAGCGGGTGCTCTGACCTGCGGAAAGCAACAGATCGGCGGTTCGTGGCCTTCTAGTGGCGTTCGGTGGCGGCCGGTTGGGTGCCGCCACGCTACCGGGGAGTGTGCATGAGCCGCAGATCCAGGCGGTTGTGGGCGGTCGCGTTGGCCGTCGGCGGGGTGGTCGCCGCCGCGCCGGCCACGTCGGCGGCGCCCGAGGGGTGGCCTCCGGCCCCCGGTTCGATTCTCGCACGGGGGACCGACAGTGGCCGGTACTCGTGGGTGGGCGGCGGGGTCGGGATGGCGCCGGGCGCCGAAGGGGGCGACGGCGAGGTCACGTTGGTGACCGGGGACCGGGTCGGCGTGCGCGGCGGGCGGGTGTCCGTGGTGCCGGGGGCCGGGCGGGAAGGGGTCGGGTTCTCGGTGCGGACCGACGTCGACGGCAGCGTGCACGTGACGCCGCACGACGTGGTGGCCGACATCGCCGCCGACCGGCTCGACCCCCGGCTGTTCGACGTCGGCGCGCTGATCCGGTACGGCTTCGACGACGCCCGCACCGACAAGACGCCGCTGATCGTGACCTCCGAGGGCGGGTCCTTCCGGGCCGCCGGCGGGCGGGCGCTGGCCAGCGTGCGGGGAGTGGCGTTCGAGGCGGACAAGAAGACGCCGTTCTGGGCGGACCGCGCGGCCGGCGTGCGCTCGGTGTGGCTGGACGCGCCGGTGGAGGCGACCCTGGACCGCAGCGTCGCGCAGGTCGGCGCGCCGCGGGCGTGGCAGGCCGGGCACACCGGGGCCGGGGCGACGGTGGCCGTGCTGGACAGCGGCATCGACGTCACGCACCCCGACCTGGCGGACGCCGTCGTGGACTCCGCGTTGTTCGCCGACAGCGACAGCACCGACGACCGCGCCGGCCACGGCACGCACGTCGCCGCGACCATCACCGGTTCCGGGCGCTACCAGGGCGTCGCGCCGGACGCGAAGCTGCTCAACGTCAAGGTGCTCAGCGACAGCGGTCGCGGCCGGACCTCCGACGCCATCGCGGGCATGGAGTGGGCCGTCGCGGCCGGGGCCGACGTCGTCAACATGAGCTTCGGGTCCTCCTCGGCCGGCGACGGCAAGGACCCGCTGTCCGAGGCGGTCAACCGGCTCACCGCCGAGAGCGGCGCGCTGTTCGTCGCGTCGTCGGGCAACAGCGGTCCGCGCGAGCAGTCCCTCGGCACGCCCGCCGCCGCCGACGCGGCGCTGACCGTCGGCGCGGTGGACCGCGACGACGCGCTCGCCGAGTTCTCCTCCCGAGGCCCGCGCCCCGGCGACGGCGCGATCAAGCCCGACATCACCGCGCCGGGCGTGGACATCGTCGCGGCCAAGGCCCGCAACGGCACCATGGGCACCCCGGTCGGGGACGCCCATGTCGCGCTCTCCGGCACGTCCATGGCCGCGCCGCACGTCGCCGGCGCGGCGGCGGTCCTGGCCGCCCGGCACCCCGACTGGAAGGCCGACCGGATCAAGGCCGCGCTGACCGCGAGCGCCACGCCCAACCCGGCCGTCGCCACCCACCACCAGGGCACCGGACGGCTCGACCTGGCCCGCGCGGACCGCCAGACCACCACCGTGGACCAGGCGAACCTCGCCCTCGGCGTCGCCCGCTGGCCGCACCACGACGACGCGCCGATCACCCGGACCCTCACCTACACCAACGACGGCGCCACCCCGGTCACCCTGCGCTTCACCGCCGACGTGCGGGGCGCGGACGGCGCGCCGGCCCCGGCCGGCCTGGTGACCGCGACGCCGGCGGAGGTCACGGTCCCGGCGGGCGGGCGGAGCGAGGTCGTCGTCACGGCCACCACGTCCCTCGACGCGCCCGACGGCGGGTACAGCGGGGTCGTCCTGGCCGCCGGCGACGGCGTCGAGCTGCGCACCGCGCTGTCGTTCACCAAGGAGGTCGAGAGCTACGACGTCAAGCTGACCACGACCGACCACAGTGGACAGCCGTCGCCGTACTTCTACCACCGGTTCGTCGACCTCGACCAGCGCCGGCAGTTCTCCGGCTTCGGCGCGGACGAGGCCGTCGTGCGGCTGCCGAAGGGCCGGTACTTCTTCGACTCCTCGCTCATCACGAACATCGACGGCCTGTGGTGGAGCACCCGGTACGCCGAGCCGGCGCTGATCGTGGACCGGGACCACCACCTGCCGCTGGACGCCGCGCTGGGTCGCGAGAACTCCGTCACCCTCGACCGCCCCGACGCCCGGCCCGGCCACACGGTGATGCTGCTGGAGGTCAAGACCGCCTGGGGCTACACCAACTCCGGCGACTTCGGCCGGGACTTCGAACGCCTGCTGTGGGTGCCGTCGCGCACGTCGCTGCCGGGTTCGGCCCGGTACGCGGTCACGACGACGCTCGCCCGGCCCGACGGCCAGGGCGGTTTCGAGGGCAGCCCGTACCAGTACAACGTGTTCTGGGCGCACGACGGCGGCGTGCCGGAAGATCTGCACCACGCCTTCGCCGACCGCGACCTGGCCCGCGTGAACACCGTCTCGGCCGCGCAGGCCCCCGACAAGCGGGGCTACCGCGAGTTCCTGGCCGGCGGGCCGCTGCCGTTGCGCGTGGCGGAGTACTTCTCGCCCGAGGCAGCGTGGCTCAGCCACTTCGCCCAGATGCGGATGGCCGAGGGCTACCGCGAGACCAGCCTGTACGAGACGCGGTACCGGCGGTTCGCGGCGGGCACCACGACGGATGAGCGCTGGAACGCGGCGGTCTTCGGCCCGGCCCTGCCGGTCGTCCAACGGCCCGACCACTGGGCGGGGCGGCAGGGTGACGTGATGGCGTTCGCCATCCCCATGCACACCGACCAGGCCGAGACCCGTTACGGCTACTCCGAGGTGACCAAGGCGTACACGGAGCTGTTCAAGGACGGGGTGCGGATCGGCGGCATCGACACCGACGGCAGCGGCCTGGCCAACGTGCCCGCCGAGCCGGGGACGTACGAGCTGACCGTGCGGGCGAGCCGGTCGGGGGTGGCGGAGCTGTCCACGGAGATCGACGCGAAGTGGACGTTCGGCTCGCAGCACGTCCCCGGTGAGCCGGTGGCGCTGCCGCTGTTCGTCGTCCGCTTCGCGCCGGCGCTGGACGACCGGAACCGGGCCAAGGCCGGCACGCCGTTCGTCATCCCGATCTACGCCCAGCACAACGGCGGCGCGTCCACGGACGGCGTGGACACCACGGAGGTGCAGGTGTCGTACGACGACGGCAAGACGTGGCGGGCCGCGCGGGTGGCGAAGATCGGCAAGCGCTGGCTGGCCTTCGTCAACCACCCCGCCGACGCCCGGTTCGTGTCGCTGAGGACCAAGGCCCGTGACACGGCCGGCAACGCGTTCGAGCAGACGATCATCCGGGCCTACGGCCTGAGGTGACGGGGGAGGGGCGGGGTGCTCAGTCGATCTCGGGAACCTCGCCCCGGTCCTCCTTGTCCTCGCCGCGGCGGCGGAGGAACGCGAAGCCGGGGATGCCCAGGATGGCCTGGCGCACGTCGTTGGTGACTTCCAGGAGCTGGTGGATGTCCGGCCCGACGCGGTCCAGAGTGGACAGCATGGGGAGCACGTCGTTCATCAGGTGCTTGGTGAGCACGGGCAGCTGGTCGACCAGCTCGATCGCCGCGTCCACCTCGTGGGTGGACAGCTCGTCGACGAACCGCGACGCCAGCGGGTGGGCGCGGTGGGCGAGCGGGGCGTAGTCGTCCATCAGCTCGCGGGAGGCGCGGGCGGTGTGCCCGGCGTCGGTGGTGACCCGCTCGGCCGCCGCCGTGACCACCTCGGCGCGAGCCATGAGCGCCTCGGTCCCCCGAACCGCCGCCCCGGCCCGGTCCACCAGCGCCTCGGTCTCGTCCAGCACCCGCTCGGTGCGCGACACCAACTCGTCGGCCCGCCGAACCACCTGCTCGGCGGCCTCCAACAACCCCAACACCCGCCCCGGCACCGAGACGGCCGTCTCGACGGTCGTCCGAGCCAGGCCCAGCAGTCCTCGCGGCGTCAACTCCATACACCCACTCTGCCGCACTCTCCCCCTCCGCGCCCACGCGAAAGCCCTTCGAAGGGCTGCCAAGCACAGGAAGGGCCGACGCCCTTCCACCCTCGGGGGCCTGCCGCGCGGCGAGCGCCGCTATCCGCTTGTGATCTTTCGCAGTGTCCAGGCCCAACACCGCCCACCGGCACCGCCCACCGCTGGACCGGCCGCTAAGCCAACGCCAACTCCACTCCGGCCTCGACGTGGCTGCGCGTCGAATCCACCAACGGCACGGCACAATCGGACTGGTCCACCAACAACGTGATCTCCGTGCACCCCAGGACCACCGCCTCGGCGCCACGCTCGACCAACCGCGCCATCACCTCGCGATAACGCACCCGCGAGGCCTCGACCACGCGGTTGCGCGTCAGCTCCTGGTAGATCACGTCGTGCACCACCGTCCGGTCCGGCTCGTCGGGCACGATCACCTCGATCCCGTGCCGGGCCATGCGTTCCCGGTAGAAGTCCTGCTCCATCGTGAACCGCGTCCCCAGCAACCCGACCCGCCGACTGGTCAACCGCTGCGCCGTCGCGTCCACGATGTGCACGAAAGGCACACCCACCGCACCCGAGACGGCCGAAGCGACCTTGTGCATCGTGTTCGTGCACAACAGGATCAGCTCCGCCCCCGCCTTCTCCAACGTCCGCGCGGCGTCGGCGAGCAGCGCCCCCGCCCGGTCCCACTGCCCGGTCCGCTGCAACCGCTCGATCTCCGCGAAGTCCACGGTCAGCAGCAGGCTCGGCGCGCAGTGGTGACCGCCCAGCCTGCGCCGGGTCTCCTCGTTGAGCAGCCGGTAGTACTCCGCCGACGACTCCCAGCTCATGCCGCCGATCAGGCCGATGGTCCGCATGCGGCCCACTCTGACCGGGCCCGCCCACCGGCGGCAACCGGATTGACCCTCTCCATCGGGAGGTACCGGACGGCTGAGACCCGCGTCACGGTCGTGCATCCGACCGACCCGGGAGCAGCCCATGAAACTGGCCAAGATCATCGCGGTGAGCAGTTCCGGCTCCGCCATCGAGTGGTACGACTTCTTCATCTACGGCACGGCGGCGGCGCTGATCTTCAACAAGCTGTTCTTCCCGACCGCCGACCCGCTGGCCGGCACGCTGCTCGCGTTCAGCACGTTCGCCGTCGGCTTCGCGGCGCGGCCGTTGGGCGGGATGGTGTTCGGGCACCTCGGCGACAAGGTCGGGCGCAAGGCCGCGCTGGTCACGGCCCTGTTCCTGATGGGCGGCTCGACCACGCTGATCGGGCTGCTGCCCACCTACGCGAGCATCGGCGTGCTGGCCCCCATCGCGCTGGTGGTGCTGCGGCTCGCGCAGGGCGTCGCCGTCGGCGGGCAGTGGGGCGGCGCGGTGCTCATCGCGACCGAGAACGCCCCGCCGCACCGGCGCGGCCTGTACGGCAGCTTCGCGCAGCTCGGGGTGCCGGTCGGGCTGGTGCTGTCCACGCTGGTGTTCCTGGGGACGTCGGCGTGGCTGACCGAGGCGCAGTTCGCGGCGTGGGGCTGGCGGCTGCCGTTTCTGTTCTCCATCGCGTTGATCATGGTCGCCCTGTACGCGCAGTTCCGGCTGGAGGAGACGGTCGCGATGCGCGAGGTCAAGGCGACCGGGACGGCGTCGTCGCCGGTGCTGGAGGTGCTGCGCCGCCACCCCGGCAACATCGCCCTCGCGGCCGGCGCGGTGGTCGTCGTCGGGGCCGGGTTCTACCTGTTCGCGACCTACCTGCTCTCCTACGGGACGACCGTGCTGGGCATGCCGCGCTCGACCATGCTCAACGCCGTGATGTGGGGCGCGGTGGCGCAGGTGCCGGCGCTGCTCGCGTTCGCGCACCTGTCCGACCGGATCGGGCGGCGGCCGGTGTACCTGTTCGGGGCGGTGACCACCGGGCTGTGGGTGTTCCCGGCGTTCCTGCTGGTCAACACGCGTTCGCCGGGGCTGGTGGTGTTGGCGGTGGTGGTCGCGCTGGTGCTGTTCGCCGCCATGTACGGGCCGCAGGCGGCGTTCTTCTCGGAGCTGTTCACCGCGCGGCTGCGCTACTCGGGGGCGTCGCTGGGCTACCAGGTGGGCGTGATGCTGGGCGGGGCGTTCACGCCGATCATCGCCACCTGGCTGTACTCCCAGTACCGCACGTTCGTGCCGGTGGCGGTGTTCCTGCTGGTCACCGCCCTGGTGTCGTGCGCGTGCGTGGTGCGGCTCACGGCGGCCGGTCGGGCGGAGTTGGTGCCGCAACCCGCGTGACCCGCGGGTACCGTGTCGCCCAACCGGAGGCCCACGTGGACGATGACGTTTTCGAGCTGCTCGCCGAGCTGGACGCCCTCGAACGAGCGCGTGCCGAGCGGGTCAGCCTGCTCGACACGCGGGCCGTGCTGCGCCGGCTGGCCGACCGGATCCGCGCGCAGTTCGGGTTCGACGTCAGCCTGATCGGCCTGGTCGAGGGGCGGGACCTGGTGCTGCGGCTGTGGTCGGGCACCCGCGACTCCCGCCTGCACGACCTGCCGGTGCCGATCGGGCTCGGCGTCGGCGGGCGGGTCGCGGCGGCGGGCAGCCCGATCGTCGTGCCCAACTACTACCGCTCCGACCGGATCACGCACGACTTCGACGCGCACGTCCGGGCCGAGGGCCTGGGCAGCATGGCCGCCGTGCCCGTCCGGACCGGGGAGGTCCGGGGCGTGCTGTACGGGGCGGTGCGGGGGGAGGCCGAGGTGGGGGACGACGCGGTCGACGGGTTGCGCGGGCTCGCGCGGCTCGCCGGGCTCGCGGTGGACGTGGCCGACGGCGCGGTGACGCTCGCCGACACGGCCGTGGTGGAGGAGCGGCGGCGGCTGGCGGCGTCGCTGCACGACAGCGTGGGCGCGATGCTGTTCGGCGTCGGCTCGTCGGTGCGCAAGCTGCGCGAACAGGCCGTGCCCGGCGTGGACGACCAGTTGGAGCGCATCGAGCGGCAGTTGGCGGCGGCCGGCATGGCGTTGCGCGAGTCGATCTCGCGGCTGCGCGTCGGGTCCGACCGGGACCCGGTGCGGCTGACCGCCGACATCGCCGAGTCCGTGCACGCGTTCAGCCAGCGCTCGGGCGTCGCCGCGAGCCTCGTGCCGGTCGGCGGCACGCCCAGGCTGGACCCGGCCCGCGCCGCGCTGGTCAAGCGCGTGGTGGACGAGGGTCTGCTCAACGTGGAGAAGCACGCCCGCGCCCGGTCGGTCGTGGTCACGCTGGCGGTGTCGGACCGGGTCACGGTCGCCGTCCTGGACGACGGCGTGGGCGTCGAGGAGCCCCTCGGCGGCACCGGCGCGGGGCTGCCCGCGCTGCGCCGCCAGGTCGAGCGCGCGGGCGGCACGTTGAGCCTGCTCAACACCGAGGAAGGCGGCGCGGTGCTGCGCTGCGAGCTGCCGGCGCCCTCTCCATCCGGAGAGGTCACCGATCGTGTGACCTGGGGTACGTTCCGGTGATGGCGCAGCTGAGCTACTCGTCGGGCACCTCGGACGTGCCGCTGCTGGGCGACACCATCGCCGCGAACCTCGACCGGGCCGTGGCCGCGCACGGCGACCGGGAGGCCCTGGTCGACCGGACCACGGGCCGCCGGTGGACCTACCGGCAGCTCGGCGACGAGGTGGACGCCGTCGCCGCCGGCCTGCACCACCGCGGGGTGCGCACCGGCGACCGGGTCGGCATCTGGTCGCCCAACCGGGCCGAGTGGGTGGTGGTCCAGTACGCGACCGCCCGCATCGGCGCGATCCTGGTCAACATCAACCCGGCCTACCGGGTGCACGAGCTGGAGTACGTGCTCAACCAGTCCGGCATCCGCACCCTGGTCGCGGCCCGGTCCTTCAAGACCTCCGACTACGCCGGGATGATCGAGCAGGTGCGGCCGAACTGCCCCGCCCTGCGGGACGTCGTCCTGCTCGACACTCCACAGTGGACCGAGCTGCGCTCCGACGACCACCCGGAGTGGCCGGAGCTGTCCGCCGACGACCCGATCAACATCCAGTACACGTCCGGCACGACGGGGTTCCCCAAGGGCGCCACCCTGTCCCACCACAACATCCTCAACAACGGCTTCTTCGTCGGGGAGCTGTTGGGCTACACCGAGAACGACCGCATCTGCGTGCCGGTCCCGTTCTACCACTGCTTCGGCATGGTCATGGGCAACCTGGCCGCCACCTCGCACGGCGCGTGCGTGGTCATCCCCGCGCCGGCGTTCGACCCGGCGGCGACGCTGCGCGCGGTGGCCGAGGAGCGGTGCACCTCGCTCTACGGCGTGCCGACGATGTTCATCGCCGAACTGGCCGAGCCGGACTTCGACCGCCACGACCTGTCGTCGCTGCGGACCGGGATCATGGCCGGCTCGCCGTGCCCGGTGGAGGTGATGAAGCAGGTGGTGGAGCGGATGGGCATGCGGGAGGTGTCCATCGCCTACGGCATGACCGAGACGTCCCCGGTGTCCACCCAGACCCGCCGCGACGACTCGCTGGACCGCCGGGTCGCCACGGTCGGCCGCGTGCTGCCGCACCTGGAGGTCAAGGTGGTCGACCCGGAGACCGGTCGCACCGTCCCCCGCGGCACGCCCGGCGAGCTGTGCACCCGCGGCTACTCGGTGATGCTGGGCTACTGGGAGCAGCCGGACAAGACCGCCGAGGCCGTCGACGCGGCGCGGTGGATGCACACCGGCGACCTGGCCGTCATGGACGACGAGGGGTACGTCAACATCACCGGCCGGATCAAGGACATGGTCATCCGCGGCGGCGAGAACCTGTACCCGCGCGAGATCGAGGAGTTCCTCTACACCCACCCGGACGTCCTGGACGCGCAGGTGATCGGCGTCCCGGACGTCCGGTACGGCGAGGAGCTGATGGCCTGGGTGCGCCTGCGCCCGGGAGCGGAGCCGTTGACGCCCGAGGCGCTCAAGCGGTTCTGCACGGGCAAGCTGGCCCACCACAAGATCCCGCGGTACGTGCACGTGGTGGAGGACTTCCCGATGACCGTCACCGGCAAGATCCGCAAGGTGGAGATGCGCAGGCAGGCCGTGGCGATCCTGGGCCTGGCCGACGCGGACGCGGTGGAGCACGCTTGAGGATCCTGGTCGTGGACGACCACCCCGTCGTGTGCGACGGGGTGCGGTCGCTGGTGGCCTCGACCCCGGACATCGAGGTCGTCGGCTCGGCGCGGACGGCCCGGGACGCCGTCGTCCAGGCCCGCGCCCTGCGACCGGACCTGGTGCTGCTGGACCTGCGCCTGCCGGACATGCTCGGCAGCGAGGCCCTGCCGCGGATCACGGCCGCCGCGCCCGCCGCGAAGGTCGTCGTCTTCACCGCCTACGACGACCACGCGGCCCTGTCGGCGGCCCTCGCCGGCGGCGCGCACGGCTGCCTGCTCAAGGACGTGACCGACACGGACCTGGTGGCCCAGCTGCGCCGGATCGCCGCCGGGGTCCGGGTGATCGACCCCCGGCTGCGGGAGTCGAGCGGGACGCTGTTGCAGGCGCGGCTGTTCCGGCTGTCGCTGAGCCGCCGGGAGTACGAGGTGGTCCGCCTCGCGGCGACCGGCCGGACCAACCCGGAGATCGCCGAGGAGCTGGGCCTGACCCGCAACACCGTGAAGACCTACCTGCAAACGGCCATGCAGAAGCTGGGCGCGCGCAACCGGGTGGAAGCCGTGCGCCGGGCGCAGGAAGAACAACTCCTCTGACCCCGTGACGCGGGAGCCGGGGGTCGGCCGCACGCCCAGCGGCGCGGGTGGCCGCGACCCGGCACGATGGGGTGCGTGGACCTCGACGAGTTCCTTGCCCTGGCCGACGACCTCCTGCGCATCCCCTCGACCGCCGACCGGCCCGCCGACCTGCTGCGCGCCCTGGACTTCGTGCTCGACCTGCTCGGACCCGACCTCACCGTGGAGCGGTTCGAGTCGCGCGGCAAGCCCAGCGCGCTGGTGTACCGGGGGAGCGAGCGGCCGGAGTTCCGGGTGCTGTTCAACGCCCACCTCGACGTCGTCCCGGCCCCGCCCGAGCAGTTCACGCCGGTGCGCGACGGGAACCGGCTGCACGCGCGGGGCGCGCAGGACATGAAGCTGTCCGCGCTGGTGCTGGCCCTGGTGTTCCGGGACGTGCCGACGTCGTTCCCGGTGGGGCTGCAACTGGTCACCGACGAGGAGGTCGGCGGCCGGGACGGCACGCTGCACCAGTTGGAGCAGGGCGTCACCGGGCGGTTCGTGGTGATCGGCGAGCACAGCGCGCTGCGGCTGGTCACCGAGTCCAAAGGGCTGGTCAACGCGCGGCTGTCGGTCACCGGACGGGCCGCGCACAGCGCCTACCCGTGGCTGGGCGACAACGCCGTGGTCGGGCTCATGCGGTCGCTGGACGCCCTGCTCAAGGCCTACCCGCCCCCCGCCGGGGAGGCCTGGCGGACCACCGTCAACATCGCCCGCGTCGAGACCACCAACACCGCGCTCAACCAGGTCCCGGCCGACGCGTCGGCGTGGCTGGACATCCGGTTCCCGCCCGAGGACGCCGACTTCCGCGACCCGGCGCGGGTCGCCGCGCACCTCAAGGCGCTGACCGGCGCGGACGTCGAGGTGTCCCACGTCGAGCCGCCGCACCGGGCCGACCCCGACAGCCCCGACGTGCGAGCGCTCCGGAAGGCCGCCCGCGACCAGGGGTTCAGCGGCGACCTGCTGCGCAAGCACGGCGCGGCGGACTCGCGGTTCTACCACCAGCGCGGCGTCGACGCGGTGATCTTCGGCATCGGCGGCGACGGGCAGCACGGTCCCGACGAGCACGCCGACCTGACCACCGTCCTGCCCTACCACGCGGCGTTGACGGCATATCTGAAAGCCCTGCCGGACCGGTGACGATCGTGGCTACGCTGGGGTCGCGAGACGAGAGATGAGGACGGCATGACCCCGTTACCGACCGCCACCCTGGTCCCGACGCCCACCGGCGCGGACCTGGTGCTGACCCGCACGTTCCGCGCCCACGTCGAGGACGTGTGGGCGAGCGTGACCGACCCCGAGCGCACCGCGACCTGGTTCGGCCCCTGGGAGGGCGACGCCGCGCCGGGCCGGCGGATCAAGGTGCAGATGGCCTTCGAGGAGGGCCAACCGTGGATGGAGACCCGCATCGACGCGTGCGCCGCGCCGCTGCGCCTGGCCGTGTCCACCATCGACTCCTACGGCGTGTGGAAGCTCGAACTCCTGCTGTCCGAAGTGGACGGTGTGACCGAGCTGAAGCTGGTGCACCACCTGAAGTCCACCGAGGGCATCGGCGAGATCGGTCCCGGCTGGGAGTACTACCTGGACCGCCTGGCCGCCGTCCGGGCCGGCAAGCCCGCCCCCGCCTTCGACGACTACTACCCGTCGCAGAAGGCGTACTTCGAGGGCCTGGCTTGACCGACCGGACCGCGGTGCCCGGCCAGGATCAGGACACCGGGGCCTCCTCGGCGAACTGAGTCCGGTACAGCTCCTCGTACCGGCCGCCCGCCGCGAGCAGGTCGGGGTGCGTGCCGCGCTCCACGATCCGCCCGCCCTCGACCACCAGGATCTGGTCGGCGGCGCGGATCGTGGACAGCCGGTGCGCGATGACCACGGCGGTGCGGCCGGCCAGCGCCTCGCCCAGCGCCGCCTGCACCGCCGCTTCGGACGTCGAGTCCAGGTGGGCGGTGGCCTCGTCGAGGATGACCACGCGCGGGCGGGCCAGCAGCAGCCGGGCGATGGTCAGCCGCTGCCGCTCGCCGCCGGAGAGCCGGTAGCCGCGCTCGCCCACGACCGTGTCCAGCCCGTCGGGCAGCGACTCGACCAGGTCCGCCAGCCGCGCGCGGCGCAGCACGTCCCACACCTCCTCCTCGGTCGCCTCCGGCCGCGCGAGCAGCAGGTTCTCCCGGATCGACTCGTGGAACAGGTGCCCGTCCTGGGTGACCATGCCCAACGTGTCCCGGATCGCCGACAGCTTGAGGTCGCGAACGTCCACACCGGACAGTCGCACCGCGCCCCGGTCCACGTCGTACAGGCGCGGCAGCAGGGACGCGATGGTCGACTTGCCCGCGCCCGACGACCCGACCAGCGCCACCAGCTGGCCCGGTTCGGCGCGGAAGGACACGTCGTGCAGCACGTCCACCCCGCCCCGCGTGTCCAGCACCGCGACCTCCTCCAGCGAGGCCAGCGACACCTTGTCCGCCGACGGGTAGGCGAACCCGACCCCGTCGAACTCCACCGACACCGGCCCGTCCGGCACGGTCCGCGCGTCCGGCTTCTCCTCGATCAGCGGCTTGAGGTCGAGCACCTCGAACACCCGCTCGAAGCTGACCAGCGCGCTCATCACCTCGACCCGCGCGCTGGCCAGGGCGGTCAGCGGCGCGTACAGGCGGGTCAGCAGCAGCGCCAGCGCCACCACCGAGCCCGGGTCCAGCTCGCCGCGCAGCGCGTAGAACCCGCCCAGGCCGTAGACCAGCGCCAACGCCAGCGCGGAGACCAGCGTCAACGCGGTGAGGAACACGGTCTGCACCATCGCCGAGCGCACCCCGATGTCGCGCACCCGCCGCGCCCGCACCGCGAACTCCGCCGACTCCCGGCCGGGCCGCCCGAACAGCTTCACCAGCGTCGCGCCCGGCGCGGAGAACCGCTCGGTCATCTGCGTGCTCATGGTGGCGTTGTGGTTGGCGGCCTCGCGCTCCAGCCGGGCCAGACGCGTGCCCATCCGGCGGGCCGGCAGCACGAACACCGGCAGCAACACCAGCGCCAGCAACGTGATCTGCCACGACAGGCCGATCATCACGACGAACGTGAGGACCAGCGTGACCAGGTTGCCCACGACGCTGGACAGCGTGTCGCTGAACGCCCGCTGCGCGCCGATCACGTCGTTGTTCAGCCGGGACACCAGCGCGCCGGTGCGGGTGCGCGTGAAGAACGCGACCGGCATGCGTTGGACGTGGTCGAACACGGTCGTGCGCAGGTCGAGGATGAGGTCTTCGCCGATGCTCGCCGACAGCCACCGGGCGAACAGCCCCAGCGCCGCCTCCGCGATCGCGATGCCCGCGATGAGCCCGGCCAGGCCCAGCACCACCTCGTAGGACGAGCCGTGGACGATCGCGTCCACGATCCGCCCGGCCAGCACGGGCGTCGCGACCGCGAGCACCGCCACGACGACGCTGACCACGAGGTACTGCGTGAGCCGGGCCTTGCGGGGCCGGGCGAACGACCAGATGCGCTTGAGGGTCGCCTTGGAGAAGGGCTTCTTGTCGTTCTGCGCGTTGGTCATGTGGTACAGCGACATCCACGCGGTGACTTCCATGTCCATGGCCGAAACGTAAGACCTGGAGTTGGGTGGAGGTCAAGGCGAAATGCGCACGGGCCGGTAATCGGGGAGCGTCACGGCGTTGGCGATCTTCTGCAGGTCGCCGAAGATCCTGCTGCCGCCGGGGATGTGCGGCACGATCCGCAGCGTCAGGTCCCGCATGCGGATGAACATCCGGCTCTTGGGCAGCAGCCCGTCCACGCCGCCGAGCGCGAACTTCTGGCACTTGTCGACGTACTCGCGCATCCGCTGCTGGTAACGGCGGAACGCGGTGCCGTGGTCGGGCGCGGTGGCCAGTTCGCCGGCCAGCAGGTACGCGCCGACCAGCGCCATGCTGGTGCCGTTGCCCGCCAGCGGGGAGGCGCAGAACGCGGCGTCGCCGAGCAGGGCGACCCGGCCGCGGCTCCAGGAGTCCAGGCGGACCTGGCAGAGGCGGTCGAAGTAGAAATCCTCGGCGGTGCGCAGGTCTTCCAGCAGCCGCGGGACTTCCCAGCCGTCGTGCGCGTAGGTCCGCGCGATCAGGTCGCGCTGGAAGGCGTCGTCGCGGCGGTCGTGCGGGACGACGGGGGACTTGAAGGTGAACATGGCCTTCGCGCGGCCGTCCGGCGTCGGGTAGACGCCCGCCGCGCGGCCGGGGACGGTGTGCAGGAGCATCCAGCCGTCGGAGTCCGCTTGTCGGGTGGTGCTGAAGATCGCGGTGTAGGCGCCCATGTCGTGGGTGAAGTCCGCTTCGGGGCCGAAGGCGAGCGACCGGACCTTCGAGTGCAGGCCGTCCGCGCCGACCACCAGGTCGAACGTGCGGGTCGGCGAGTTCTCGAAGGTGACCTCGACGCCGTCGGGGGTCTCGGTCAGGGACGTGATGGTGTCGTTGAACAGGTACTCGATCTCGTTGGCGGTCCGGTCGTGGAGGATGCGGACCAGGTCGCCGCGCAGGATCTCGATCTCGGCGATCGCGCCGCCGGAGTCGCCGAGCGCGTCGGCGGCCATGGTCGAGGTGCGCTTGCCCTCGGCGTTGACGAAGGCCATGCCCCGCGCCCCGGTGTGCGCGGCGCGGACCTGGTCCAGCACACCCATCCGCGCCACGACCTCGCGGGCGGTGCCGCGGATGTCCACCGCCTGGCCGCCGGGGCGGGGAGCGGGGGCGCGTTCGACGACGGTCGGGGTGAGGCCGTGGTGGCGCAGCCAGTGGGCGAGGGCGGGCCCGGCGATGCTCGCGCCGGAGATCAGTACGGTGTTCATGCGTACACCGTACATGCGTTCGCTAGCAGTTCAATTGCCATCTGGTGCACTAGTGCACTACCGTAGTGCACTAGTGCGGAGGTGGTCATGGTCTACGAACGGATCGCGGGCGAGATCCGGCAGCGCATCGCGCGGGGCGAGCTGCGCCCCGGCGACCGGGTGCCGTCCACGCGGGAGATCACCGCGCGGTGGGGCGTGGCGATGGCGACGGCGACCAAGGTGCTGGCGGCGTTGCGCGAAGAGGGGTTGGTGCACGCGGTGGCCGGTGTCGGCACGGTCGTGTCGTCACCCGCTCCCGCGGCGCCACCCGTGGTGAAGGACGACCTCACCGCCGACGCGGTGGTGCGCACCGCGCTCGCCATCGCCGACACCGAGGGCCTGGCCGCGCTGTCCATGCGCCGCGTCGCCGGACAGCTCGGGGTGGCGGCGATGTCGCTGTACCGGCACGTTCCCGGCAAGGACGAACTGGTGGTGCGCATGATCGACACCGCTTTCGGAGCGTCCCCGCTGCCGGTCGGTTCGGGCGGGTGGCGGGAACGGCTTGAGACGGTCGCGCGGCTGGAATGGGACCTGTTCAGCCGGCACCCGTGGCTGGCCGGCGCGATCTCGATGACCCGGCCGACGATGCTGCCCAACGCGGTCGCGCACACCGAGTGGATCATGCAGGCGCTGGACGGGCACGGCCTGACCGCCGAGGAGGCGCTGCACGCGGCCGTCACGCTGTTCGGGTTCGTGCGGGGCATCGCGGTGAACCTGGAGCACGAGGCGGAGCAGCGGCACCAGACCGGCATCACCGAGGACGAGTGGATGGCCCGGCAGGCGGGGGTCATGACGTCGCTGGTGGCGTCCGGGAGGTTCCCGATGTTCGCCCGGATGGCGGGGTCGGAGGTGGACATGGACCTCGGCACGCTGTTCGAGTTCGGGTTGGCGCGGATGCTCGACGGGATCGGGGAATGGATCAGCGGTCGCGCGGCGTTGACCGGGGGAGGAAGACCCGAGTGAGGGAGGCACGTGGTGGCGCAGGACCCGGAGGAGCTGTTCGAGGTCGACTCCGACGTCCCGGACCTGACCGGAGCGGTGCTGCTGCACCACTTCGACGGCTTCATGGACGCGGGCGGCGCGGGCGCGGCGCTGGTCGAGCACCTGCTGTCGGTGCACGAACACCGCGTGGTCGCGCGCTTCGACGTCGACGACCTCCTCGACTACCGGGCCAGGCGCCCGCCGATGACCTTCGACACCGACCGCTGGGAGAGCTACGCCGCGCCGGAACTGGTGGTCTACCTGCTGCACGACGCGGTGGGCACGCCGTTCCTGCTGCTGACCGGCCCCGAGCCGGACCGCAGGTGGGAGGCGGTCGTGGCGGCGGTGCGCGCGTTGATCGACCGGTGGGGCGTGCGGCTGGCGGTGAGCTTCCACGGCATTCCCATGGGCGTGCCGCACACGCGGAAGCTGACCGTGATCGCGCACGCGACCCGGCCGGACCTGGTGGTGGAGAAGAGCCCGTTCAGCCGGGTGCAGGTGCCCGGCAACCTGGCGGCGCTGCTGGAGCTGCGCTTGGGCGAGTCCGGCCACGACGCCACGGGCTTCGCGGCCTACGTGCCGCACTACCTGGCCCAGGGCACGTACCCGACGGCGGCGCTGAACCTGCTGGAGGCGATCACGAAGTCGACGGGCCTGGTGGTCCAGGCGGCGCAACTGCACGAGTCCGCTCGGCGGACCGAGGCGGAGATCGCGCGGCAGGTCGCGGAGTCCGACGAGGTGGCCCAGGTGGTGGCGGCGCTGGAGCGGCAGTACGACGCGTTCACGGAGGCGTCGGAGAACTTGCTCGTGGAGCCGGACGGGCCGCTGCCGAGCGCCGACGAGCTGGGCGCGGAGTTCGAACGCTTCCTGGCGGAACAGCAACGCGACCACTGAAAGCGCTGGTAGGGTGGCTTTCGCGGGCCACCCGGCCGGCATCACCCGATCGTGTGACATGCAGGATCCGCGACTTTTAGCCGACTCGCGCGTCCCGTAGATGGAATGAGGTCGCGGCGGACCCGGGCCCACCCCAACGCCCTCAGCCCCGCCCTCAGCCCCCGCCGCCCCCGCCGCCACCCCGCTCGGCCTGCCCGCTCGCACGGCTACGCCCGCCGCACCGCCCGCGCGCAGCCGCCGCCCGTCGCTCCTGCCGCCGCCGCCCGCCGCGCCGCCTGCCTCGCCCGCCGCCTGCTCCTGGCCTGGCTCCTGCGTGCCGCTCCTGGCCATGCCCTGCCCGCCGCGCCTGCCTGCCGCGCCCCGCCGCCGCGGCCCCGCCGCACCCAGCCTGCCGCCGCGGCCCCGCCGCACCCAGCCTGCCGCCGCGGCCCCGCCGTGCCCTGCCCGCCGCCGCGGCCCCGCCGCGCCCAGCCTGCCGCCGCGCCCCCACCGTGCCTGCCACCCCGGCACGAACCGCCCGCCAACGCCCACCACCGCCCACCGAACCCGGGCGCGAAACCGCGACCGCGCGTCACCCTCCAACAGCCGGCAGGTCAGCCAGCAGGCGGTAGGAGTCGAGCAAGGCGGCGCGGTCGTGGGTGCTCGTGGTCACCAGCACCTCGTCCGCCCCCGTCCGCGCCCGCAACCCGTCCAAGGCCTTCGCGACCTCCGTGGGCGTGCCGAAGACGTGACCCCGCAAGCTCTCCTCGAAGTACTGGCGTTCGCGCGGGCGCATCGCCAACGACAGGATGTCCTCGGGCGCCCGCAACGCCGGGAACTCACCGCGGGTCCGCGAGTACGCCATCGACCAGGCCTCCGGAACCAGCAGCCGCCAGGCATCCTCCGTCGTCGACGCCACCGCGACGGCCAACGACACCACCACGTACGGCTCGGCAGCCCAAGCGGAAGGCCGGAATGAGGACCGGTACCCGGCGATCGCCGACAACATCGCCTCCTCGCCCCGGAAACCCCCGATCACCAACGGCAACCCCAACCGGGCCGCCACCCCCGCCCCCGCCCCGGTCGCCAGCACGAACGCGGGCACCGCGCGCCCCGGCGCCGGGTAAGCCCGCACCGCCGCCGTGTCGGCGAAGTACGACAGCAGCTCACCCACCTGCTCCTCGAACCCGTCGGACGTGGCGGAGGAAGCGTCCACCCGCCCCAACGCCCGCCGCACCGGCTCGGTGAACCCCACCGACCGCCCCAACCCCATGTCGATCCGCCCCGGGAACAGCGAATCCAGCACCCCGAACTGCTCGGCGACCACCAACGGCCGGTGGTTGGGCAACATCACCCCGCCGGTCCCCACGCGGATCCGGGACGTCGCCGCCGCGACCGCCGCCGCCAGCACCGTCGGCGCCGACCCGGCCACCCCCGGCACGCCGTGGTGCTCGGACACCCAGAACCGGTGGTACCCCAACGCCTCCACCGCCCGCGCGAACGCGACCGTCTCCCGCAACGCCTCGGCGTGCCCCACACCCGTCCGCGTCCGCGACCTGTCCAGCACCGAAAGCTTCACACCAAGGACAACACCCCCACCGGCCGCGCGATTTCACAACCGGCTGGTGTCCACCGCCACCCCCAACCGCACCGCCCCGTAGGTCTCGAACAACCGCCGCGACACCAACCCGTGCTGCGCCGCCACGTGCGCGTCCCGCAGGCACCGCTGCAACGGCGAGTCCGCGAACACCGCGCTGCCCCCACCGAGGTCGAACGCCAACCGCGTCACCGAAGCCGCCTCCGCCGCGGCGTGCGAGCAGGCCAACCGCAGCCGCGCCCGGTCACCCGCCCCCACCGGCGCCCCCGCCACCGCGTCGGCCCACCGTGCGGCCGTCTCCGCGTGCAGGAACGCCCGAGCGGCGGACAACCGGGCCTCCGCGATCGCCAGGTCGATCTGCGCCGACGCCTGCGCGGCCAACACCGTCGACGTGTACTGCGGCGTCTTCACCACCGCCAACGCCGCCGCCTCCTCGACCGCCCGCGCCGCGATGCCCAACCCGACCGCCGCCACCCCCAACGCCAGGAACGCGATGAACGGGAACCGCGCCAGCGGCGCGTCCACCTCGGCGGAAGCCGGCCACACCGCCCGCCGGAACGGCACGAACTCCCCGGACACCTCCCACTCGTGCGACGCGGTGGCCCGCAACCCCGCCGCGTCCCAGGTGTCGTGCACGGTCACCGCCGACCGGGGCAGCAGCACGAACCGCGGCCCGTCCGGCGTCACCGCACCGCCGGCCACCCAGGTGCACAGCGGCACCGCGCTGCCCCACCCCCACCGGCCGGTGACCCGGTAACCGCCGTCCGCCGCCACCGCGCGCCCCGCCGGCGCGGCCGTCCCGGCGACCACCGACGCGGGCGACCCGAACACCTCCGCGGCGCCGTCCGCCGGCAGGTACCAGGCCAGCGCCGACGTCGCGCTGGTCGTCATCGCCGTCCACCCGGTCGACCCGTCGGCCCGCGCCAGGTCCTCCACCGCCACCAGCCACGACGGCAGGTCCATCTCCCCGCCGCCGAGCGAGGCGGGCGCGAGCATGCGCGTCGCACCCGCCTCGACCAGGGCCGCCACCACCGGCGGGGTCACCACCCGGTCCCGCTCGGCGGTCGCGGCCTCGGCGCGGATCAGTTCGTCCATCCACCGATCATGCCGCAACGGTCCACTTCTGGTTGGCGCCGCCGGTGCACGTCCACAGCTGCAACCTGGTCCCGTTGGCGGACGAGGCGTTCTGCGCGTCCAGGCACTTGTTCGCCGGGATGTTCACGATGTCGTTCGCCCCGCTGACCGCCCACTGCTGCGCCCCGGTCCCGTTGCAGTCCCACAACTGCACGAGCGTGCCGTCCGCCGTGCCGGCCGCCGCCGCGTCCAGGCACTTGCCCAGGGCGCGGATCGTGCCGTCACCGGGACGCGTCCACTGCTGCGCCGCCGTCCCGTTGCAGTCCCACAGCTGGACCGGCGTGCCGTTCGCGGTGTTCGCGCCCGCCACGTCCACGCACTTCCCGCCCACGCCCGTGATCCGGCCGCCCGAGCCACTGTCCGGAGTGGACACCCGCACGTAGTCGATCACGAACTGCTGCGGGAACACCGTGGACGCGTCGGGGTAGCCGGGCCACTCGCCGCCGACGGCGAGGTTGAGGATGATGAAGAACGGCTTGTTGAACACCCACTGCCGCCCGCCCAGGTCGGCGGGCGTCCGCCGCTGGTACACGTGCCCGTCCACGGACCACGCGATGCCCTGCGGCGTCCAGTCGACGGCGAAGGTGTGGAAGCCGTCGGCGAAGTTCGGGCCGTTGTAGGCCATGCCGATGCCGCCGGCACCGGAATAACCGGGGCCGTGGATCGTCCCGTACACCGTGTTCTGCTGGTGCCCCAGGAACTCCATGATGTCGATCTCGCCGCTGTTGGGCCAGCCGACGCTGCCGATGTCCTGGCCGAGCATCCAGAACGCGGGCCAGATCCCCTTGCCGCGCGGCATCTTCATGCGCGCCTCGACCCGGCCGTAGGTGGTGGTGAACTTGCCGGAGGTGTTGATCCGCGCGGAGGTGTACTGGCAGCGGCCGTACCAGCAGTTGTAGTTGCCGGGGTTCTCCTTGCGGGCGGTGATCACCAGGTTGCCCGCGCCGTCGAGCGCCGCGTTGGACGCCGAGGTCGTGTAGTACTGGTGCTCCCGGTTGTTCCCGCCGTTGTCGCCGACCTCGGTGTTCCACTTGGCGCCGTCGACGCGCGTGCCCGCCGGGCCGTTGAACTCGTCGGCGAACGTGACGGCCAGCGGCACGGGCGCCGCGGCGGGCGCGGCCTGCGCCGCGGGCGCGGCGAGCCCTCCCAGGGCCAACGCGACCGCGCTGACCAGCACTCGTGTCCTCATCGACACCGGTCCCTTCCGTGAAAAAGGCGGCCTTTCGGTGCAGCGGCGTGGCCCGAAGTTACTGCATCGCCTTTAATCAAGTCACGATGAAAGTACGGGCGCTTTACTGTCGCTAGGCCGGGACACCCACCGGCACCCGACGAGGAGGTCGAGACCCGATGGCCATGCTCCGCAGCTACGTGTCCGGTCAGTGGCACACGCCGTCCGTCGAGGGCGCTCCGCTGCACGACGCCGTGACCGGCGAGGAGATCGCCCGCATATCGTCGGCGGGCGTCGACATGGCGGCGGCCCTGGACCACGGCCGGCGGGTCGGCGGTCCGGCGCTGCGCGAGCTGACCTTCCACCAGCGCGCGGCCCTGCTCAAGGCCCTCGCCTCCCACCTGCGCGAGCACCGCGACGAGCTGTACGCGCTCTCCGCCCGCTCCGGCGCGACCAGGACCGACTCGCTGATCGACGTCGACGGCGGCATCGGCGTGCTGTTCGGCTACGCCAGCAAGGCCAAGCGGGAGCTGCCCAACGCGTCGGTGTACGTGGACGGCGGCCTCGAACCGCTCAGCCGGGGCGGCACGTTCCTGGGCCAGCACATCGCCACCCCGCTGCGGGGCGTCGCCGTGCAGATCAACGCCTTCAACTTCCCCATGTGGGGCCCGCTGGAGAAGTTCGCGCCCGCGTTCATCGCCGGCGTCCCGTCGCTGATCAAGCCCGCCTCGCAGACCGCGTACATCACCGAGAAGCTGGTGTCGCTGATGCTGGACTCGGGCCTGCTGCCCGAGGGCGCGGTGCAGCTGGTCTGCGGCAGCGCGGGCGACCTGCTCGACCACCTCACCGAGCAGGACCTGGTCGGCTTCACCGGCTCCGCGTCCACGGCCCAGCACCTGCGCACGCACCCGGCGGTGGTCCGGTCGTCCGTGCGGTTCAACGCCGAGGCCGACTCGCTGAACTGCTCGATCCTCGGTCCGGACGCCGAGCCGGGGACGCCGGAGTTCGACCTGTTCGTCAAGCAGCTGGTCAGCGAGATGACCGTGAAGGCGGGCCAGAAGTGCACGGCCATCCGCCGCGCCCTGGTGCCCGCGGGCTTGCTGGACGCCGTCGCCGAGGCGGCCCGGGAGCGGCTGGCGAAGGTCGTGATCGGCAACCCGGCGAACGAGTCCGTGCGCATGGGCGCGCTGGCGGGCTTGGAGCAGCGGGAGGAGGTGCGGCGGTCGCTCAAGGCGCTGCTGGAGGCCGGCGACGTCGTGTACGGGTCGCTGGACCGGGTCGACGTGGTGGACGCCGACGCGGAGCGCGGCGCCTTCATGTCGCCGGTGCTGCTGAAGGCCGACCCCGACCGCGCCCAGCCGCACGAGGTGGAGGCGTTCGGGCCGGTGTCCACGTTGTTGCCGTACGACGGTGTGGAGCAGGCCGTCGAGCTGGCGGCGCGGGGGACGGGCAGCCTGGTCGGGTCCGTGGTGACCTACGACGCGGACTTCGCGCGCGACGTCGTGCTGGGCGTCGCGCCGTGGCACGGGCGGCTGCTGGTGCTGGACCGGGACGACGCGAAGGAGTCCACGGGCCACGGCTCGCCGCTGCCGGCGCTGGTGCACGGTGGTCCGGGACGGGCCGGTGGCGGTGAGGAGATGGGCGGGATTCGCGGCGTGCTGCACCACATGCAGCGGACGGCGGTCCAGGGCAGCCCGCGGGTGCTGACCGCGGTGACGGGGCGGTGGGTCGCCGGTGCGGAGCGGAACACGGAGGGGGAGCACCCGTTCCGTAAGTCGTTGGCGGAGTTGCGGGTCGGCGACACGGTGGTGGCCGGGCCGCGCACGGTGACGTTGGACGACATCGAGCACTTCGCGTCGTTCACCGGGGACACGTTCTACGCGCACATGGATGAGGAAGCGGCGGCGGCGAACCCGTTCTTCGGGGGGCGGGTCGCGCACGGGTACCTGGTGGTGTCGTTCGCGGCGGGGTTGTTCGTGTCGCCGGAGCCGGGGCCGGTGCTGGCGAACTACGGGTTGGAGAACCTGCGGTTCCTGACGCCGACGTTCCCGGGGGACGAGCTGACGGTGACGTTGACGGCGAAGCAGATCACGCCGCGCGAGGACCAGGAGTACGGCGAGGTGCGCTGGGACGCCGACCTGGTGAACCAGAAGGGCGAGTCGGTGGCCAAGTACGACGTCCTGACCTTGGTGGCCAAGACCCGCTGACGGCGGTTCGTCCGCGCCCCGCCAGCCGCCGGCACCGGCGGCTGGCAGGGCGCGGGCAGGGTTCGGTCGCTCGGCCACAAACTCGGCCGCGCTCGCTCGGTGGTCGTAGAATTGTCGTATTGTTCAACAGTTGAGCAATCCTACGAGCGGTGCGGTCAGACGGAGTAGCCCACGATCGCCGGGTCCAGCCAGTCGCTGGACACGATGGTCGCCCCCTTGCCCGAGAGCAGCCGGACGCGGGCCTGGGCGTCGGCCACGGACGGGGTGCGGGCGTCGATGGCCGGTGCGACGGAGTGGGCGTCGGTCATGACCACCAGGTAGTGGCCGCCCAGGTAGGAATCCCCGGGGTAGCTCGCGTAAGCGCTCGCGCTGCCGTCGAACGCCACGAACCACGGTGCCCGCGCCCCACCCCGATCACCGACCCGCGGATCCGACTGCGACGCCCCGTTGATCGCGGGGAACGCCATGGCCGACGACAGGGTGCCGCTGTCGCGCGCGGAGATCAGGCGGTCCGCGTACTCCAGGTCGGTGTCGTAGTTGTCGAACGGGTTCTGGGCCTCGAACGTCCCGACCTCCACCAGGATCACGAACTTCCCGGTCAACGCCGCACGGCTCGGCCAGGCACCGGCGCGGGCGGCGGCGTCCAGGGTCGGGTGGGTGCCGATCAGGTGAGCGGGGCCGAAGACGGATCCGGCGCCCAGGTGTTCGGCCACCAGGCGGTCGAACTCGTCGGGGCCGTAGCCGCCCCGGTCGTCGAAGCCGTTCTTGAACTCGACCTTGAGCACGACCGGCGGGTGGTTCGGGTTGCGGTCGTGCCACAGGCGGATGTTGCGCAGGCAGCCCGCCAGGTTCTGGTTGCGCGAACCCGTGCGCAGTTCCTCGTACGTGGTCGCGCGGGCGCAGTTGTTGGCGTTGCCCGGGTCGTGGCCGACCTGGAAGTCGCGGCTGAAGAAGAAGTTGGTCCAGACGTCGATCTCGACCATGCCCGGTTTCTTGTCCAGCACGTCGACCAGGTACGGGGCGGCCTGCTGGGTGTAGGCGTTGTGGACACCGACAGCGGTCCCGCCGGTCGCGGTCCCGGCCGAAGCCGGTCCGGTCGCACCCGGCGCGGCGAGAGCCGTTCCGGACAGCACCGGCAGGAGCAGGGTCACTGCGGCTATCAGACGCTTCATGGTGGTGGCTCCTCGATCGTCCTCGACCGACGAGCCTAGGGACATGAAGAATATTCGCGATGTCCGCCGGATGGGCGAAGCGTCGATTTGTTCCCACCATCTCTCTCGGTGGAACGGGGAACACGTCCGGACTCCGTCGGGTTGGCGAGAGGGAACGTCACCTGACAAGAGGAGCACCTGAGGTGTCCGAGACTTTCTCGCTCGGTGGGGACCTGACCGTCAACCGCCTGGGCTACGGGGCCATGAGGCTGACCGGCGAGGGCATCTGGGGGTACCCGGCCGACCGCGACAACGCGATCGCGGTGCTGCGCCGGGCCGTCGAGCTGGGGATCGACTTCATCGACACGGCCGACTCGTACGGCCCGCACGTCAACGAGGAGTTGATCAAGGAGGCGCTGCACCCCTACGCCGACGGCCTGGTCGTGGCCACCAAGGCGGGTCTGCTGCGCACCGGCCCGGGCGAGTGGCCGATCCTGGGCAAGCCCGAGTACCTGCGCGCGTCCGCCGAGGCCAGCCTGCGCCGGCTGGGCGTCGAGCGCATCGACCTGTTCCAGCTGCACCGGATCGACCCCGACTACCCGCTGGAGGACCAGGTCGGCGAGCTGCGCAAGCTCCAGGAGGAGGGCAAGATCCGGCACATCGGACTGTCCGAAGTGGACGTGAAGCAGCTGGAGGCGGCGCGGGCCGTCGCGCCGATCGTCAGCGTGCAGAACCTCTACAACCTGGCGAACCGGCAGCACGAGGCCGTGCTCGACTACACGACCGAGCACGGCATCGCGTTCATCCCGTGGTTCCCGGTGGCCAGCGGCGAGATCGCCCGTCCCGGCGGCGTCCTGGACACGGCCGCGCGCGAGCACGGCGCCACCCCGGCGCAGCTCGCGCTGGCCTGGCTGCTGCGGCGCGCGCCGAACGTGCTGCCGATCCCGGGCACGTCCTCGATCGCGCACCTGGAGGAGAACACCGCCGCCCGGACGATCGAGCTGACCGACGAGGAGTTCGAGAAGCTCTCCGCGCTGGCCTGACCCAACGCGATCGGTCAGGCGGGTTTGCCGGCCAAGCGGCGCTCGACGCGGTCGCGCAGGTTCTCCGGGAGGTGGTCGCCCGCGTCGAGCAGGCGCGGCAACAGGGCCGGTTCCAGCGTGACGGCGCGGAAGGTGAGCCCGATCGTGACGTCGTGGCCGGGGCGGTCGAGCAGGACCGCCTCGTCCCCGGCGGCGATCAGCCCCGGTTCCAGGACGCGGAAGTACGCGCCGGGCGTCGCCTTCGCGGTGAACGCCTTCACCCAGCCGTCCCGCTCCATGATCCGGGCGAACGTCGAGCACGGGATGCGCGGCCCGGTGACCTGGAGCACCGCCGTGCCCACGCGCCACCGTTCGCCGAGGAGCGCGCCGGTCAGGTCCATGCCCTCGGTGGTCAGGTTCTCGCCGAACAGGCCCGGCGCGAGGTCGCGGCCCAGCTCGGCGGACCACGCGTCGAGGTCCTCGCGGGCGTAGGCGTAGACGGCCTTGAGTTCGCCGCCGTGGTTCTTGGTGTCGGCGACGAAGTCGCCCTCGACGCCGCTGCCGGACTCCGGCGCGTGGACGTGCACCGGTCCGGTGACGGGTCGCTTGGCGATGCCGGTGTGGTCGAGCGTGGCGGCGTTGAAGTCCATGCGGGCGCCGGTGTTGACCGAGAGCACGTGGGGCATGGTCGTCACGGTAGTCGAGCCGCTCGCGGAGTCCGAGCGTCGGTGGACTTTGGTGGTTCCCGCGCGGGGCCGGGGGCGGGTGCGCAAGGATGGGAGGCGTTCACCGTTCCGTGGGGGAGTCATGCGCAGGTCCCTGGTCCCGTTGCTGCTGTGCCTGGTTCTGTCGGCGGGCTGCACGGCCAGGACAGCCCTGCCGACACCGACCCTCGGCCCGCCGGCGCCCGACGCGGGAACGCTGGTCAGGGCCCTGGCCGACCGGTCGGCGGAGCAGTACTCCGTGCGGTTCGAGGCCGAGCGGACCATGTCGAGCCGACGGGTCCGCCAGGAGGGCGGCCTGGTCCGGTCGCGGGACGCCCGGCTGGTGTCGCTGCGCGAGGACTCGGTGGACGTCGTGGTGCTCGCGGACGCGGGCTACTCGCGGTCCGGTGGCGGTGGCTGGACGCGGCTGAGCCGGGTGGACCGCGTGCCGATCAAGTCCGGCGCGCCGGTCGAGGCGGTGGCCGACGAGGTGGACCCGCGGTCGGTGGTCGGGTCGCTGCGCGGGTCGCTGCTGGTGCAGACGGGCGAGGAGACGATCGACGGCACCCCGACCCGCCGCTACACGCTGCTGGTGGACCTGCGGGTGCAGGCGGACCAGACCGCGGACCCGATGCGGCGGACCCAGCTGATGGCGGCCTACGAGTCGGGCTTCACGGCGACCGCGACGGTGTGGGTGGGGCCGGGCGACCTGCCGGTGCGCGTGGAGCAGACCCTGAAGACGCTGGAAGACAAGACCTTCCAACAGACCGAGCACACGTTCCGGGACTGGAACGCCGACATCCGGGTCACCGCGCCGACCTCGTGAACCCGCGCCCGGCCGCTGTCGAGCCCCGCGCCCGGCGACGACCCCCAGCCGGCCGCCAAGCCTCGCGCCCGGCGACGACGAGCCTCGCGCCCGCGACGACCCCAGCCCGGCGAGCCCCAGCCCCGCGTCGAGCCCCGCGCCCGGCGTCGAGACCCGCGCCCCGCGTCGAGTGGGAGCCGTGCCGTGGTTCCCGCGTTCCTTGTTCTACGGGACGCGCGAGGAGCCGGTTGGTCGCGGATCCTGCATGTCGCACGATCGGGTGATCATCCCCGACCGGTCGCCACAGCCACCCTACCAGCGGTTTCCGGTCTCAGCAGGTGCGCTTGGCCCGGCTGATGTCCACGGGCTCGGCCGGTCGCCCGTCCACCGGGGCCGGGTTGTCCGGGGTCGGCGCGATGCCCTTCGCCGCGATCCGGTCCAGCGTCGCGAGGCCCGCCTCGTCGATCCGGCCGAAGACCGTGTAGTTCGGCCGCAGCACCGAGTCCGACGTCACCAGGAAGAACTGGCTGCCGTTCGTGTTCGGCCCCGCGTTGGCCATGGCCAGCGTGCCCCTCGGGTAGATCCGGCGCTGGCCGGTCGGGTCGCCGGGAGCGGGCTGGAGGTTGGTGGGCAGCTCGTCCTTGTACTTGTAGCCCGGACCGCGCTCGCCGGTGCCGCTCGGGTCGCCGCACTGCAAGACCTTCAGCGTCGGGTACGCCGTGAGCCGGTGGCACGTCGTGTCGTCGTAGAACTTGTTGCGCACCAGGTGGAGGAAGCTCTGGACGGTGCACGGGGCCGCCGCCCGGGTCAGGGTCAGCCCGATGGGGCCCTGCGACGTGGCGAGGACCACCGACGCCGTGCCGTGCGACGGCGTGCGCCGCGGGTCCGGGGGCAGCTTCACGGGGCGGGCCGCCGGGTCGTCCGGAGTGGCCGTGTACGCGCACGGGCCGCGGGTGACGTCGGACGCCGCAGAGAAGTCCGCCGCAGCCGAGTCCGCCGCGCCGGAGGCGGCGGCCGTGCCGGGAGCGCCGACCGCGAGAAGTGCCGTTGCCACCGCAAGTGCCAGGAAGGTCCTCACGCCCACCAGTCCTAGCGAACGGCGTTCCTCCGCACTAGGGCCGGTCGGAGGGTGAGAGGTCGGCGGCCAGGGTGGTCAGCGACTCCCGGTCCGGCCGGCACGTCTTGGTGATCAGGCTGGCGACGTGCTTCTCCACCGTCCGCGGCGAGATGTGCAACCGGGTCGCGATCGCCTTGTTCCCCAACCGCCCCGCCAACAGCCGGAGCACTTCGAACTCCCGCACGGTCACGCCCAGCGCCCGCAGCTCGCGCGGCACCTGCTCGACCCCGGTCCGCCGTTGCGGGACCGACGCCCCCACCTGCCGCAACAAGCCCCGGCACGCGCTGGCCACCGCCGTCGCCCCGGCGGCGTGGAAGTACTCCTCCGCCCCGCGCAGCCACGCCACCGGCTCGCCCCACCCGTCGCGCACCGCCGCCTCGGCCACCAAGCGCAACCCCAGGAACCGCGCCAACGGGTAGATCGCCGCCGCCTCCCGCGCCTCCCGCACGGCCGCCGCGGCCTCCTCCTCCCGCCCCTCGCGCCCGAGCAGCACCGCCAGGGCGAACTGCCCGAACACCCGGTTCCACCGCATCCCGGCCGCCGCCGACCGCGTGATCTCCGCATAACCCGCCAGGTCGAGCGCACCGCTCAACGCCCCGAGCAGCAGGCGCAACCCGTGCGTCCCGGACAGGTGGAACGTCGTGGGCGTCTCGGCCTCGTAAGCCATCGCCCGCGCCACGTCCTGCTCCGCGAGGTCCCGGTCCTCCTCCAACAACGCGCAGAACGCCCGCGCCAGACCGAAGCACAACGGCCGTTCCTGCGACCCGATCCCGCCCAGCTCGTGGAACCGGGCCACCGCGCTGTCCACTTCGGACCGCTTGCCCTGGTGGGCGGCGGCGGTCGCCTGGGCCATCAGCACGTACAGCGTCATCGGCTTGAGCTGCAACCGCCGCGTGCCCTCGCCGCACACCGCGAGCTTCTCCTCGGCCGCCGCGTACTCGCCGCGCAGCACCGCGTCCAGCCCGAGGATCGCGTCCACGTTGTACGCCACGGTGATCGCGCCGACCCGCAACGCCTCCTCGCGCGCCTCGACCAGCTCGACCACCGACCCGTCGGCCAACCAGTCGATGCCCGCCAGCCGCACGGTCGCGTACGTCCGGTGGATCGGCAGCCGGTTCTCCTCCGCCAGCTGCCGCGCCCGCAGGAAGTGCCCGGTCGCCTCGCCGAGGTCGCGGTCGCGCGCCAGGATGCCCAGCAGCTGCAACGCCTCGCACGCCACCTCCGGCAACGACGCCCGCGACGCGGCCTCGGCGGCCCGCCGCGCCAACGCCTCGGCGGCGGAGATCCGGTCGGGCCGCTGCGCCTCCAGCGCCAGGAACGCCGCCACCGCGTCCACCCGCGCCAGGTGCGAGTCGTCGGCGTCGGGACCCAGCAGGGCACGGGCCGCGTCGACCTGCGCGCTGCCCTCCGCCAACCGCCCCGACAGCCACGCCACCCGCGCCAGGATCGTGTGCAGCTCGGCCCGCCGCACCGGCGGCAACCCGGCCGCGCTCAGCTCCGCCACCGTGTCGGCCAGCGCGAACGCCCGCTCGAACTGCCCCGCCTCGCCCAGCGCCGGCAGCAGCGACCGCAGCACGTCCGCCCGGATCGCCACGTCCACCCCGCTGGCCAGCAACCGGTGCGCGTGGTCGAGCAGCCGCACCGCCGACCCGGCCGCGCCGTCGGCCAACGCCCGCCGCCCCGCCTCGGCCAGCAGCTGGCCGGCCTCCGCGGTCTGCCCCGCGTCCAGCCGCAGCGACGCCACCAGCGGGCACCACTCGCCGGGCAGCTCGGGGTGCAGCCGCAGCACGGCGTCCGCGGTGCGCCGCGCCAGGTCCGCCCGGTGCGTCGGCGTCAACTGCGCCAACAGCGCCTCGGCGGTCAACGGGTGGCGGAACGCGTACCAGTCCGGCACCGGCTCGTCCGGGGTCACCAGCTGCGCCGCGACCCCGGCGTGCAGGTGCGACAGCAGCGCCCGGTCGTCCAGGCCGGTGACCTCGCGCAGCACCGACAGCGGGAACCGGTGCCCCAGCACGGCCGCCGCGGACAGCAGCTCACGGCCCTGCGGCCCCAACCGGTCGGTGCGGTGCGCGATGGCCCGCACCAGCGCCGTCGGCACGTCGATGCGCAGCTCGCCCAGCACCTGCCAGCCGCCCGGCCCGCGCACCAGCGACCCGCCGCTGACCAGCCCGTGCAGCATCTCCTCGACCACGAACGGGATGCCGGCGCTGTCGGCCCACAACCGGTCGGCGACCGCGTCGGGCACCTCCCCGGCGGTCACCTCCAGGCAGGAGGCGACCATCTCGCGCACCATCGGCTCGGTCAGCCGGCGCAGCTCCAGCAACGTCCCCGCGGCCCGCTGCGCCGCCAGCCGGACCACGTCCAGCGCCGGACCCGGGTCGGCGCGCATGGTCACCAGCAGCGCGACCGGAGTCTGGTCCAGGTTGTCCACCAGGTAGTCGATGACCGCGAGCGTCTCGGCGTCCGCGTCGTGCAGGTCCTCCAGCACCAGCAGGCACGGGTGGGTCCGGCCGACGAGCACCAGCAGCCGCAGCACCGCCTCGGCCAGCACGACGATCGAGTGGTTCTCGCGCGGCTCGGCACCCCACTCGGGCACCAGCCGGCCCAGCGCCGACTGGTAGGGGCCCAGCTCCCGCAGGTCCGGCGCGTCCCCGCCGCGCGGCAGCGACATCAGCGCCTCGGCCAGCGGCCGGAACGGCACCAGCGGCCCGATCGTGGACCCCCGGCCGCGCAGCACCCGCATGCCGCGGTCGAACGCCGACCCGGCGGTCACCCGGGCCAGCCGGGTCTTGCCGATGCCGGGTTCGCCGACGAGGAACACCGCCCGCCCGCGACACGCCGCCGCGTCGGCGAGGGCCTGGTCCAACACCCGGAGTTCGTCGTCGCGGCCGACCACGACCGGCGCGCGGGTCTGCATGGCCCGACCTTAGTCAAGCGCACGCCGAACTGCCCGCACCCCCAGTGTCCGCGCGGGCAGTTCGGCTCCTTCGTGCGGTGTTACCCGTTGACGCGGGTCACCGGATGACGGGCGCGCTCACCGACGTGCTGTCGGCGAGGCTCGCGGCTACCACCGCGTACGCGCCCACGGCCAGGGTCAGGCCGGCCAGCGCGCGAGCCCGGGCGCCGGTCTTGTTCTTGCGGGTCAGCGCCATCTCCCCGGCGGGGTGGTCGCCGTCCTGGTCGTCGCGCCAGGTGGGGACCTCGTCGTGGCCGGCGTCGCTCATCGGGGGTTCTCCTTGGAGGGGTAGGGACTTGCAGAGGGGTCGAGCACCAGCACGGAAGGCGTCCGCTCGGGGAAGCCCAAGCGCAGCAGGCCGTAACCGATCCCCGACAAACCGGTCAACAGTCCCGCCGACGGCACCCCGCCCGGGGTGCCGCACCGCGCTCCGTACTGGTCCAACGCGCCGAGGACGAGCCCGGCGCGCCGGGTGAGCATCGCCGACGCGAGGTCGTGCCCGCGTTCGGCGAGGACGGCCAGGGGTTCCAGCACGCCCAGCTCACCATGGCACAGGCTGAGGTCGCGCAGCGGCTCGTGCACCGCCAGCGCGTTGAGGCACCGGTCGAGGTGCAACGTGTAGGCGTCGACCGGCTGATCCGGGTGCGCCGAATGCGCGAGCACCGCGCCGGCCAGGCCGGAGCACCAGCTGTGGTCCGCTTCGACCACGTCCAGGAGGCGTTGGCGCAGCGCGTGGTCCGCCCGCAGGTGGGACCGGCCGGCGACGGCGTAGCGCTGGTCGTGCGCCAGGCGCGCGTAGCGCAGCAGCGCCCAGCCGACCCCGGCCCGGCCGCGCGCGAACCCGTCGCCGGTCGGGGTAGCGGCGAGCAGGCGGTCGGCGTAGGCGCGGGCCAGCCGTTCGGCCGCCGGAAGACCGCTTTCCGCGTGCACGGCGGTCATCGCGGCCAGTCCGCCGGCGCAGCCCTCCACGATGTTCGCGGGGTCTTCACCGAGCGCTTCCACGGCCGCCGCGATCTCGACGGCCTCGGTCAACCAGCCCGAGATCTCGGCGTCGTCGAGCAGGTTCGCCAGCCGTGCCAACGCGTAGCAGATGCCGCCCAGCCCGTGGAACGCGCCGCTGCCCACCGCGACCGCGAGTTCCGCGTCCGCCGCGAACGACCGCAGCAGCGCCGGGACCGGGGCGAGGGCGTCGCGGGCGTACTCGGTGTAACGGCCGGCGCCGGTGAGCGCGCCGAGCTGCGCCAGGAACAGCGCCACGCCGGTGTAGCCGTTGGACAGGCCCGCGCCCATCGCCGAGACCGCCCAGTGCCGGTCGTCCACCAGTTCCAGGCCCACCCAGTTGACCCGGCGGCCGTCCGCGGTGGCGTGCGCGAGGACCTCGTCGGCGATGCCGCACGCGGCGACCAGGAGCCGTTGCGGGTCGGGGACGCCGGCGTCGAGCCGGGCCGGGACCGCCGCGCCGGAGCGGTGGTCCACCGGCCGGGGGCGGCTGGCCAGGGCGGCGGTGATCAGCCACTGCTGGTCGTGCCGGTCCACCTCGTCCAGCTCGGCGAGCTTGCGCTCGACAGCCTCGATCCCGGTGGCGGGCAACAGGTCCGCGATCCGCTCGCCGCACGCCGTCCACACGTCCCGGCTGCCCGGCCGGGTGGTGAACAGCGGCACGTCGCCCGCCCACAGGTCGGTCAGCTCGTGCGGCACCAGCGCTTTCAGGACGGCCTCGCCGGACTCGTCCCACAGCAGGTCCATCGCGGCTTCCCGGTCCCCGGCGGCGCGCAACGCGTCCGGGTGGGTGGACTCGTCCAGCAGGGTCGCGTAGAGGTGGGTCATGCGCGGCACGAACCGGACCGGCAGGTCGGCGAACGCCCGCAGCAGGCCGCGGTCGCCGAGGAGTTCGTGGCGGTGGTCGTAGAGCGCGTCGTAGCCGCGGCGGAACCCGGCCAGCAGCGCGCCCTCGTAGTCCGCGGGCTCCGCCTCGGCCTCGCCCACGCGCGGCCGGTTCACCGCGGGCGGCAACGGCGCGGGCCGGCGCACCAGCCGCATCCGGTCCGTCCCCGGGTGCTGCCAGGTCACCCCGACCGCCGCCTGGTGCTCGTCCCCGCCGACGCCGCCGATGTCCAGCGCGCCGTGCTCGCCGAGCAGCACCCGAGGCAGCACGGCCGTCCGGTGCACCGACCGGGCCAACGCCCGCACGGCCGGGTCGCTCGGGATGCCCACGGTCGGGTGGAACAGCGTCTCGACGTCGATCAGCACCGGCTGGTCGCCGTGCGCGATCAGGTTCTCGTAGTGCATGTCCGTGCCGTCGACCGCGTACAGCAGGGCGAGCAGCGCCCCGAGCCGGTGGTAGAACCGCCCGACCCCCTCGACGTCCGCGCAAGCCTTGTGCTCGACGAACTCCAACCACCCGTGCGTGTCCCGCGCGACCACGGCCGGCGTGCGCAGGTCCAACCCGGTGTGCCGGTCGAACCAGCCCAGCAGCCCACCGAAGGCCTGGTGCAACCCGACCGGCCGGGGCTTGTAGACGACCTTGCGCCCGTCGGCGAACGTCACCACGGCGACCGCGCGCCCCCGCTGGTGCACGTCCCCTTTGCTCTCCACGACCGAGATCGGTCCGGGGTCGCGGTTGTCGAGCAGGGTGCGGACGATCTCCGTGCGGTCCTGGGAGAGCCGGTCCAGCAGCTCGCGGTGCGCGTGCGCGGCGTGCAGCCCGGCCTGGCCGAGCAGTCGGGCCAGCACGGGGTAGCGGCGCAGGACGTCGGCGAGGTCGACGTTCTCCACGAAGTGCGCGAAGCGGGCCTGCGGGGTGTCGCCTTCGAGGCGGCCGGCCAGCCGCGCGAGGTTCAGTTCGAGGACCAGCGTGCGGGCGGCGATCCGGGCGAGCCGGTGCCCGAGGTCCTTCGCGAAACAGCGGTCGGCGGCGAGCCGGGGGTCCAACGCCACGGCCCCGCGCACCAGCGGCCGGAGCGCGAACGCGAAGGCGTCCAACCAGTCCCCACCGGGGAAGTTGGCATGGGCCGCGGTCGCGGTGGCGCGTTCCACGAACGCGGCCCATGCCGGCCGCCCGAGCGGGGCGACCAGTTCGGGGGCGGTCCCTCGCACACCACCTCGCCACCAGGAGGCGGGGAGCGCGTCTAAGGCGGAAGGGATCACCCTCCCAACCTGACACCCCCACCCCCACCCGCACATGGGGGCACACCCCCCAGATTCCTCCCGACCCAGCATCCACTCCGCACCGTTGCGGAAACGCGGCGCAATTGATCTTGTGCACGGCCTACCTGCTCTTGAGGGCTTGCGCAGGTAGGCGCACCGAGACGCTCCGCGGCTCGGTGTCCGCCTGCGGCCCATCCGGGCCGGCGGGTCGCGCGCAGGGGCTGTTGCCCGGCGTGCGCCCACTCGCGCCTGCGAGGACGTGATCTCTCGAACAACAGTGCGACTCGCCGGCGGGGTCCCACGATCCGCGCGGTAGTTTCGTATCGTGTCCACCGTGCCGAAGCCCACCCCGACGCCAGCCGCAGATCCGCTCGACTCGTTGTTCCGACCGGTGGCGGTGGAGTTCTTCGCAGGTATCGGCCTCGCGCGCATGGGGCTCGAGGAGGCCGGGTTCCGAATCGACTGGGCCAACGACATCGAGCGCTCAAAAGCGGAGATGTACCGAGCCCAGTTCGGTGAGCCGAGCGATCTGGACAAGGCGACGGATCCGGACAGGTCGCCTGGCTATTTCCTCGGAGACGTGACGAAGGTCAAGGCCAAGCACATGCCTGAGAACGTCCGACTCGCGTGGGCGTCCTCACCCTGCGTGGACGTCTCGCTCGCGGGAGCGCGCCTGGGAATGAAGGGCGAGCGGTCGTCGATGTTCTACCAGTTCACGCGGGTCATCGGTGAGATGGGGGAGTACAAAGGGCGGCCCGATGTCATCGTGCTGGAGAACGTGGTGGGTCTGGCCACGAGCCATGGTGGCGAGGACTTGGCGGCGGCCATCGACACGATGAACGGGCTTGGCTACTCGGTGGACGTGCTGACCCTGGACGCGCGATCGTTCGTGCCGCAGTCGCGCCCGCGCCTGTTCCTCGTGGGCGTGCGCGAGGACAAAGTGCCCGCGAGTCAGCCAGGGGCCAACCCGGTGCTGCGGCCGGACTGGCTTCGTGCGACGCTGACACGCCTCGCTGGCCGTGGCCTCGAAATCCACCAGGCCAGGCTTCCTGACCTGCCTGATGTCTCGGTGGGGGAACTGTCCACCATTGTGGACGATCGAGCCGACGAGTGGTGGGACGCCGAGCGCTCGGTGAAGTTCCTCAATTCGTTGTCTCCTATGCAGGCCAAGCGGCTCGGAGAACTGCAGGAGAAGAGTCGGGACGCTCCGCTTTATCGAACCGCTTATCGTCGCACACGCGACAAGACGCCGATGTGGGAAATTCGCGCCGACGACATCGCGGGTTGTCTGCGAACCGCTCGTGGTGGTTCTTCGAAGCAGGCCCTGGTGAGGATCCATGGGAATGACGTGCGCGTTCGGTGGATGACGTCGGTCGAATATGCCCGGTTGATGGGCGCAGATGACTACAACCTCAAAGATGTGAAGCGCGCAGGCCAAGCGCTGTTCGGTTTTGGTGACGCTGTCTGCGTGCCCGTGGTGGCGTGGCTGGCAAAGAACTACTTGAAGCCCGTGATCGATGGGACGTTCCAGCCGGGCGGTGACTCCGAAGAGCCGGACGTCGACGTCGAGGAGTCTTCGACGATGAGGCCGCTGGCGGAAATCCATGGTTGATCCGGATCCCGCAGTGGCGGGTGTCGTCGATGGCTTCTTGCAGGAGATCCGGCGCTGGTACGAGGGCGAGAGGAAGCCGAACAACAAGGTCAACACCAACGTGATGACCGTCGCGATGATCTTGGTGCACCAGCTTGGTGAGCACTATCCGCTGGAAGAGGCGCGATTCCTCACCTCCTCACAGGTCCGCGGAATGGGTGGCGGCAAGATCAAGCGGATCCTCGCTGAGCACGGTGAGCACAGGCCGTTCACCGCGGAAGGCGGTCGTACTTCACGAGGCACGGTGGGCCTCGCCAGAAGGCTTGCCGAGCTGTTGAACGGAGCCGCCGTCGCGGAGGAGTACCGGCGGCTGCCCGTGGAGCGAAGGGTCGACGTGCGATTCCACCTGCAGGGGTGGCTCGTCGACTGTGTCCGTCGCGACTATTTTGATCAACGGCTGATCGAAGCCGATGTGGATTTCAACAAGCCGACCAGGGCGGTGATCGCGGCGTACCTCGGCGCGGCACGCCTTCGTGAGGGCTCCGTCGCGGGCGCGTTGGCGCAGCACCTCGTTGGAGCGAAACTGTCGCTACGTTTCCCCGGTTTGGAGATATCCAACGAGAAGCACACGACTGCTGACAAGCAGACCGGTCGTCGTGGTGATTTCGAAGTCGGTGACACCGCGTTCCACGTCACGATGAGTCCTGGTGAGGGATTGTTCGTGAATCGCTGTCGAGCCAACCTGAACGAAGGCTTCCGTCCATTCGTTCTCGTGCCCGCAGATCGTGTGAGCGCGGCACTGCAATTGGCCGACAACGCCGGCCTCGATGACCGGGTCACGGTCGTCGGCATCGAAGACTTCGTGAGCGTCAACGTCGATGAAATGGCGCAGTACTCCACTGCGGAGATCCGGAAGAAGTTGCGCGAACTGCTCGAACGGTACAACGAACGGGTTCGCGCGATGGAACCGGATCCATCGCTTCAGGTGCAGATCCCTGCGAACCTGTAGTGCTGGTCGTGCGAGGTCGGCGCTACGGCTACAGTCCTCCGCATGGCGGAGTCCTCGTGGGCGACGAGTCCGGGTGCGCGCAGGTCGATGCAGGCCAACAAGAGCCGGGACACCAAGCCCGAAGTCGGCCTCCGGAAAGCGCTGCACGCACTAGGGTTGCGGTACCGCGTGTGCGCCCGCCCGCTGCCGGAGGTCCGTCGCACCGTCGACGTGTTGTTCCGGCCGGCGAAGGTCGCTGTGGAGTTGCGAGGGTGCTTCTGGCATGGCTGTCCGGAGCACTACCGCGCGCCGAAAGCCAACGACCAATATTGGTCTGAGAAGGTTCGGCGAAACGTTGCTCGCGATGAGGAGACGGAGCGGGTCCTCGCGGCAGCCGGTTGGGTCCTTGAGGTGGTTTGGGAGCATGAGGACTTGCAGAAGGCAGCACTGCGAGTGGCGGCTACCGTGACTGAGCGCAGAGGTCTGCCCGATTGACGTGTCTCACCCGTCGCCTTCTGTCTGCATGCCCGGCCGCGGATGTGGCACACGAAGTTGGAAGCTGGGCGTGTGTATTGCCTAGCCGACAGCAACTTTTGCCGTGCTCCTGCATTGGCTTTGTCGCCGTATAGGGATGGGCTCGGCTAGACTGCCCATACCGCCTACGTCGACACGGAGGTCATGTTGTCGCGTTCCGTGAATATGTCTACCACTGCTTTGCCTCGTGAGGTGCAAGCCATCCGCGATGCGATTGCCCTCGCTATGCGGGTTCCGGACCCTCAGCGTCCGAGCCAGACCATCGGTCGCGCGAAAGCAGGCATCTATGCGTTCTTCGACTACGACGGAGAGCCCATCTACGTGGGTCAGACGGCCGAAGGCTTTAGTGCGAGGATCGGGCGGCACTTGACCGGTCAGCGCTCAGACGCTGTCGCGAAGTACGTGTTAGACCCGTTCGAGGTGCACACCGTCTCGATGTGGTCGCTACCGCTGATCGGCGACATGCCCGCAGGTCAGCGGAAGGCGGCCCTGGATCCCTACGAATACACGGTGTATCGGCAGTTGTTGAAGGAGAGCACTTTCGGTGCCATCCTCAATGAAGGTGAGATCGCTGCAGGGCCCATCCAGGTGCTCCCCAGGCCGGTTCGAGAAGTGATCATCCCTGACCACATCTTTCCGGATCGCAGTCATCCTGATGTTCGTATCGCGCGGCGCGCGCAAACGATCTCACTGCTGGCCAAGAACATCAGTGAGCGAAAGGTCTCGAAAGGGCTCCGCAGAACGCTGCTGACGCAGACCGAGCGCTTGAACTCGCTGGCTCGCCGCCGGTTCGAAGCCACGGAAGGGGTGATCGAACTCGAAGAAGAAGAGGGTTCCGTTGGATCGCCGAACTTGTTCTCCGTCGACGCCTCGTATCCGTCGGAACGGCTGAGCGGCTCGTGATCCCGGCAGTTTCCGGCTAGACCGGCGTGTGCGCCATGGTTCTGCGGACATGGGGCACCGAGTTCAGTTGTCCATCCTCGGCGCGAATCAACTCTGAGGCGCGCCAAGAGCATGCGAACTCTGTGGCGGCTTTCGATTGGTCCAGTCAGCACGACGGCCAGGCGCACACAGTGGCTAGCGTCAACAGGTTCTCTGTCGACGACCATTGAAGCGGGAGGCCTTGCTTCTGGCCGTGCGTAGAAGTGCCCGGTCCCGAGCAAGCGGGACCGGGCACTTACCCCTGGGGCGGTCAGAAGGTGAGGTTCCAGACGTCGATGTAGCCGGTGTCGCCCGAGTACACGTCCTGTACGCGCAGCTTCCACGTGCCGTTCGCGATCTCGCTCGACGCGTTCACCGTGTAGCTCGCCACGACGTTGTCCGCACCGTCACTCGACGACGAGTTCTTCAAGCGGTACGCCGTGCCGTCCGGGGCCACCAGGTCCAGGACCAGGTCGCCTCGGTAGGTGTGCTTGATGTCCACGCCGACCTTCAGGGTGGACGGGGCGTTGCCCGTGCGGCCGGTGACCGGGATGGAGGACGTCACCGTCCCGCGGTCCGCGATGGCCACGTCCGTGGTGTTCTCGAAGAAACCGGTCGGGGGCGGGGTGGTGCCGCCGCCGGCCGCGGTCACGGTCTTCGCCGCGTCGGCCAGGCCCGCGCCGCAGCCGCCGGTGCAGGTGCCGGGCAGCGGGCGGGCGTTGTTCTTGATCAGGGTCTCGATCTGGGCCGGCGTCAGGGACGGGTTGGCCTGGACGAGCAGTGCGGCGAGGCCCGCGATGTGCGGGGCCGCCATGCTGGTGCCCTGGTACGGCTCGTAGTTCTCGCTGCCCGGGGTGGTGGCGCCGGTGTTCAGCGTGGACCAGATGCCGTTCTCCGGCGTGGTGATGGTGCCGGGGGTGTCGTTGGCGTTGCGGGTCTGGCCGCCGGGCGCCGTGATGTCGATCTTCGCGCCGTAGTTCGAGTAGAACGTCCGGTCGCCGGCCCGGCTGGACGCCGCGACGGTCACCACGTTGTTGCAGGACGCGGGGGTGAAGCCGGAGACGTCCTTGTTCGAGTTGCCCGCCGCCACGACGACCGTGCTGCCGCGGCCGACCGCGGAGTTGATCGCGTTCTGGTAGGTGGACGAGCACGCCGACTCGCCGCCCAGGCTCATGTTGATGACCTTGGCCGGGGTCGGGTTGGCCGGGACGCCCGCCACCGTGCCGCCGGAGGCCCAGATGATGGCGTCGGCGATGTCGGACGTGCTGCCGCCGCACTGCGCGAGGACGCGGATCGGCTGGACCTTCGCCTCGTACGCGATGCCCGCGACGCCCTTGGTGTTGCCGGTGACCGCGGCGATGGTGCCCGCGACGTGCGTGCCGTGCCAGGACGAGTCCTGGTCCTTGGCCGGGATCGGGTTGCCGAACAGGTCGGTCCCGCAGTCGCCGACCTTCATCCAGTCGCCGTTGTCCGCGGGGTCGGAGTCGCGCCCGCCGCCGTCCCGGGCCCGCGCGGCGTCGGAGACGAAGTCGTAGCCCGCGACGACGTTGGCCGCCAGGTCGGAGTGCGCGACGTACCCGGTGTCGATCACGGCCACGGTCACGCCCTTGCCGGTGGCCTTGTCCCACGCGCCGGGCACGTTCATGCCCGCGGTGGCCTCGAACAGGTCCCACTGCCGGCCGTACTCGGTGTCGTTCGGCGTGGCCAGGGGCTGCATCATCAGGTCGGGCTCGACGTAGGCCACGTCCGGGTCGGCGCGGAACTCGTCCAGCGCCTTCGCGGCGGTCGCGGCGTCGGCGCCACCCAGGTCCACGACGGCCGCGCCGGTGCCCAGGCGGCGTTCGAGGTTGAGGTCGCGCCCCACCTTGTCGCCCTTGGCGTCGGCGTCCGAGGCGGCGGCCTGGTCGGACCGGGCCTCGGCGGCGGTGGACTTGTAGCCGACGATCAGCCGTTCGTAGGGCTTGGTCGTCGGCGACGCCTGCGGTTCCGCGGGCGCGGCGGTCGCCGTCAGCGTCACGGTGCCGGTGAGCAGCGTGGCGGAGACGGCGGCGGCGCAGAGCGCGGAGCGTCGCAATCCGTTCACAGGGGATTTCCTTCCACCTACAGGGACTTCGCCTGCCGACGAGGGAGTCAGGGGTTCTGAACCGGCTGCGAAGTGCGTGAAAGGTAGGCAGGTCGGTGGCGATTGGCACAGAGGCGGAACGCGGCAGTTTCGCGTCACTGTCGTGTTTACGTCAGCTTGTTGCGCTGAAAAGACCAGTGTTTTACGGCTGAACGTCGCATCGGGGACAATGTCGAGGTGTTCTCGCACCTGGGTGTCCCCGACGAGCAGGCCCGTGTCTATGAGCGATTGGTGCACATGGGTTCGTGCACCGTCGAAGAGGCGCAGACGCGGCCCGAGGTGCTGGAGGACCTGCACCGGCTGGGGGTTGTGCGGCGGGTGGCGGCGGACGTGTGGCAGGCCGTGCCGCCGGACCTGGCCGTGGAGATGCTCATCGCGGCCCGCGAGGACGGCCACCGCCGAGCCCGCGCCGAAGCCGCGCCGCTGATGGACGCCTACCTGCGCAACCGGGCAGAGCAGCACCACGACACGGCGATGGTGGAGGTGGTGAACGGGGCGGACGCCGTGCGGGACCTGTGGCAGGCGCTGCTGGCGGGGGCGAGGTCGGAGGTGTGCGTGCTGGACCAGCCGCCGTACATCTCACCGGTGGAGGAGCACGTGGCGCTGGAGATCGACACGCGGCGGCGCCAAGTGCAGTGGCGCGTCATATATGACCGGTCGAGCGTGGAGCTGCCGGGGCGGCTGGGGGAGATCGCGCAACTGGTGGCTTCGGGCGAGCGGGCGCGGGTGACGCCGACGCTGCCGTTCAAGCTGGCGGTGGTGGACGCGCGGGTGGCGGTGCTGCCGGTGGCGGTGCGCGGGGTGGTGGACCAGGTGCTGCTGATCCGCCCGTCGCCGTTGTTGGACGTGTTGACGTCGATGTTCGACCTGTACTGGGACAACTCGATCCCGTTCAACCCGGGGGCGTCGGCGGCGGAGGTGGACACGCAGCTGCTGGCGCTGTTGGCGGCGGGGTTGACGGACGAGAGCATCGCGCGGCACCTGGGGTTGGGGCCGCGGACGGTGCAGCGGAGGGTGCGCCAGCTGATGGACCGGTGCGGCGCGCAGACCCGGTTCCAGGCGGGGGTGCAGGCCATGAGGCGCGGCTGGCTCTAGGACGGCAGCGGGCCGGCGGGTGGTGGCGCGGGCGGCGGTGCGGCGGCTGGCGGGCCGAGAGTGCGGCGGCTGGCGGGCGGGGGTGCGGCGGCTGGCGGGCGGTGGCTGGCGGGCGGCGCTGGCGTGCGGGAATGTCGGTGGGGCGTGGGATGATGGAAGTGGGGGCCGGAGGCCGGCCCCTTCCGCTACTTGTTGCAGTTCTCGGCCTGGCCGGCGGCTTCGCGGAAGTCGTCGGGCAGGGAGACCAGCGAGACCTGTTCCACGCCGTCGCTCATCATCGTCACGGCCTCGGTCAGGTGCTGGTTCACCGCCGCGAAGATCTCCAGCGTCATCTCCGGCGCCTCGTCCACCGTGGACTTCGCCAGCGTGAACTTGTCGCGCGCCTTCGACAGGGGTTCGAGGATGACCTCCACCGCCGTGTCCGCCGCGACCACCGGGGCGGGTGTCAGCTCATCGAGGTCGTGGACGGCCACGTTCAGCACGTCGACCACGCGGCCGAGGGACGTGCTGAGCGCCTGCTTCGCCTCCGCCGGGTCGGCAGGCGGCGAGTCCAGGGTGTAACTGCCCGACGCGCTCAGGTAGTTCGCCACGCCGCAGAAGTTGTTCATCCAGCGCACGACCTCGGCGTCCGCCTTGGGGTTGGTCACGTCGGCCGCGACCGGGTTGCCGGCCACCGGCGTCGCACACGCGGCCGTCGTCGCCAGGACCAGCGCGGGCCACACAACACGCTTCACCGCCATGTTGTACCCCACGGATCACCCGATGGTGGTCTGCAACATGACAACCGGGCGAAAACTCCGCCACGATTGGCTACCTCATGTCCGTCACAGTGGAAGTCGCGGACGGCGTCGCGGTCGTCCGGCTCGACCGGGACCCGCCCGCCCGGCTGCGCGCGCTGCTGCCGACGTTGGCCGGTGTGCGCGGGCTCGTGCTGCACGCCTGCTCCTGCGAGGTGTCGCCCGCGTCGGTGCGGGGTGTCGTCGGGGTGCCACCGTCCGCGCGGCATGCGCACGACAGGGAGTTGCGGGCGTTGCGCGAGGAGTTGGCGGAGTTGCCGGTGCCGGTGGTGGCGGCGATCGGGCGCAGCGCCTCGGGGGACCTCGCGGTGTTGGCGGACGCCTGTGACCGCCGGGTGCTGGCCGAGGGCGGCGGCCTGGTCCGGGTGACCGGCGGCGGGGTGGTGGTGGCGCGGCGGGTCGATGCCGACGAAGCGTTGCGCACGGGACTGGTGGACCGGGTCGTCGCGCCCGCACAGGTCGTCTCGGCCGCGGTGGAGCTTGCAAAGGAGTGCAAGTCCACGCAAGATTCACGCAAGTCCTGCCGTATGGTTGCTCCATGACGCAACGGCGGTTGGCTGAAGTGGCCGCGAAAGTCGGCGTGAGCGAGGCGACGGTGAGCCGCGTGCTCAACGGGAAGCCCGGCGTGTCCGACGCGACCAGGTCCGCGGTCCTCACGGCGCTGGACGTGCTCGGGTACGAGCGGCCCACGCAGTTGCGCGGGGAACGCGCCCGGCTGGTCGGCCTGGTGCTGCCGGAGTTGCAGAACCCGATCTTCCCCGCCTTCGCCGACGTCGTCGGCAACGCCCTCGCGCAACGCGGCTTCACCCCGGTGCTGTGCACCCGGACGGCAGGCGGCGTGTCGGAGGCGGACTACCTGGAGCTGCTGTTCGAGCAGCACGTGTCCGGGGTGGTGTTCGCCGGCGGGCAGTACGCGCAGGCCGACGCGTCGCACGAGCACTACCGCCGGATGATCCGGCGCAAGCTGCCCGCGGTGCTGGTGAACGCCGCCGTGGACGACCTGGGGTTCCCGCGCGTGTCCTGCGACGACGCGGTGGCGGTGGAGCAGGCCTTCGGGCACCTGGTCGCGTTGGGGCACCGGCGGATCGGGGCGGTGCTCGGGCCGTCCGACCACATGCCGTCGCGGCGCAAGCTGGCGGCGTTGATGTTGTGCGCGGAGGCGGCCCGGATCGAGCTGGCCGAGGAGCACGCCATGTTCTCGCTGGAGGGCGGGCACGCCGCGGCGACCCGGCTGGTGAAGCGCGGGGTGACGGCGATCGTGTGCGCCAGCGACCCGTTGGCGCTGGGGGCGATCCGGGCGGTGCGGCGGCAAGGCTTGCGCGTGCCGCACGACGTGTCGGTGGTCGGGTACGACGATTCCGCGTTCATGACTTGCACGGAACCGCCGCTGACGACCGTGCGGCAGCCGATCGAGGCGATGGGGCGGGCGGCGGTGGAGCTGCTCGCGAACCAGATCACCGGGAGGTCGGTGGCGGCGGAGGAGCTGCTGTTCGAGCCGGAACTGGTGGTCCGATCCTCCACCGCTCCCGCTCCCGCACCCCGCTGAGCGCACACGGGCCAGGGGAGTCGCGTTCGGCCTACGGACGCGCGGTGAAGAGAACTGTGCAAGTGAGTGGCGAGCGCTGTCCAACAAGAGGGAGCGGGCTTACGGGCCTATGTTGGCAAGTTTCGAGATTTCGTAAATATCTTGCGGCAACCTGTGGACTGGGCCTTGCACTACACCGAGATCCGCCGCGAACTCCGCGACGTCTTCGCCAAGGACGGTCGCCCGCCAACGCGGGCCGGCTCGGCATGTACCTCGCCGCCCCCGACAACGTCCCCACGATCGTCAACCAGTTCAAGGGCGACTTGGACCTGGGCCGCTACTTCGTCAACACGACGAGGATCATCATCGACATCGTCCCGAACCACTGCTCGGACAGGCATCCCCGGAGGCGCTCGACGGCGTCGGCCGCGACCGGTTCTGGTTCGACGAGGGCCACGCCGCCCAACGACTGGAAGTCGCGCTTCGGCGGCCCGGCGTGAAGCCGCACCCCCGACGGCGCCCCGCCGACGTGGGTGCTGTCCAACGACGACGTGACGCGGTTCGGGCGGGCGGACACGTCGTTCGACTTCGGTCGCCGGCAGCACCTGACGCCCACCGACCTGGAGCTGGGCGCGAAGCGGGCCCGTGCGGCGGTGCTGCTGTCCACCGCCCTGCCCGGGTGCGTGCACGTCTACCAGGGCGAGGAGCTGGGCTTGGAGGAGGTGGACGACCTGCCCGACGAGCTGCGCGAGGACCCGGTGTGGGCGCGGTCGGGCCACGCGGACCGGGGCCGCGACGGGTGCCGGGTGCCGATTCCGTGGGGTGACGACGGTCCGTCGTGGCTGCCGCGGCCGGACACGGCGGTGCGGCTGCGCCTGGGTTAGTCGCGGGTGGGGCCGAAGGCCCGTTCGACCAGGTTGCACTCCAGCTTGCCGAGCAGGCGCAGGACCTCGGCGCGTTCGGCGTCGTCGCAGCCCTTGGTCGTGGCCCGCTCCAACTCGCCCCACAGCCGCTCGACCTCGCGGTGCAGGGCCTGGCTGGCGATCGTCGGTTCGATGATCGACGCCCGGCGGTCCGACGGGTCCGGGACCCGTCGAACGAAGCCCGCCTTCTCCAGGCGCTGGACGGTGCGGGTCATGGTCGCCGAGTCCGAGTCCAGGACGCCGACCAGCTCGGCCTGCCGCGCCGGGCCGCAGTCCCACAGGTGCATCATCACCAGCTCCTGGCCCGGGTGCAGGCCCGCCTTGCGCAGCAACTGGGCCGCGACCATGCGGTGCAGGCGGGCCAGGCGGAAGATCGCGTGGCTGACCGGGCCGGTGCGGGCGGTGGCCGGTACCGGCAGGCTCGTCGGGGTCGCTGTCTGATCAGCCATGATGACCATGATAGTTCGCCACCAGCGTGATCGTCGTCACCGGCGGAACATCCGGGGTGGGATACCTGTTCGGACAGGTATCCGACTTTGGAGGTTGTGATGACCACCCCGTTCGACGCCTTGGACCTCGCCGGCACCCCTCTGGCCAACCGGATCGTCATGTCGCCGATGACCCGCAGCCGCGCCTACGGCACCGTCCCGACGCCCGCGATGGCCGAGTACTACGCCCAGCGCGCGTCCGCCGGGCTGATCATCACCGAGGGCATCCAGCCGTCCGCCGTGGGACAGGGGTACGTCGACACGCCCGGACTGCACACCGAGGAGCAGGTCGCGGGGTGGCGGCGGGTCACCGACGCCGTCCACGCGGCGGGCGGCGTGATCTTCGCGCAGCTCATGCACACCGGGCGCATCGGCCACCCGGACCTGCTGCCCGGCGACCTGCACCCCGTGGGCCCGTCGCCGGTGCGCGCGGCGGGGAGCACGTTCACCGGGACGGCGATGCTGGAGAACGTGGTCCCGCGCGAGCTGACGCCGGCCGACATCGAGGCCACGATCGCCGACTACGTCCACGCCGCGACCAACGCCGTCGCCGCCGGGTTCGACGGCGTCGAGCTGCACGGCGCGAACGGGTACCTGATCCACCAGTTCCTCGCGCCCAACACCAACCGGCGCACCGACGAGTGGGGCGGCTCGGTGGCCAACCGGCTCCGGTTCCCGGTGGCCGTGGTGCGGGCGGTCGCGGCGGCCGTCGGGGCGTCGCGCGTGGGGCTGCGGGTGTCGCCGGGGAACCGGTACAACGACATCCACGAGACCGACCACCACGAGGTGTACCCGGCCCTGGTCGACGCCCTCAACCCGCTGGGCCTGGCCTACCTGCACGTCGCCGAGTGGGACCGGGAGCTGACCCGGGCGCTGCGCGAACGCCTCGACACGACCCTGATCCTCAACCCGCGCAACCACGAGGGCGTCACCGAGCCCGCCGACCTGGCGCTGCTGGCCGACGGCACGGCCGACGCGATCGCGTTCGGCGCGCTGTTCCTGGCCAACCCGGACCTGCCCGCGCGCATCGCGGCGAACGGCCCGTACAACACCCCGGACCACACGACCTTCTTCGGCGGCGACGAGCGCGGCTACACCGACTACCCGCCCCTGGCCGCCTGACGACCCCACGAGACCGGCTCTTCCCACGGTGGGCATCGCCGCGACCTCGTTGATCTGCTTCATCTTCAGGCGTCGGTCGAGGTGGTAGACCTGAACGCCGAACGCTTGGCCACGGCGGAACTGCTGGGCTGCACGGGCGTCGCGTCGTCCGCGGCGGAGTTCGACGGCGAGGGCTGGGACGTCGTGATCGACGCGACCGGCAACGCGGCGGACCTCGTCGCGACCGGCGTGCTGGACCCGGAGGTCTTCATCAGCCACCGCGAACCGCTGGCCGACCACGGCGCGGCCCTGGCCCGCTTCCAGGCGGGCCAGGGCCGGAAGATCCAGGTGCTGCCCTAGCTGTTGGCCCTGCGGCGCAACAGGATGAGGACGGCGGTGCCGCCGGTGAGCAGGAGCAGGCCGAGCACCAGCGGCGCCGTCACGTCCGCGCCGGTGTCCGGGAGCCCGGTGGCCGCGGGGATCACGGCCGGTTTCGGGCGGGTGGTCGGCCAGTCCAGCGTCAGGGCCGAGGTGGTCGTGGTTGTGGTCGTTGTCGTGGTTGTCGGGACGGTTGTCGTGGGCGGGGGAGGAGGTGTCGTTGTCGGAGGCGGCCGCTGTTCACGCCCGGCGCTGGTCAATTCGGGTGACCCGCGGGCTCGTCAACCGCTGACGCACCGTTTGGCATCGACGGGTCGCTGGTGGGTCGTTCGCCGGCGGGGGCGAGGTCCGGGGCAAGATCGCGGCGACGACCAGGAAGGGCAGCGGCCCGACCGCCGAGGCGGCGCCCACGTCGGAGATCAACCCGCCGGGCTCGCCGACGAGCTGAGCGCGGCTGAGGGCCGGACAAGCGGGAGGCTTGTCCGGCCCTCGGGCCTGTCCGTCGGCTCGCCCGGCCGCCGTGGTGTGCTCGCCTCGGGACAGGTCGGCGGCGGTGGTGGGGAGTGCGGTCCGCGCACCGCCGGTCCGGTCAGTTCTTCGCGTACACCTCCGGGGTGCCGGCGGTCGATGTGGTGTAGCCGCCCGCGAAGAGCTGGTTGACCCGGTTCGCCTCCTGGGCGTTCGGGTACGGGTTGCGGCAGGACGTGCCCGCGCTGCCGCCCGACATCAGGTATGAGCAGATGCCGTTGTACGTATCGGGCAGCCCCAGGCCGTGCCCGATCTCGTGTGCCACGATCCGCAGGGCGTAGTTGCCCGCCGCCACATCACGGTTGTCGATGTAGATCGTGGCGCACCCGAGCCCGCAGGGATAGGCCCGGGAGCCGCCCCCGGTGGTCGCGTAGATCCGGATCGTGGCGCTGCCCCCGCGGACGAGCCGCAGGTTGGGCACCCTGGAGTTCCAGATCTGCGCGGCCTGGTCGGCTTCCGCCGAGTAGCCGGAGGCGCTGTAGTAGACGGTCCTGGCCAGTGCCGACGGTTCGGCGGCAGCGGTCAGGTTGGATCCCACGAGTGCGAGGGACGTGAGCACCGCCGCAAGGGCGGCGCGCACCAGTTTGCCGGTCACACGATCTCCTTCGGTGCAGGGGAAGGTTCTCGCGCTTGTTCACATTAAGAGCTGATGACCGGACGGCGTCATAGCGGTTGGGCATAGATGCCGTCGATGGGCCACGGGCGGGCGTCCGCCATGAGGCCGATCATCCCCGACACCAGGCGCAACTGGTCCACGCCCCGGATGTCGGCCTCGACCAGCCGCGGCGAGCACACGACGATCGCCGCCGCCTGCGCGCGCGACAGCGCCACGTTGACCCGGTTGCGGGACAGCAGGAAGTCCAACCCGCGCGGCAGGTCCACGGCCGCGGAGGAGGTCATGGTCGTGATGACGACCGGGGCTTCCTGGCCCTGGAACTTGTCCACCGTGCCGACGCGCACCTCGGGGTAGCCGTGCTTCTCCAGTTCACGGCGGACCAGGCGGACCTGCATGTTGTACGGGGCCACCACCAGGATGTCGGAATCGTCGAGCGGACGGGAGTTCGGCCCCTCTGTCCACATGCGACCCATCAGCGACCGGACGATGTGGACGACCGCCTCTGCCTCCTCGATCGAGCTGGTGGTGTTGTGGCGGTGGTCGACCTCGTGCAGGTACACGCCCGACGCCAGGTCGGCGATCGCGCGACCGGCGGCGGTGGGGTGCGCGTGCAGCAAACCCGCGTAGGACAGGTTGGACACGGGCGCGCAGACGTCCGGGTGCATCCGCCGGGTCTGGTCGAGGAAGTAGCCCAACGCCGGCGGGATGACGTCCGCGTCGCCGATGAGGTGCCCCAGTGCGGACGCGTCCGCGCCGGCCGGGTGCGTGCCCTGCACGACCTGCGGGAGCTGTTGCGGGTCGCCCAGGAGCACCAGGTTGCGGGCGCACGTGGCGACCGCGAGGGCGTCGGCCAGGGCGAACTGGCCCGCCTCGTCCACGATCAGCACGTCGAACGGCTGCTCGCGCAGCGTCGCGTTGGCGAACGTCCACGCCGTCCCGCCGACCAGGTGCCCGCCGCCCTGGTCGGTGCGCCACCGGACCAGCGCCGGGTTGTCCTTCGGCTGCTCCCAGGCGCAGTCCTTCGCCGGCGTGCCCTTGGGCCGTTTGGCCGTCGGGATCGGCACGCCCAGCTCGCGCCCGGCGGCCAGGGCCGCGCTGAGGACGTTCTCCACCGCCTTGTGGCTGTTCGACGTCACGCCGACGGAACGGCCGGAGCGGACGAGGTGCGCGATCAGCCGGCCTGCGAGGTAGGTCTTCCCGGCCCCCGGCGGGCCCTGCACGGCCAGGGTCGAGCCGTCCAGGGCGTCCACGGCCGCGATCACGTCGCTGATCACGTCCTCGGTGTGCGGCAGCGCGGAGGCGTCGCGCAGGCGGGGCGGCGTGCGGCGGACCAGGTCGACGCCGGGGTGCGGCGGCAGGTCCGGGAGGTGGTCCACGACCGCGCGGGCCAGGTCGTAGACGGCGTCGTCCTTCGGGGAGGGCCGGACCGGGCTGCCGGGCAGCACGGCGACCGGGCGGTCGGCGTCGGTCTCGTCGGGCGCGGTGCTCTCCAGGAGCACGATGTCCTCGGCGGACTCGGCCAGCACCACGGCGTCGCGGGTGCGGTTCGGGGTGCCCGGGTAGAGCAGGCGGACCTGGTCGCCCTTGGCGAACGGGTGCGGGCGGTCGGGGTCGCAGCGGACGGTTAGTTCGCGCTTGGCCTTGCGCACCCGGCCGGACGGCGGCTGCCAGTCCTGCGCCCGCACCGACACCGGGACGGCGCACGCGTTGTCGGACTCCAGTTCCGGCAGTGGGGCGGCGACCTGGCGGAAGAAGTCCCACCACGCCGGGTTGGTCTCGCGGCGGTGGTAGCCGACGGCGGCGGCGAGCAGCGCGCGGGCGCGTTCGTCGTCGGTGGCGTCGGCGGGGTTGTCCGGCAGGCCCTCCAGGAGCGGGTCCACCACGGCGGCCAGGCGGGCGGCGCGTTCGGCGCGGCGCTGCGCGGCCAACTCGTCCTCGATCTCGTCCACGAAGGACTGTTCGGGGACGTGCGGCTCGATGCCCGCCTCGGCGCGGATCTCCAGCAGGAACCGGTACAGGCGGCGGGTGGAGACGCAGTCGTAGGCGTTGTAGTCCGCGATGCCGTTGAGCACTTCCTCGGCCTGGGCGATGTCGTCGCGTTCGTTGAGGGTCAGGTACTCCTCGTAGGCCTCGATGCTGGACACGGCCGTGGTGACGTCACCGTCGCGGTTGGTGTCCATGTAGAGGGGTTCGAGGTACTTGATGGAGTACGAGCGCTGTGAGACGCGCAGGGCCTTGCGCACGACGGCGTAGAGGTCGACCAGGGCGCGGGAACGCAGTAGGTGGTCCACGGCCTCCTCACGGGTGCCGTGGAGGGCCGCGAGGCGTTTGAGGGCGCTGGTCTCGTACGGGGCGTAGTGGTAGATGTGCGCGTCCGGGTGCTCGGCCAGGCGGGCGGTCGCGAAGTCCACGAAACGCTCGAACGCGGCCTTCTCCTGCGGCCTGGTGTGCGCCCAGAACGGGGTGAACTCCTCCTCGGGGGTCACCACGCCGAACAGGTACTCCAGGCCTTCGCCGTTGAGGGCGAACGGGTCGCCCTCCATGTCGAAGAACAGGTCGCCGGGACTGGGCGGCGGCAGTTCGGCCAGCGCCTCCGGGGCGACGACCTCGTAGGCGACCTTGCCGACCGGGTCGTCGGTGGTGCGCGAGTCGTCCTGGATGACCTGGAGGGCGGCCTGGGCGCGCAGGCCGGTGAAGGTCGCGGCGGACATGGTGGCCGGGCGGTCCTCGCGGGTGGCGTTGGCCAGGGCGTCGATCGTGCCGAGGCCGGCGGCCTGGAGCTTGCGGCGCTGGTCGGTGCGGATGCCGGCGACCAGGGACAGGTCGCGGTCGCGTTCCCGGCCGGTCGCGCAGTGGCGGGCGAAGCGGCAGGTCGCGCACGCCGGGCGTTCGTCGTCCCAGAGGCGGTCGGGCAGCGTCGGCGGTTCCGCGAGGCGCTCGGTGAGGCGGGCCTTGAGGCTGTGGACCAGGGGGAGGAAGTCGGCGACGCGGTAGGTGCGGGTGGTGTCGTCGCCGAGGACCAGGTGCATCCGCGGGCCGGCGTGGTCGCCGAGCGCGTCGGCGTAGGCGGTGAGCTGGACGATGTTGGCCGGCGAGGGGTGGCGGGCGAGCTTGGCGTCGTGCGGCTCGTAGCCGTGGTCGGTGCGGACCAGGAAGTCCGCGCGGCCGTGGAAGCCGTCGGCGTAGAACACGGCCTGGTAGACGACCGGCGCTTGCGCGTCGAGGGCTTGCCGGGTGGCCCGCGCGGCGGCGAGGAGGGCCTCGTGGGTCGGCGCGGGCTGCGGGATCTCGACCACGTCGTGGTGGGCCTTGAGGCGGTCCAGGACGGCCAGCTCGTGGGCGAGGCCGTGCTTGGCGGCCAGGACGTCGCGCTGGGGGTCGGGGCGGGGCGCGCCGGGGACGTCGCGGGCCAGCGCCAGGGTGAGGCGGCTGAGGTGCTCGCACTCCAGCAGGTCCACCAGGTCGGCCGGGGAGTGCACCAGTCGGCCGTCGGCGTTGAGCATGGCGGGCAGTATCGCCGGGCCGCGGGCTCCGGACGGGGACCGTGCCCGGCGAGTCGCGCGAGTGTGGTCAGCTCGGCTGGCGGGTGCTCCAGCGGGTGTGGTGGGCGACGGCCTGGGCGGTAGCCCTCGCCTCGGCTTCCGGGTGGACCGGTTCGGCGCACCAAGCCCGCAGCACGCGTGCCATCTCCTCGACGAACCGGGTGCCCGTCCCGGTCAGGCCGCCGCTGGTCAGGAGGGTTCCGGTCGCCGTCAGGGCGGCCCTGCGCCAGCGGGCGTACTCGGTCTGGGCGGCCAGGCCCGGCCGGGTGCGCCAGAACCGCGCGACGCCGAGGTGGGCGTAGGTGCCGTGGAGCAGGCCGGCCAGGGGCCTCGGGTCCTCCCGCCACGGGGCGTAGAAGGTCTCGCGGCGGTCCGGGACCAGCAGCGGGAACAGGTCCATCAACGCCACCAGCTTGGTGTGCTGGGCCTCGTGGACCAGGGTCACCGCCAAGGACTCCGGGTCCGGGGACGGGGACAGGAACACGCAGCCGAACGCGTCGGCGAGGGTCGCGCTGGTGGTGCCGGTGCGGGCGGCGGGCATCGGGGTGATGACGGTGATCAGTTCGGCCACTTCCGCCGCCAGCGGCGGGTGGTCGGTGGACAGGATGCGCCACGCCGCCGACAGCGACCGCCGCCACCGCGCCACGTCCACGTGGTCGGCCACCGGGAGTTCCGGCGGGACCCCGCCGCCCGGCCACGTGTCGATCTGCACCACCCGCGGGCCCAGGGTGATCTCGGGCGGGGGCGTGCAGGCCAGGGTCGACGGGTCCGCGACGCCGAGCGTGGGCAGGGCGAAGACGTCCACCGGCGGGAAGTCCAGGGTCACCGGGAGGCCGGCGCGCACCGCCGCCGCGGCGGCGGTGAAGGACAGCTCCGCCGGGCGGGCGGGGTGGCCGGAGCGCACCGCCAGCGCCGTGCGGGTGGCCCACGCGCCCACCGACGGGTGGTCCAGCACCCTCGCCACCTCCGCCGGGGCCGCGCGGTCGGCGTCCACCAGCAGGCGGTACGCCGGGCGGGCCTCCGGGGCGGTCGCGATCAGCCTGATCAGCAGGGACGTCCGGCTGCGGCGGGCCAGGCGCAGGTCGGCGACCACCGCCGGACCGCCCTCGCCGCGGGCCAGCGCGGTGAAGGCGGCGGCCGGCAGTCGCCACCGCGGCGCCGTCACGCCAGCGCCGCCAGGTCGGTCGCCGCCCGGTCGCGGACGTGGGTGATCAGCCGGACCAGGTCCGGGCAGTAGACCGACGGGTGGTCGAACCCCGACCCCGCCCGGAACCGGTGCGCCCGCAACCCGCCGCCGCACGCCGCCACGAGCGAGCACGCCCGGCACGTGGCGGACAAGGCCGTCGAAGCGGACGCTTCGGGCAAGACGCGGTCGAAGTCGTCCCGTGCCACGTGCAAACCGGTGGCCGCCGCCGCCGGTTGCGACGACGCCAGGATGTCCGAAGCCGAAATCGTGCCGTCGGTCTCCACGACCACCTGCGCGGTCGGCGTCAACCCGACGCCTTCCAACCGCGACCGCCCGCCCAGCACGACGTTCAACAGTTCCTCGAACAGTCGAACGCGCGTCACCGGTTCGTCGTACCAACGGTCGAACAACGGGATCAGCCAATCCGCGTAAGGCGTCTCCGGCGATCCCGCGACCCGACGCGGCGGCGGTACCGTCCAGTTCCCGTGCGGCAGGAGGAAATCCACGACGGGCGGCGAGAAATCGAGCAGGGACCGGTACACGTCGTGCGGGTCGTTGTCCACGTCCACGACGCACAGCACGCCCCGGTACACCGCGCGGAACTCGTCGGAAGCCAGCAACCGCAATGCGTCGCGCGCCGCCGCCCAACTCCCCGTCCCACCCGGCCGCCTGCGGTGCCGGTCGTGCGCTTCCCGGCCGCCGTCGACGCTCACCCCGACACCCACGTCCAGTTCCGCGAACAACGCCAGGAACCGCCGGTCGAGCAGGGTCGCGTTGGTCTGCACGGAGAACCGCACGGCCGAAGGCACCGCGGACCGGAACTCGCGCACCAGCGAGGCCAACGCCGCAGGTCCGGCCAGCAACGGTTCTCCGCCGTGCAACACGACTTCCACCTCGGGCAACCCGTGCGAACGCACGTGCCGCGCCACCCGTTCGGCCGTGTGCGCGACGACTTCGGCCGACATCGCGCGCGGTCGGGAACGCCAACCCTGGTCGGCGAGTTCGTAGACGTAGCAGTAGTCGCACGCGAGGTTGCAGCGGCTGTGCACCTTGAGCACGAACTGCCGGAACGGCCGCGTTTCCATGCGCCCCCCGATCCGTCGTCCCCCGAACACCAACCAAACACATCGCACCCGCGCCCACTTCCGCCGATCGGTGGATTCCCCGCATTCTTCGTTGTGGCGCACTACGATGGGATCAAGGGACCGGGAGTGGAACCGCAACAGTGCGGTGAGGGGGTGGGAGATGGCCGAGGAACCCGTCCTGGAGTCCGAACTCCTCGACGTCACCGGGATCGACCTCGCGCGGGTGGCGGAGTTGCCCGACACCGCGTTGCGCGCCGCCCTGAACCGCATCCTCGCCGAGAACGCGGAGTTGCCCGACCGGTTCGCGGCGTTCGAGAGTTCCCTGTAGCGCAACCCCTTTCCCGTCGGTGTCTGGAGCAGTCGATGAGCAGCCCTGCCGGCCACGGCCACACCGGTGTGACGGCGTTCCTGTCCGCGACCGGCGGCACCGGGCGCACCAGCGCCGTGGCGAACCTCGCCTGGGTGCTGTCCGGTGCGGGACAACGGGTCCTGGTGGTGGACTGGGGCTCCGAGGTGCCGCACGTGCGCGAGTACCTCGAACCGTTCCTGGTCTCCCGGCGGGCGCTGCCCGACGCGCTGGGCCGCGCCCTGCTCGCCGCCTACCACGCCGACCCGGCCCGCGAGGAGGACCCGCCGCCGGTCGTGGAGCGGTTCGCGCTGCCCGCGCCCGACGACGCCGGCCACATCGACGTCGTGGCCCCGTTCGGCGGCGAGCCGGGGCGCGGCGGCCACGGCGACGCGGGCGCGATCGCGGAGTTACGCGCGCGGCTCGCCGAATCCGACTACGACCAGGTCCTGATCGACGCGCCGACCGGCGTCGCGGACGAGTCGCTGACCCTCGTCGCCACGCTGTGCGAACTGGCCGTGGTGTGCTTCCGGCCCCGCCCGCGCGCCATCGCCGACGCCGCCGACCTCGCCACGAAGGTCCGCAAGCGCGCCCCGATCCGCATCGACGTGGTCCCCGTGGCCACCCTGTTCGACGACTCCGAGCAGACCCGCGCGCAGCGCGTCCGCTCCCAGATCCACGCCGCGTTCGCCGAACTCCTTTCGGGACAGGCGAAACGCGTCCCCGACGGCGGCACGGTCGAGATCCCCTACCGGCCCTTCGACGCCTTCGACCCGCTGCTGGCCATCCTCGCCGAGGAACCGGGCGGCGGCGGCGCGCTGGAAGCCCAGTACGGCCGCCTGGCCACCGCCGTCAGCGGCGGCGCGGTCACCGCGGCCCGGCCCGTCTCCCCGCTGCTGCGCGCCCGCTACCGCCGCGTCTTCGGCCTGACCTCGACCGCCGAACCGGACCGCGTCGCCATCGCCCACGCCCCGCGCGACCGGGCCTGGGCCGACTGGGTGCGCGGCCAGCTCGAACGCGCCGGCGCGCAGGTCCGCCCGTACCCGGAGGCGCGGGAGTGGTGGGACGACGACGTCCCGCCCGGCGTGGTGGTGCTGGTGTCGCCGCACCTGGACGGCGTCGAGCTGCCCGACCGGCCGGTGACCGTGCTGCGGCTGCTGCTCGCCGAGGACGACGACTCCGAGGGCCTGTCGGTGCACCGGCACGCGCCGGAGACGTTGTCGGCCAAGCTGCTCGGGCACTTCGGCCTCATCGACCGGCCCGGCACCGCGCACGACACCGCCATGCGGGTGCCCGGCGCGGACCCGGCGGTGTTCCACCTGCCGCCCCGGCACCGCGCGTTCGTCGGCCGGGACGAGGACATCGAGGCGCTGCGCGACGAGTTCGCCGACGCGGGCGCCGAACGCGCCGTCGTCACCCTCAACGGCGTGCCCGGCGTCGGCAAGAGCGAACTCGCCCTGGAGTACGCCTACCGGTTCTCCTCCGACTACGACGCCGTGTGGTGGCTGTCCGCGCAGGACCGGCAGTCCGTGCAGGTGGGCCTGGCCGACCTCGCGGTGGCGCTGCGGCTGCCCGGGTCCACCGACTTCGGCTCGCTGACCGCGCTGGACCGGCTGGCAGGCGACCCCGCCCACGCCCGGTTCCTGCTGGTCTACGACAACGCCGACGACCTCGACGCCATCGCCGACCTGCTGCCGCCCGGCGCCACCGGCCACGTGCTGATCACCTCCGGCATGGCCGCCGCGCCCGCCATCGAGCTGGTCCGGATGACCCGCGAGGACGCCGTCGAGCTGCTGCTGTGCCGGGTGCCCGGCCTGGCCGTGGACGACGCCGAACAGATCTCCGCCCACCTCGAACGCCTGCCGCTGGCCCTGGACCTGGCCGCCGCGTGGCTGGCCGAGACGGCCGGGGTGGAGCGCGGCGCGGGCTCGTCGGACGCGGACGCGGCGGCGTGGGCCACCCGGACGTTCTTCGAGCGGCTCGCCCAGTCCGACCGCGCGGGCGTCGGCCGGGTGGTGGACGTCGTCACGGGGTCGTTGCGGGAGAACGGGATCGGCCGGGTCGCGGTGCTCGTGGCGCGGCTGTGCTCGTTCCTGTCGCCGCAGGGCGTCGCGCTGGGGCTGGTGCGCTCGCCCGCGTTCCTGGACCGCGTGGTCGCCGCCGGCGGCCTGGACGCCGCGCCGCTGGAGCTGGACGCCGGCGAGATCGACCGCGTGCTGTGGACCGGCGCGCGGCACGGCCTGTTCCGCGTCGACTGGGGCGACCAGTACACGCTGCGCCTGCACCGGGTGGTGCAGCGGGCGTTGCGCGACGGCATGTCGCCCGCCGAGCGCGAGGCCCGGCAGGCCGACGTGCTCGCCGCGCTGGCCGCGTTCGCTCCCACCGAGGTGGAGGAGAAGTCGCCCAGCCGCGCGGCCCGCTTCCAGGAGCTGCAACAGCACGTGTTCCCGTCCGGCGCGCTGCACAGCAACGACCCGCGGGTGCGCCGCTGGCTGGTCAACCAGGCGCGGTTCCTGTTCACCGACGGCGGCGCGGGCGTGCGGCGGGCCGCGCTGGAACCCGGCCGGGCGCTGCTGGAGTCGTGGACCCGCAAGTTCGGCGCGGAGGACCCGCTGCGCAACCGCCTGGCCGCGCAACTGGCCAACGTGCACCGCGTGCTGGGCGAACCGGCCGAGGCGCTGCGCCTGGACGACCTCGCCCTGGCCCAGCAACGCCGCGCCCTGGACCTGCTGCACCCGCAACCGCTGATCACCGCCCGCGGCCGGGGCGGCGACCTGCGCGGCCTGGGCCTGTTCGCCGAGGCGCTGGCCGAGGACCAGGCCACCTGGGAGGGCCTGCGCACGGTCGTCGGCGAGGACCACCCCGACACCCGCCGCGCCGCGCACAACCTGGCGCTGTCGATGTTCCTGTCCGGTGACGTGGTGGGCGCGCTGGCGCTGGAGGAGGACAACTTCCGCCGCCGGCGGCGGCTGTTCGGCGAACGCGACGAGTTCACCTGGAGCACGCTCGCCCAGGTGGGCCTCTACCAGCGGGAACTGGGCCGCTACCCGGAGGCGCTGGAGTCGTTGCTGCGGGCGTCGCAGAAGTTGCAGAGCCTGCGGCCGGGGCTGAACGTGGTGGCGGTGCGGGTGCACTGGCAGTACGCCGTGGCGCTGCGGCTGGCCGGGCGCACCCGCGCGGCCAAGGAGCGCACCGGCAAGGCGTTGCGGGACTTCCGCGAGCTGGTCGGGTCCGACCACCCGTTCACCCTGGGCTGCCGGTTGAGCTTCGCCAACGACCACCGGCGCGTCGGCGGCGACCCGGACCTCGCCGTCGAGCTGGCCCGCAGCGCGCTGGACGGGTTCGCGGCGCTGGAGGGCGTGCGCGAGGGGCACCCGTTCCTCGCGCTGTGCCGGCTCGGCCTCGGGCTCGCGCTGCGCGCGGCGGGCGACCACCCCGGCGCGGTGGCCAACGTCGAGGCCGCGGCGGCCGTGCTGCGCGCCCGGCTGGGCGACACGCACCCGTGGACGCTGGCCGCCGCCGTCGACGAGGCCCGCGTGCGCATGTCGGCGGGCGAGACGGAAGCGGCGACCGCGCTGATCACCGCCGCGCACGCCGACTGCGTCGAGTTCCTCGGCCCCGACCACCCCTGCACGACCGCCGCCGCGCACAACCTGAGCCTCGGTCCGGCCGACGAGGACTGGCTGGAGTGCGATGTCGACATCCCGCACACCTGAGCGCCCCGGAGGAAAGCGTGGAGCTGTACGAGGAGGAGGCCGAGCACCTGGGCCCCGAGTTCGACACGACCCGGCACGCGTGCCGCGCGGCCATCCTCAAAAGCCCCGCGCTGCACTACCTGGCCCACTACAGCAGCGGCGTGTTCGACTTCGGCGTGGACGCGCTGGGCGACCCGCCGCCCGCGCCCGACGCGCTGCCCGGCGGCAGCAGGCGCGAGGACCTCAAGCGCCTGGGCCGGCACCTGACGTTCCAGGTCACCGCGCTGGACCGGGCGTTGCAGGAGGTGCGCACGGGCCGGCTGATCCGGCTCGTCCTGCACACCGAGGAGGGCGCGCTGTTCTGCGACTCGGTCGTGCCCACCGAGCACGTCGTCGGCCTGGTCCTCGACCACGCCGGCGCCGGACCGCTGTTCGGCCACCCGGCGGTGGACGAGGCCGACCGGGCGGTCGCCGAACTGGCCACCGCGCTGCGCGCCGAGCTGAGCCTGAACTCGCTCAACCCCGGCGGCTGGGAGACGGCGGAGGGCCCCGTGCCGCTGCCCGGCGCCGGCCCGCGCGAGCCGTTCGTGACGGCGGGCGACGGCCGCCTGGCCGAGTGCGCGCAAGCGGCCCGCGCCGAGGACCTGCACGTGGTGGCGCACGTGGCGGGCGGCGAGGTGCTGACCATGGTCGACCACCTGGGCGACCCGTCGCTGGCCCCGTTCTTCAAGCAGATCACCGTCGAGGCCCGCCGCCGGTTCTACGCGGGCTTCCTCCGTGAACTGGGGGGCCTGGTCACCAAGCTCAACCGGGCGCTGCGCCCGGTGGTCGGCGGCCTGCTCGCGCGGGCCGTGCTCGACGTGGAGATGGGCGCGGTCTACTACTACCGGCTGGGTCCCGGCGAGTACTTGGCGGGCGCGACCATCGACCAGGCGCGGGTGAGCAACGCCGACGACCGGCTGTCACGGCTGGCCGCCGGGCTCACTCCATTCGGGCCTTGAAGGGGTCCATTCGGTTGCCTACCGTGAAATGGTGACGCCCGCTCTCCGATCGGCCGCGCTGTTAGCCGCCTTGGGCGTGGGGTGGTTCGTCGCGTGGCGCGCGGAACTGGGCGATGTCGAGGGTTCGTCGGCGTATTCCCTGTTCATCACCGCGCTGCTCGGTTTCGGCCTGTACGCGAGCACCAGCGGCATCGTGATCGACGAATTCCGCAAGGAGTTGCGCACGGTCGTCCTCGCGGTCACTCTCGGTGTTCTCGCGAAAGTCGCCCTCATCTTCGGGGTGATGTTCCTGGTGTACCGGCGGCCGGAGCACCTGGTGTTCGCGGTGGCCGTCGCCCAGATCGACCCGCTGTCGGTGGCGGCGGTGCGCGCCAAGTCCAAGATGTCGGACTCGGCGAAGGCGCTGCTGTCGGCGTGGGCGTCGTTCGACGACCCGATCACGGTGCTGTTGACGGTCTACATCACGTCGTTCGCGCTTCAGGGCGGCGCGGTGGGCGGGTTCGGCGCCTTCACGGCCAACTTCGCGCTCAACCTGGCGTTGGCCGGCGGCGGCTTCCTGGTGTGGCGGCTGGTGCGGCGGCACGGGGTGGCCGTGTCCGGCCGCTTCGCGCGGGTGGTGGTGCACGCCTTCTCGGCGGCGGTCGTCGTGGCGATCGGGTACGTGGCGGTGACGTACTCGCTGCTGCTGGCGCTGGCGTTGATCGGCCTGTTCTTCCGGCCGGACCTGGGCAGGTGGGTCGACGGCCTCGCCGAGGCGGGGATGTTCGCGGCCACCTTCGCGGTCGGGCTGGTGCTGGCGTTCGAGTTCTCGTGGGCGCTGGCGGCCGTGGGCGCGGTGCTGGGAGCGGCGGCGTTCCTCGCGCAGGGCGCGGTGGCGTGGGCGTTGACGCTGCCCAAGCGGTGGCGCGGCGACCGGATGCGGCTGTCGCTGGGGCAGCAGAACGGGTTGACGGCGATCATCCTGGCGTTGCTGCTCGAACCCGGTTTCCCGGGCGCGATCGCCGTGGTGGCCCCGGCGGTCGTGGTGGTCAACCTCCTGCACGCCTTGACCAACGGCGTCTACGACCGCGTGCAGCCCGCCGTGCCGAAGGTGACCATGGTCCCGGCATTCCAGGGCGACCGGATTCCGCAGTACTAGGCGTTGCCCTGCAATCCCTTGACGACCGCGCGGCGGACGCGGGGGCTGAAATTGCGCAGCGCGTCGTGCACCCGGGTTCGGCGGGTCGTCTGGCTCACCTCCGCGACCACTCCGCCGCCCCGCGCCGTCCACGGCGGGAGGACGAACAACGGGTCCAGGTCGAACAGCGGCAGGAATTCCACGATGTCGTCGTAGATCCCACACAATTGTTCCAGGCGGTCTTCCGGATCGGGCGCGTCGGATCGCGTGCGGTACCACTCGGCCAACGCCGAGCGGAACGCCAGAACCGTTTTCTGGATCAGGATCGCTTTCGCCGCCGCGTCGGTGAACTCCGGCGTCCGCAGGCGCCGGTGCACGGCCTCCTGCGTCCGCGCCGGCGCGAAGTCGAACGCCTCGCCCAGCATCAGGTCCACCTGCACCAGGCCTTCCAGCGCGTCCACGGCGTCGCGGAAGAGGCGTTCCACCTCGCCGGGCAGCCGGCTGTCCTGGGGCGTGCGGCCCGGGGACGTGCCGACCAGGAGGTTGAGCTGGCGGCCGATCGCGCCGAACTGGCGGTCCGACGACGTGCGCACCCCGTCCACGTGCTCGGCCAGCTGCTCGATGAACCCGTAGATCCCGGCCTGCTGGCGGGAGAGCTGGTCCATGCGCTGGCGCAGCGCGGAAACCGGGTCCTGCTCCGGCGGGACGCCGGTCGCGCCGACCAGGGCCTTGAAGTCCTCGGCGAACGAGCGCTCGGAGAACACCAGCGGGTCGCGGCCCAGGGGTTCGCGCAGCTGGATCGCCACGCCGTCGGTCAGCACGCCGTTGACCAGCACCACGACCTGCGCGTCCGGCTGGGCCTCGCGGACCGCCGACACCCGGCGCATCACGCGCGTCACGTCGTCGTTGTCCAGCAGGGAACCCTCCAGCAGGACCGCGCAGCCGCCGTCGCGGTCGGGGAAGGTCACCCAGAACTCGGCCTTGGACTCCTCGCCGGTGCCCAGCAGGTGGTTGTGCCAGTACTCCCAGCCGTTGGCGTCCAGCAGCCGCCGGACCGCGCCGTCGAGGTCGTCGGCGCTCAGCGAGCCGAACAGCTCGCGGGCGGCCTGGCGGACCATGTCGTCGGTGGCGGTCACGTCCGGGTCGCCGGTCTCCCGCGCCCGGTCGTCCACCAGGCGGAAGACGCGGTGGCACAGGCGGACCACGTTGCGGGTGTTGCCGCCGGCCACGTCGCGCAGGTAGCGGACGGTCTCCGGGGTGAACGGGGCCAGGCCCGACCGGCCGGTCGGCGCCTCCTGGGCTTGCGCCTCCTTGGCTTGCGCTTCCTGGGCACGCACGATGAACTCGCGGACCTGCGCGTGGCTCAGGCCCGACATCGTGACCGTGTAAGGGATGCGCTGGCGCACCGAGGGCGGCAGGACGGCCTTGAACTCCGGCAGCCCGCACAGCACCAGGCACGCGCCCGCCTTGGCGAACACCTGCAACAGCGTCTGGAACGCGGCCATCGTCTGCGCCTGCGGCTGCTTGTCCGCCGAGAAGATCTTGTCCAGCTCGTCCAGCGCGAGCACGAACCGCCGCTGCCGGCCGCCGAAGAGCAGGGCGAACACGCCCATCGCCTCCAGCGCCGCGACCTCGGTGTCGATCGGCGTGGTGATGCCGCGCTCCACCAGCACCTGGTCCGGCGCGCCGCCGAGCAGCCACGACCACACGGCGTGCTCGAAACCCGGGCGCAGCAACAGGGTCAGCGCGGTGCCGAAGTCCTTGTTGTTGGTGACGTGGCGCAGCGTGTCCTGGACCTTGCGCAGCAGCGCGCTCTCCATCAGCCCCAGCCGCTCCACGACCTCCTGCGGCTCCAGCTGCCTGCTGCCCAGCCAGTCCAGGGTGTCCGCGGTCAGCCCGGTGCTCTGCAACGAGTCCGCGACGATGTCGGCGTAGTAGTCGCTGACCTGCGCCCGCACGCCCTCGCGGCCCAGCCGCTGCATGAACCGGCGGTACAGCTCGATGAAGCTGTCCGCGGTCGCCTCCAGGTACAGGGCGCGGGTCGGGTCGTCCAGCGCGCGCCGGGCGTGGCGGACCAGGCGCACGGCCAGGTGGGTCTTGCCGGTGCCGTAGTCGCCGAGCACGGCGAACACCGTGCCGGTGCCGGGCGGGCCGTCGAGGTAGGCGTCGAGGTGGGCGACGGCCTGCCGGGTCGCGTCGGTGGCGATGGTGACGTCGACGGAGTCGAAGTCGTCCTGGAAGTCGTCGATGATCAGGGCGACCGCCATCGGCGAGAAGGGGTTCTTCCGCGCGGGCGGGAGGTCGTCGCTGCCGCTCATGGCTGCATCCCCAGTCCGTTCAGGTACGCCCTGATGTCGTCCACCGTCACCAGATCGGTGTCGGTGTAGCTTAGTCCGGAAGTGAGCTTCCGCTCGTACGTTCCGTGGAGGATCCGCTGGAGCATGGCGACGGATTGACAGATCTTGCCGAGCAATTCGACCGCCTGATCACTCAGTTGGGGATAGGTTCCGACGTCCGTGTGACGCAGCAGCCGGTCCTTGGCGAAGCGGTGCTGGTCGCCGGTCTCCAGCTTGCCGACCAGCAGGGTGACCGGCGGGACCCACGCCTCGGTCCGGCGCACCAGCTCCGCGATGTCGTCGGCGCGGAAGAACGCGGACTCGGCGAAGAACAGCACGCGCGGGCTGCTCAACTGCTTGGCGTACCGGACGACCTCGTCCAGCAGCTCGTTGGGTGAGGGCAGCAGGATCAGCAGGACCACGTCGTCGCGCAGCAGGTGGGCCAGGCGCGGGAAGACGCGCTGCGGGTTGTCCCGGTCACCGCGCGTGGCCTCGACCTCTTCCGGGCGCAGGGCCCGCGCGTCGACGAGCCGGTCGAAGAGCTGGTCGCAGACCTGTTCCAGGCGTTGCTGGATGGACAGCTCCTCGTCCTCGGGCAGGCACCCGGTCAGGTCGACGACGACGCCCTTCAGGCCGCGCCGGGCGAGGGCGACGGTGGTCCAGTCGGCGCACCGGTTGAGCAGCGCGGTCTTGCCGCACCCGGACTCGCCGGTGATGAGGACCAGGCGGCCGTCCTCCAGCACGCCGGCGAGGTCGCCGAGCTCTTGCTGGAACTGCTGGAAGGCGGCCTCGGCGCCGTCCACGTCGACGTAGTAGTCGCGGTGGGCGGTGCGCTCCCAGGGCCGCAGGGGCCGCATCGGCGTGCGCTCCCACCCCGGCAGCGGGAAGGGGTTGATCGGCCGCGTCATCGCGTGCCGCCCTTGGCGCGCAACAGGACGGCGGTGTGAACCGCCCGCCCGCGACCCATGCCCACCCCCACGTCCGGCGACCGCTCCAGCCTACCGACGGACAGTGGCACACCGGGCCCGCCCGCGGGTGCGCGCTACCCGAATGGCCCACACCCGTTGCTACTTCTCCGGGTCGTGGGGCGGGCGGGTCACCACGGAGCGGGGGCGTAGTCCTTCAGGAAGCAGCCGTACAGGTCTTCGCCCTGTTCGCCGCGCACGATCGGGTCGTACACGCGGGCCGCGCCGTCCACCAGGTCCAGGGGCGCGTGGAATCCCTCTGCGGCCAGGCGCAGCTTGGTCGGGTGGGGGCGTTCGTCGGTGATCCAGCCGGTGTCCACGGCCGTCATCAGGATGCCGTCGGTTTCCAGCATCTCCTGCGCGCTGGTGCGGGTCAGCATGTTCAGCGCCGCCTTGGCCATGTTCGTGTGCGGGTGGCCGGGGCCCTTGTAGGCGCGGGAGAACTGGCCTTCCATCGCCGACACGTTCACCACGTACTTGCGGCGGGCCGGCGACGTCGCCATTGCCTGGCGCAGGCGCGAGATGAGGATGAACGGCGCGGTGCTGTTGCAGAGCTGGACTTCCAGCAGTTCCACCGGGTCCACCTCCTCCACCCGCTGCACCCAGCTGTTCGAGTGGTGGACGTCCGGCACCAACCCGCCGGCGTCGATCTCCGTGGAGCCCGCGGTCAGGGCCAGGGCGGTCACCTCGGGCATGGTCTCGGCCAGGGAACCGGTCAGTGCCACGGGGTGCGCGGAGGACGTGTGGCCGAAGGTGACCAGTTCCGGCAGCGGGCCGGACGGCAGCGGCGCGGACTCCGCCGCGACCAGGGGCGCGTAAGCGTCCCGCGACCGGCGCACGGTCTGCGCGGCGTTGTTGATCAGGATGTCCAGCGGGCCGTCGGCGGCGACGGTGTCCGCCAAGCGCACCACCTGGCTCGGGTCGCGCAGGTCGATCCCCACCACGCGCAACCGGTGCAGCCAGTCCGCGCTGTCCTCCATCGACGCGAACCGGCGCACGGCGTCGTGCGGGAACCGCGTGGTGATGGTGGTGTGCGCACCGTCGCGCAGCAGGCGCAGGGCGATGTACATGCCGATCTTCGCCCGGCCGCCGGTGAGCAGGGCGCGCTTGCCGGTCAGGTCCGCGCGGGCGTCGCGGCGGCTGCGGTTGAGGGTCGCGCACGGCGGGCACAGCTGGTGGTAGAACGCGTCCACCTCGGTGTACCGGTTCTTGCACGTGTAGCAGGACCGGGCGCGCTGGAGGGTGCCGACGACCGTGCCCGGCTCGGGCTCCTTGAGCAGGATGCCGCGGGTCTCGTCGTCGATGCGGGACGGGGAACCGGTGGCCGTGGCCTCGATCACGGTCCGGTCGGCCAGCGTGACGGCCGCGCGCTTGGCGGCTTTGCGCCGCTTGCGGAGGCTCTTCCAGATGCCCGCGGTCGCCCGCCTGATGACCACCGCGTCCGGGTGCTCGGTGTCCAGTTCATCCACCTGGGCGAGGACCCGCAGGGCGATTTCCATCTCGGCGGGGTCGATCTGCACGGCCGAATGGTACCCGTGAAAAAGATTCGTTCCTCTGACGGGTGAAATCGACGTGAGGCGGCGCTAGGGTGCCCGGCATGTCCACAGCGGGTCCGCGGGTGCGCCGACTGGCCCACCCCGACGCCGACATCCGGGCGCGGGCGTTCGGTCTGCCGCGCGGCCGACCGGTCGTGCTGCTGCTCGGCGCGTCCGGCGACCTCGACACCGACCTGGCCGCCGCGTTGCTGCCCGTGCTGCGATCCGTGCTGGTCACGGCCGTGCAGCGGGACGCGGCCGTGATCACCGGCGGCGCCGACACCGGCGTTGCGCACCTCACCGGCCTGGCCGCCCAGGCCCTCGACGGCCGCCGGCCCCGGCTGGTCGGCGTCGCGCCGTCCGGGCGGGTCGCGGCGGAGGACGCCCAGCCGGCCCCGGGTGAGGTGCGTCTCAACGCGAACCACGACACGGTCGTGCTCGTGCCCGGCTCGCGGTGGGGCGAGGAGGTGCCCGCGCTGGTCCGGACGGTGGACGCGGTCGCGGGCCGCAGACCGGCCCTGGCCGTGCTGGTCGGCGGCGACGACGTGGCCCGCGCCGCGCTGGTCGAGCACCTGGGCCGGGACCGGCCGCTGCTCGTGCTGGCCGGCACCGGCGGGTTGGCCGACGACATCGCGCGCGGCGCGCCGGGCGACGACGACCTCGCCGTGCTGACCCGCGGCGGACAGGTCGCCGTGGTGCACCTGGACGAGGGGCCGGACCGGATCGTCGCGGTGCTGCACCGCGTGCTCGGGTCGCGGGAGTTCGCCGCGCCCGTGCAGCCGGTGCGGGTGTTCCCGCGGCTGCGGTTCCGCGCCCCCGCGCAGCGTCCCGTGGTCGATCCCGGGTACGTGCTGGACTACCCGCTGCTGGCCGACGCGATCCACGACGCCAACCAGGTCGTCGCGCCCGTGCTGCACGAGCAGGAGACCGCGGCGCTGCGCGAACGCGAGCGCGCCCGGCTGCTGGTGCTGCTGGCGGTGGCGGCCGGGTTCGCCACCGTGTCCTTCGGGGCGTTGCAGGTCTGGCTGCGCGACGTGCCGTGGCCGGGCGTGCTGGTCGCGGTGGCGGGCGCGGGCGCCGCCGTGCTGACCGTGCTGGCCCGGGGCGGCGAGAACCCCGACGCGCGCGCCCGCGCCGAGCAGTTGCGGGCGCTGTACTTCGACCACCTGGCCGCGCCACCGGCCGCCGGCGAAGCGGAACGCGAGGAGCGCTCCCGCGAGCTGGCGACCGAGGTGGCCCGCCACCGCCACGAACCGGTGAGCAGCGCATGACGAGCGAAGACGACCCCAAGCCCGACGCGGCCACCGTGGCGGTGGACAGCGCGCGGCCCGAGGCCCCCTCGGACGTGTCCGAGCGCCTGACCGCGCCCACACCGTCCGCCGCGCCGTCCCCCAAACCGTCCCCCACACCGTCCGCCGCGCCGTCTCCCAAGCCGTCCCCGAACCCGTCGCCCGCGCCACGGCCTTCGCCCGCGCCGCGACCGTCGCCCGCACCACGGCCCAGGGAACCGCTTGTCCTGACCCCGGCCGTCCTCGCCGACCACCGCGAGCAGTTCCTGCGCGCCTACCTGCGCCACCGCGTCGGCGACCGCCTGGCCGCCCTCGACCACACCCGCACCCGCTACGCCCGAGCCCTGCGCTGGACCACCGCCGGCACCGTCCTGCTCTACACGGGCGCGGCGGCGTTGGGCGCGGTCGCGGTGGCGGACCCGGGGCGGCGGGCGATGTGGGGGTTCCTGGCCACCGTCGCCGCCGCGCTCGCCATCGCCGTCACCGTCTACGAAGCCGCGTTCTCGTTCCGCGCGCAGGCCCGCCGGTCGGCCGCCGGTGTCGCGCTGCTGCACCTGCTCCAGGCCCACGGCGCGCCCGAGGGCCAGGACGGCGTGGACGCGTTCCGCACCGAGGTGGAGAGTGTCCTGCGCCACGCCGAGTAGTCCGCCGGGTAGTCCGCCGAGTAGTCCACAGTGGACTAGCCCACCGGGCCGGACGCGCGGTCGGCCAGGTACGCCTCGACCGCCGCGGCGTCCCGGGACGTGCGCAGGAACCGCACCCACGCCTGCTGCTCGTGCACCACGGGACCCATTTCCCACACGCACATCACGGGTTTGTGCCCACGCCCGGCCACCGCGCGGAAATCGCCCCGCCCGCGCACGAACAACGTCTGCCACAACTCGTTCTCGTTGCGCCACGTCCACACCGCGAGGAAGTGGTGGTCGCCGCTGAGGTGCAGCACGGCGAAACCCAGCGCCGCCGGGACCGCTCCCGACGCGAGCGCGTCCAGCACGGTCCGGCGCGCCGCCGCCCGGTCCTCGTCGGTGATCACCTCGTCGTCGCGGACGACGTCGTACCACTTGAACCGGCCGCCGGGCACGACCACGTCGTGGGCCGGGAGGGCGTGAGCGGTTTTCGAAGTGTGCCGGTAGTCCGGTGCCACTCCGACATGTCCGGTGTGCGTCACCCGCGCATCGTAAAGCTGAACACCCATAAGGCTTTTCAATGAGCCGTTCGGGCTCGGGCTGTCGCCGGACCGGATGTGGGCACATAATCCGCACGGCCAATTTCGGGAAATGTGGGGGCGTGAACGGATGACCGGCACCGAGGCGGACCGGCCGCTGCTGCTCGTGGTCGCGACGGGCATGCGGCTGTACCGCGAGTACCTGCTGCGCTCGATCGGCGCGAAGTACCGCGTCCACCTGTTCCTGACCGCCGAACCGGACTGGGAGAAGGAGCACGTCACCGGCTGGACCGTGCTGCCCAGCACCACCGACGGCCCCGCGATGGCCGCCGAGGCCGCGAAGCTGCACGCGCGGGACCCCATCGCGGGCGTCCTGTGCTGGGACGAGGTCCGCATCCACGCCACCGCGTTCATCGCGCGCGAACTGGGCCTGCGCAACGGCGACCCGGACGTCGTGTGGCGGTTGCGGGACAAGGGGAAGACGCGCGCGGCGCTGGACGCGGCGGGCGTGCCGCAGCCCCGGTCGATCGCCGTGAAGACGGTGGCGGAGGCCGTGGCCGCCGCCGCCGAGGTCGGCTACCCGGCGATCCTCAAGCCGCGCGGGCTGGGCGCGAGCCTCGGCGTGGTGAAGGTGCACGACGAGAGCGAGGTGCGCGCGAACTTCGGGTTCACCGAGAGCGCCCGCGCGCCCGAGCCGGTCGTGTTCGACACCGACCAGCCGGTCCTGGTCGAGCAGTTCGTGTCCGGCGAGGAGATCAGCGTCGACTCGGTGGTCCGCGCCGGCCGGGTGACCCCGCTGTTCGTCGGGCGCAAGGTCGTCGGCTACCCGCCCTACGCCGAGGAGGTCGGCCACTTCGTCGACGCGGACGACCCGCTGCTGACCGACCCGGTGCTGCTCAAGGTGTTGCAGGACACCCACGAGGCGCTCGGCTTCACCGACGGCATCACCCACTCCGAGTACATGCTGACCGCCGACGGTCCGCAGGTGATCGAGGTCAACGGCCGCCTGGGCGGCGACATGATCCCCTACCTCGGTCTGCTCGCGACGGGCATCGACCCGGGCCTGGTGGCGGCCGGCGCGGCGACCGGCCTGCCCGTGGACGTCGAGCCGGAGCACCGCCGGGTCGCGGGCATCCGGTTCTTCTACGTCGAGGAGGAGGACACGACCCTGGGTTCGTTGTCCTTCAACGAAGCCGCGTTGCCCGAGGGCATCGACCGCGTGGTCACCGTGGCGCAGCCCGGCGCGGTGGTGTCGCCGCCGCCGAAGGGCACGGTGTGGGGGCGGATCGCGTTCGCCATCGCGGTCGGCGCCTCGCGCGCCGAGGTGGCGTCCCGGTTGGACGCGGCCGAGGCCGCGCTGGATGTCAAGAGCGCCTGATGACGACGACCGAAGAAGCGAAGTCCGCCGGCGTCTGGCGCACGTTCGTCGAGTCGCCGCTGGCCGTGAAAGCCGTGCTGGGCGGCGTTTTCGTCAACAAGGTCGGCGGGTTCCTCAACATCTTCCTGGTGCTGTTCATGACCTCGCGCGGCTACACGGCCGGCGAGGCCGCGACCGCGCTGGGCGTGTTCGGCATCGGCAACGTCGTGGGCGTGCTGATCGGCGGCGCCCTCGCGGACCGCCTGGGCGCGCGGAACTCGACGGTGCTGGGCATGGCGGGCGCGGCCGCGCTCACCGCGTCCCTGTTGTACCTGCCGAACTACGGGCTGCTGATCGGCGCGGTGGCCCTGCTGGGCGCGATCAGCCAGATCTACCGGCCGGCGTCGGCGACGCTGCTGTCCGAACTGACCGACGACGACCGCCAGGTCATGGTCTTCGCCATGTACCGGTTCGGGCTGAACCTGGGCACCACGGCCGCGCCGCTGATCGGGTTCGGCCTCTACCAGCTGGGCGGCGACAGCTACCACCTGCTGTTCTGGGGCGAGGCGGCGGTGGCGCTGGGCTACGCGGTGCTGGCCTTCTACGCCCTGCCCGCCCGGACGACCACGACCGGACCTTCGGAGAGCGCGGCGGAGACCGGCAGTTACGCCGACCTCTTCCGCGACCGTCGCTACCTGCTGTACCTGGTGGCCACCTTCTTCAACGCCGTGGTGTACGTGCAGTACCTGTCCACGCTGCCGCTGGACGTGGCCGCGTCGGGCGTGCCGATCTTCTGGTACACGCTGGCGGTCGCGCTCAACGGCGGCGCGGTGATCCTGCTCGAACTGGTCGTCACCAAGAAGACCCAGAACATGAAGCCCCGCTTGGTGGTCTTCACGGCGTACGCCCTCACCGCGGTCGGCGTGGCCCTGTACGGCCTGCCGCTGGGCCCGGCGGTGATCGTGATCGGCACCCTGGTGTGGACGTTCGGCGAGATCATCGGCGGCCCGGTCGTGTTCGCCTACCCGGGCATGGCGGGACCCGCGCACCTCAAGGGCCGCTACATCGGCAGCTTCCAGTTCATGTTCGGGCTGGGCGCGGCGCTGGGGCCGGTGCTGGGCGGCTTCCTGTTCCTGCGCATGGGACACGCGGTGTGGCCGGTGATGGCCGTGTCCGGCTTGCTGGCCGCGGTCGCGGGCTACTTCGCCACGCGGAACCGGAAAGCCGCCTGACCGGGTCAGCTGGCCGCCGCGGCCAGCGTGGCCGGCCGGGACTGTCCCCGCACCCGTTCCTGGTGGGCCAGCAGGAGTCGCGCGTGCAGGTCGTCCACGTACCGCTCCGCCGCGCTGTCGCGTTGCCACACCAGCAGCACGCGGCGGTGCACCGGGCTGCCCACCACCGGCTTGAGCACCACGCCGGGCAATTCCCGCCCGGTGGGGAAGAAGCAGGCCACCGTGTGGCCCGAGCGCACCAGTTCCGCCGCCGACACCGGGTCCACGCCGAAGTGCACGCACCGCGGCGTGAACCCGGCCGCCTCGCACGCCAGGTGCAGGTTCACCCGGCCGCCGCCGTAGTTCTCGTCCGGCACCGCCCAGTCCTCATCGGCCAGTTCGGACAGCCGAATCTCGCTGCGCCCGGACAGTCGGTGGCCCGCCGAAAGACCGACCAGCATCGGTTCGGTCACCACCGCGCGGCAGTCCACCTCTTCGGGAATCCGCAGTGGACTCTGGGGGAACTCCACCACCAGCGCCACGTCCAGCTTGCCCGTGCGCACCAGGTCCAGCACGGCGTCGCAACTGCGTTCCACGTGGGTCGTGCTGGGCTGGTTGGGCATCATGTCGCGCGCCACGTCCACCAGCAGCGGGGTGGGGGCGCCGGCCACGCCGCCCAGGCGGATGCCCTCGCCTCCCGTCTGCGCGGCCAGCCTGCGCGCGGTCACCATCAGGTCGTCGAACCGTTCCACCAGGTCACGCGATCTCAGCACGACGTGGCGGCCGAGTTCGGTCAGCTCCACGCCGTCGCTGCGCCGCAGGAACAGCGGACCGCCGAAGCCCCGTTCGATGCGCCGCAGCTGCGCGGTCAGCCCGGCTTGCGCGATCTTGAGCACGGAGGCGGCCCGGCTGATGCTGCCCGCCTCCGCCACGGTCAGCACAACGTGGAGGTGTCTCAGCTCCATGTGCACTGCCGCAGCCTAGGGCAACCGGATCACGTCCAGAACCGACCGTGCGAGTGTGAAAGGTTGACGCAGCGTGGAGGGTTCGCCGCACTCCGTTGCTCCAACAGGTGCATAACTGACGAGTTATCGCCAGGTGCCACCTCCCCGCAAGAGTCGGGTCTCGACCAGTCTTCAGCGTGGCTACCCGCCAATCCTGGGGAGGTGTGAGCGACATGAGGAAAGCGTTGCGGCTGCGACGCCTTTCCCGTCCGCGGGACGACAGGTACCTCTTCGTCCCGCTCGACCACAGCGTCTCGGACGGACCGGTCGTGCCGCGCGACCGGTGGCCCGACCTGATCTCCTCGGTCGTCGTCGGCGGCGCCGACGCCATCATCGTCCACAAAGGACGCGTGCGTACCATCGACCCGATGCTGCTCGGCGGGTGCGCGCTGATCGTCCACCTCAGCGCCGGCACCGCGCACATGGCCGACGCCAACGCGAAGGTGCTCGTGGGCGAGGTGGAGGAGGCGCTGCGGCTGGGGGCCGACGCGGTCAGCGTGCACGTGAACATCGGTTCGGACACCGAGGAGCGGCAGCTCGCCGACTTCGGCGTGGTCGCCAACGCCTGCGACGCCTGGAACGTGCCGCTGGTGGCGATGGTCTACCCGCGCGGGCCGCGCATCGCCGACACCACCGACCCCGCTCTGCTCGCCCACGTCGTCAACATCGCCGTGGACCTGGGCGCGGACATCGTGAAGACCAACCTCGCGCTGCCCGTGGAGCGGATGGCCGAGGTGGTGCAGAGCTGCCCCATCCCGGTGCTGGTGGCGGGCGGTCCGGCGACCGGCGGCAGCCTCGTGGACTACGCCCGCGCGTCGATGGCGATGGGCTGCGCGGGCCTGGCCGTGGGGCGGCGCGTGTTCACCTCGCCGCAGCCGATGTCGCTGGTGGCCGAACTGGCCTCCGTCATCCACGCCGAAGACCCCGCCGACCTGGTGCCGGCCATGTCCGGCGCCGTGTCCTGATCACACCTCCCGCAACCCTGGAGTCTGGCGTGAAGTTCGCCTGGATCGACCTCCGAACCGTCCCCGAGGCGCACCGCGAGTCCGTGGTCGACGCCACTCTGCACGCCCGGCTGGCCGGGATCGTGTCCGACGACCCCGCCCTGCTGGACACGCTGCCGCCCACGGTCACCCGCGTGCTGGTCGCGCCCGAGCCGGTGGACGGCCCGCACCTGGTCGCCGTCGTCGTGGACGACCGGGACCGGCTCGACCGGCTCACCGCGACCGCCGCGTTCGTGCGGGTCGGCGACGACCGGACGCTCAAGCTCGCCTGCGAGGCGGCCGTGCGGCTGGAGCACACGATCGTCGCGTTCACCGACCCGACGAAGATCCCGCTGGAGATCGTCATCGCCGCCGCCGACGGCGCGCCCGGCAAGCTGGTCACGCAGGTCGCCGACCTGGAGGAGGCGGCGATCGTCCTGGACGTGCTGGAGCACGGCTCGGACGGCGTCCTGCTCGCGCCCCGCGACGCCACCGACGTGTTCGACCTGGCCCGCCTGCTGGAGGCCACGACCCCGCCGCTGACCCTGACCACCCTGACCGTGGCCGGCATCGCCCACAACGGCCTGGGCGACCGGGTCTGCGTGGACACCTGCTCGCACTTCCGCGAGGACGAGGGCATCCTGGTCGGCTCGTTCTCCTCCGGTTTCATCCTGTGCTGCAGCGAGACCCACCCGCTGCCGTACATGCCGACCCGGCCGTTCCGGGTGAACGCGGGCGCGCTGCACTCCTACGTGCTCGGCCCGGACAACCGCACCAACTACCTGTCCGAGCTGCGCTCCGGCAGCACCGTGCTGGCGGTGGACGCCGAGGGCCGCACCCGCAAGGTCACCGTCGGCCGGGCCAAGCTGGAGTCCCGGCCCATCCTGACCATCACCGCGCACTCGCCGGAGGGCGTGGAGGTCAGCCTCACCGTGCAGGACGACTGGCACGTCCGGGTGCTCGGGCCGGGCGGCAAGGTCCGCAACGTCACCGAGTTGCAGCGCGGCGACGAGCTGCTCGGCTACATCGCGACCGAGCAGCGGCACGTGGGCATCCCCATCGGCGAGTTCTGCAAGGAGTCCTGACCCGATGCGCGAGTTCGTCACCGACCTGCTGCGCCGCCACGGCGACGACGTGCCGGTGTTCACCCACGACCACACCGTGACCCACGGGCGGCTGCGGGAGTCCGTGGCCGCCGAGGCGGGCCTGTTCGCCGCCGCCGGGGTGGGGGAGGGCAGCACCGTCGCGGTCCAGGTGCCGCCCAGCTTCACCCAGCTGGAGGTGGTGCTGGCCCTGTGGAGCCTGGGCGCGCGGGTCGTCTCCATCGACCACCGCCTCAAGCCCGCCGAGGTCGAGGTGCTGCGCGGCCTGAGCCGGCCGCAGTTCCTCGTCCGGGCCACCGGGCGCGGCGCCGGCGCGTTCCGCGAGCGCTACGAACTGGTCACCGAGCCGCGCCCGGACGGCCTGCCCGCGCTCACCCGGCACCGCCTGGTCCAGTTCAGCTCGGGCTCGACCGGCACGCCGAAGGTCGTGGGCCGCAGCACCGAGTCGGTGATCCGCGAGGTGATGCGGTTCGGCGCGGCGGAGGGCATGACCCAGCGTGGCGAGAAGCTGCTGCTGCTCAACGCCACCGCGCACAGCTTCGGCCTGATGGGCGGCCTGCTGCACTCGCTGGCGGCCGGCGTGGAACTGGTCTTCGCCGCCCGCCCGACCGCCGACGACGTCCTGCGCGCGGCGGCGCGGCACGAGGTCGACTTCATCACCGGCCTGCCGTTCCACTTCGCCCTGCTGGCCGAGGCCGCCGACCGGCCCGCGCTGAAGACCGTGCGGGCGGCGTTCGCGGGCGGCGAGCTGATGCCGGCGGAGGTCGCGGAGGCGTTCGGCCGCGCCTACGGCTTCCCGGTGGGCGAGTGCTTCGGCACCACCGAGACCGGCGCCCTGACCATGGACGTCACCGGCGCGACCCGGCCGGCGGTGGGCAAGCCGTTGACCGACACGACCATCCGCGTGCGCGACGGCCTGGTGGAGGTCGCGCTGGACGAGTCCCCGTACCTGCGCGACGAGGACGGCGAGCGCTACCTGGACGGTTGGCTGCGCACCGGCGACCGGGGCGAGTTCGACGAGCGGGGCGCGCTGCGCCTGCTGGGCCGGGCCGACTCCCTGGTGGTGGTGCAGGGCGCGAAGGTGGACCTGACGGAGATCGAGACCACGCTGCGCGCCCACCCGCTGGTGACGGAGGCGATCGCCGTGCACGATGGGGTGATCGAGGCGTACGTCGGCACGGAGAGCGACGAGCTGTCCGCGACGGAGCTGTCGGCGTGGTGCCGGGAGCGCTTGGCGGACTACAAGCTGCCCGACCGGACCCACGTGCTGCGCGCCCTGCCGAGGACGGCGGCGGGCAAACTGGTCCGCAACCCGGAGGCCCTTGCCGCCGCGCGCTGACCCGGGGGCCTGTGGCAGGGTGATCCGCGTGGAACAAGTCGTGCTGCTGGACGAGTCGGGTACGAGCATCGGAGTCGCCGACAAGGCCGACGTGCACCACGCGGACACGCCACTGCACCTGGCGTTCTCCAGCTACCTGTTCGACGAGCAGGGCCGCCTGCTGCTGACCAGGCGGGCCCTGCACAAGAAGACCTGGCCGGGCGTGTGGACCAACTCGTGCTGCGGCCACCCGGCTCCGGGCGAGGACGCGCCAACCGCCGTGACCCGCCGGTTGGCGGAGGAGCTGGGCGTGGAGGGCGTCGAACTGGACCTGGTCCTGCCGACGTTCCGGTACCGCGCGGTCATGGAGAACGGCGTGGTGGAGAACGAGATGTGCCCGGTCTTCCGCGGACGGCTGGACCGGGACCCGGTGCTGAACGAGGACGAGGTGGACTCGTTCGAGTGGGTGCCGTGGGGCGATTTCTCGCACGCGGTGCTGGCGGGCGTGCGCCCAATCTCGCCGTGGTGCCTGCTCCAGGTAGAGGAGTTGGTCAAACTGGGCGACGACCCGTGGACCTGGCCAACAGCCCCGTTGACCACCCTCCCCCCAGCCGCCCGCCCATAACACTCCCCGATCCGCTCCGGCTTCAGCGCGAAGCGCCGCTTTCGCGCCGCAGGCGCGCCCTTTAAGGGCTGCCAAGCCAAGGAAGGGCCTCGGTTCGTTCCCCGTACGGCCTGGGCGCAGCCCAACCACGCTTTGGTCTTCTGTGCAACCACGCTTCACCGGTTGCGCAGAAGACCAAAGGGTGGTTGCCTCCGGCAGGCCGTACGGGGAACGAACCGACGCCCTTCCACCCCCGGGGGCCTGCCCGCCGGCGAGGCGCTTTTGATCTTTCGAGCGCTCCGCGCGTTCAAAGCGCGAAGCGCGTTCGGCTTGAGAGCGTGAGCGTCACTCTTAAAGCTTAAAAGAGCCTCGCCGGCGGGCAGGCCGCCAAAGATGACACAAGCAAGAAGCCCAGGTCGGGGTGTGACCTCACGAGGTCCTACGAGCCGCGCTGCGCGCCGGAGAGCCGCGCTGCGTGCGTCGAGGCGGCGCTGCGTACCGGAGAGGGTGGTGTGAGTGGCCAAGCTGTCGGTTCCCTGAACGGCGGAACACCGGCCGGTCACGGTCCGTTCTGCCCGGTGTGCTGACCGCTGAACCCGTGACCCGTTCCCCGGCCCGCCTCGTCGCTCAGGGCGGCGCGTTCGCCGTCGTGCTGACCGTCGTCATGGTCGGCTCGCTGGACGCGCACCGGCTCGCCACCACGGCGGTCGGCCTGCGCCGCACGATCTCCGAGTACGCGCTGGGCCCGCACCGCTGGGTGTTCGACACGGCCGTGGGCCTGCTCGCGCTGGGCACGGTCGCGATCCTCGCCGTCCTGGTGCGCCGCGGCATCACCCGGTGGTCGGCCGGCGGCTCGATCGCGTTCCTGGCGTGGTCGGCCGGTCTGGCGCTGGTCGTGGTGTTCCCCAAGCACAACTGGGCCGAGGGGCCGAGCGCGAGCGGCACCGTCCACCGGGTCGCGAGCCTGGTCGCGTTCCTCAGCCTGCCGGTCGCGGCGATGCTGCTGGCCCGCCCCTGGCTCAAGGACGCCGTGTGGGGCGGGCACGCGCGGTGGACGTTCCGGTTCGGGCTGCTCTCGGCCCTGGCCTTCACCCCGATCCTGTACGCGGTCCTGGTGAACGCCCTGGTGGGCACGCCGTGGTGGCGCGTGCTGCCGCTGGGGTACTCCGAGCGGCTGCTGGTGCTGGTCGAGGTCGTCGCGGTGCTCGTGGTCGCGGTGTGGGCGATCGCGGCGGCTCAGCCCTCGTACAGGCCGTCCAGCACCGACCGGTAGCGGGTCTCGATCTCGCGGCGGCGCATCTTCAGGCTCGCGGTCAGGGTGCCGTCCTCGACGGTGAAGTCCTCGTCCAGCACGGCGAACTTCTTGATCGTCTCGTGCCGGGCGAGCTTGGCGTTGGCCGCCTGGACCGCGCTGCCGACCTCGGTCTCGGCGTCGAGGCCCGGCGGGGTGGTGTCCGGGTCGAGGGTGACCAGCGCGACGCAGTAGTTGCGCTGGTCGCCGTGCACCAGGACGTGCCCGATGTAGGGGCTCGCGGCCTTGAGCTTGCTCTCGACGTTCTGCGGGGCCACGTACTTGCCCGCCGACGTCTTGATCAGCTCCTTCTTGCGGTCGGTGATGCGCAGCCGGCCGCCCTCGTCCAGTTCGCCGATGTCGCCGGTGCGCAGCCAGCCGTCGTCGAGCGTGGCGGCGGTCTCGTCGGGCAGGTTGTGGTAGCCGCGCATGATCCCGCGCCCGCCGATGAGCACCTCGCCGTCGGGGGCGATGCGGACCTCGGTGCCGGGCAGCGGTTTCCCGACCGTGCCGAACACGTGCTCGCCCGGCCGGTTGATGAACGACGCCGCCGACGACTCGGTGAGGCCGTAGCCTTCCAGGATCGTGATCCCGGCGCCGCCGAAGAACCGCCCGACCTCGGCGGACAGCGGCGCGGAGCCGGAGATGAAGTACTTGATCCGCCCGCCGACCCGGTCGCGCAGCTTGCTGAACACGAGCTTGTCGGCGATCTTGCGCCGCAGCGTCCACTCGGGGTGCTCGGCGACCACGAGCGCCCAGTTGAACAGCTTCTCCTTCACGCCGCCCTCGGCGCGCATGGCGGCGACCACCCGGCTGTGGATCTTCTCGAAGATGCGCGGCGCGCCGGCGACGATCGTGGGGCGCAGCTCCTTGAGGTTGTCCGCGATCCGGTCCGCCGAGCCGTCCACGGCGGTCGCGAGGCCGGTGGCGATCATGGCGATCTGGAGCACCTTGCCGAACGCGTGGGACATCGGCAGCCACAGGAAGTGCAGGTCCTCGGGCTGGAGCACGCCCAGTTCCACCACGGCCTCGGCCGTGTAGAGCCAGTTGTCGTGGGTCAGCTCGACGCCCTTGGGCACGCCGGTCGTCCCGGACGTGTAGATCAGGGTCGCCAGGCGCTCGGGCGACAGCTCGTCCACCATCGCGTCGTAGTCGCCCAGCTCGGAGGTCGGCAGGTCGTCGGTGGTCAGCACGCGCACGTCCCCGGCCTTGGCCACCAGGTCCGCGTCCGCGACCACCAGGACGCTGCCCGAGTCGCGGATGATGTGCGCGGCCTCCTCGGTGGTGCTGCTCGGGTAGATCGTGGTCGTGACGCCGCCCGCGGCCAGCACGGCGAGGTCGGCGAGGATCCACTCGACGCTGGTCTGCGCCATGATCGCGACCCGTGCCCCGTCCTTCACCCCGAGCTGGCGGAAGCCCAGCGCGTGCGCGCGGACGCGGTCGCCGACCTCCTTCCAGGTGAGCGAGGTCCACGAGCCGTCCACGCGGTGGCGCAGGGCTTCCGCGTCCGGCGTCGCGGCCACGCGCTCACGCAGCAGATCGGGGATGGAACGGGCCATGGCGACCTCCCAGCGGCTGGAGCAGTGCTCTAGAGCGCTACTCTAGACCGCGTGCGGTCGAGAAGTCAGCAAGCGGTCCTCGACGCGGCGCTGGCGTTGGTGGAGGAAGGCCTCCCGGTCACCATCAGCGCCCTGACCGCGCGTTCCGGGGTGTCCAACGGCAGCATCTACCACCACTTCGGCAGCCGGGACGGGCTGTTCGCCGTGCTGTACGAGGAGAGCTTCGCGCGGTGCATCGCCGCCATGGTCCCCGCGATCGAGCTGGGCGACGCGGAGAAGGTGGTGCGCGGCATGGCCTTGCGCTACCTGGACTGGGTGGCCGCCAACCCGGGCCGGGCGCGGTTCCTCTACGCCGAACCGCTCAGCGCCGACCCGGCGGTCAAGCTCGCCACCTTCGCGCCCGTGGCCGCCTGGTTCGCCGAACGCATGGAGGAGGGTTCGGTGCGCGGCTTTCCCTTGTGGGCGTTGGACCCGGTGGTGATGGGACCCGCGCACGAGTGCGCCCGGCGGTTCCTCCTGGGCGCTTTCGACCTGGCGGAGGCGCGCGACGTGGTGGCGGATGCGGTGTGGGGCGCGGTCGCGCCTCTAGGGTGAGGGCATGGCTTCCTGGGGCGACCTCGCCGCGTACGTCCGCGACACCTACGACGTGATCTCCGAGGAGGACGACGAGATCCGCATCCTGTTCAACTTCGAGCAGTACGACGAGGACGACGACCGGACGCAGGTGATCATCCTGGTCCGCGAGGTGCTGGACAAGCTGCACGAGTGGGTGCAGCTCGCCTCGCCGATCGGCCTGGCGGCCAACGTGGACCTGCACGCGCTGCTGGTCGAGGTGGGCAATTCGAGCATCGCGTGCGGCGCGGCGATCATGGGCGAGCACGTCGTGCTCCGGCACTCGCTGCCGTTGCAGGACCTGGACATCCACGAGTTCACCGACCCGCTGGCCCTCCTGGCGAGCACGGCGGACGAGCTGGAGGAGCAGTTCTTCGGCGGCGACGACTACTGAACCGCGGGGTCGCTCGGCCGGCTTCGGTCTTGCCGGCCGGGCACTACGGATTCTCCAGCGTTCTGTGGAACCCCTGCTGCTAAGTTAGGCCGTCCTAACTTAGCGGGAGGTGGGGCATGTCCGGCTGCACCGAGTCGCTGACCGTCCAGGTCCGCGCCGGCCTGGGGGAGTGGCGCCTGCACGAGGCCGTCCGGGCCCTGGCCGCGCGCCACCCCGAACTGACCGGCGCCACCTCCTCCGCCCGCCACGTCGACCACCGGGACCTGTCCGGCCACACCGCCGCCGCGCTGGCGTCCGCCGAGGCGCGGGCCTCGGTGCTCCAGGTCGTCTGGCTCGACGGCGGCTCCGAGGGGCGGCTGGTCCTGGTGGCGCGCAGGGAAGTCCTGGCGCTCCTGCCGTGGCACGTCCTGCTGCCCGAACTGGTCGCGGAGTGGAAGGCCGCGACCCTGCGCGACCTCCCGCAGCCGGCACCCGCCTGACCGCCGCGCGCCGTCCACGCGCGTCCGCCTGACCGCCGCGCGGGTCGTGCACCCGCGTCCGCCCGACCGCCGCGCGCCGTTCGCCCGTGCGCGCCCGGCCGCCACCGGCCGTTCGCCCACGTGAACCGTTGACAGGAGCGCCCCGGGGTGCTGTGATCCCGGCAACAGATAGGAAAGTTTCTTAACTGTACCGCCGCCGGTCCCGTCCGCAGTTCACCCGAGGTGGGAGGCACCTTGTGGCCATCCGATGGCTGAGCCCCCTGGTCGCGGCGACCCTGCTCGCCGCGCCGACGACCGGCCAGGCCGAACCCCAGGCCCTGGCGATCACCACGTACCAGGCCGAATCCGCGACCGTCTCCAACGGCCTGGTCGAGTCCAACCACGCCGGCTACACCGGCTCCGGTTTCGTCAACTACGACAACGAGACCGGCAGCCACGTCGAGTTCTCCGTCACCGCGGCGGCGGCCGGCCCCGCGACCCTGAGCTTCCGCTACGCCAACGGCACCACGACCAACCGCCCGATGACCATCGCGGTCAACGGCACCACCGCGACGACCAACCTGGCCTTCCCGGGCACCGGCGCGTGGAGCACGTGGCGCACCGCCACGACCACCGTCACCCTCGCGGCCGGCACGAACCGCGTGCGCGCCACCGCGACCACGTCCAACGGCGGCCCGAACGTCGACAAGCTCGACGTCGACTCCGGCGGCGCCACCACCGGGCGGCCCGCCGACGTCAACGGCCAGTTGCACGTCTGCGGCGTCAAGCTGTGCAACCAGTACGGGAAGCCGATCCAACTGCGCGGCATGAGCACCCACGGCATCCAGTGGTACTCGCAGTGCATCAAGACCCAGTCGCTGGACGCCCTGGCCGGCGACTGGGGCGCCGACATCCTGCGGATCTCCATGTACGTCCAGGAGGGCGGCTACGAGACCGACCCGCGCAAGTTCACCGACATGGTGCACGGGTACATCGAGGAAGCCACCAAGCGCGGCATGTACGCCCTGGTCGACTGGCACCAGCTCGACCCCGGCGACCCGAACGCGAACCTGTCCCTGGCCAGGACGTTCTTCACCGAGGTCGCCCAGCGCCACCGGGACAAGACCAACATCATCTACGACATCGCCAACGAGCCCAACGGCGTGTCGTGGGCGGGCATCAAGTCCTACGCGGAGCAGATGATCCCGGTGATCCGCGCCCAGGACCCGGACGGCGTGGTGTTCGTCGGCACGCACGGCTGGGGCTCGCTGGGCGTCTCCGACGGCCGCACCGAGGCCGACATCGTCAACAACCCCATCAACGCCACGAACTTCATGTACACGTTCCACTTCTACGCGGCGTCCCACCAGGACGAGTACTTCGCGGCGCTCCAGCGGGCGGCCACCCGCATCCCGCTGTTCGTGACCGAGTTCGGCACCCAGACCTACACCGGTGACGGCGGCAACGACTTCACCTACTCCCAGAAGTACCTGGACTTCCTGGCGGCCAACAAGATCGGCTGGACCAACTGGAACTACTCCGACGACTCCCGCTCGGGGGCCGTCTTCAAGCCGGGCACCTGCGCCGGCACGACGTTCACCGGCACGGGCGTGCTCAAGCCCGCCGGCGTCTGGGTCCGCGACCGCATGCGCACCCCGGACGACTTCCCCACCAGCTGACCCCGCCCGCCTGCCCGGACCACACCGGTCCGGGCAGGCATCGGCCACCCGTACCCGGCGAGGACCTCGCCAGGCGCTCGCGGAACGCCCGCCGGACCTCACGGGCCGTCTCGACGTCCACCTGGTCGGCGACCGGCCGGCGCACCTGTTCGACGTCCACGGTGACGCGCCCGCGAGAGGGGGCCGAGGTCCGGGACTTCGCTCAAGACGTCGGCCAACTGTGCACCGGCTCGTTGCTGTGCGACAGGTCCCGGTAGGTCCGCAGCATCCGCCGCAACGCCTCGGGCCGGTCCAGCGCCGAGTGGTCGTAGTGGCGGTGGAACACGCGCGCCTGCCACGTCGCCCCGTTCACCCCGGTCAGGCAGCGCTGCTCGATCACGCCCAGCAGCCGGTCCCGCTCGGCCTGCTCGACCTTCAGCTTCACCAGGCCCTCGTGGGCCATCGGCAGCAGCCGCCGCAGCACCAGTTCCGCCACCGGCACCGTGCCCAACCCGGGCCAGTACACCTGCGCGTCGATGCCCGTCTTCGCGCCGGCCACGAAGTTGTCCTCGGCCGCGCTGAAGGACATCTGGCTCCACAGTGGACGCTCCTCCTCCGCGAGCATCCGCACCAGGCCGTAGTAGAACGCCCCGTTGGCCAGGATGTCCACCACGGTCGGCCCCGACGCCAGCACCCGGTTCTCCACCCGCAGGTGGGGCTGGTCGCGCACCACGTCGTACACCGGCCGGTTCCACCGGTAGATGGTCCCGTTGTGCAGGCGCAGCTCGCCCAGCGACGGCGTGTCGCCGCGCTCCAGCACCTGCAACGGGTCCTCCTCGTCGCAGATCGGCAGCAGCGCCGGGAAGTACCGCACGTTCTCCTCGAACAGGTCGAAGATCGACGTGATCCACCGCTCGCCGAACCACACGCGCGGCCGGACGCCCTGTTCCTTCAGCTCGTCGCTGCGGGTGTCGGTGGCTTGCTGGAACAGCGCGATCCGCGTCTCCCGCCACAGCTCCTTGCCCAGTAAAAACGGCGAGTTCGCGCCGACCGCCACCTGCACGCCGGCGATCGCCTGCGCCGCGTTCCAGTACGACGCGAACGAGTCCGGCGACACCTGGAGGTGGAACTGGGTGGACGTGCAAGCCCCTTCCGGCACGATCGAGTCGGCCGTCATCTGCAGCTTCTCGACCCCGCCGATCGCGATCTGGATGTCCTCCCCGCGCGCGGCCAGCACCTGCTCGTTGAGCAGCGCGTACCGCGGGTTGCCCGACAGCGCGTCCAGGGCCAGGTGCTTGGCCTGCAGCGTCGGCAGGATGCCGATCATCACCATGTGGGCGTCGACGTCGCGCGCCTTGTGCTCGGCCTCGTTCAGCGACCGCCGCACGGTCTCCTCGAACTCGGTGATCCCGCCCGCCGTCAGCTGCCGCGGCGCGACGTTGATCTCCAGGTTCCACTGGCCCAGCTCGGTGACGAAGTCCGGGTCGGCGATGGCCTCCAGCGCGGCGGCGTTGCGCATCGCCGGGTCGCCGGCCTCGTCCACCAGGTTCAGCTCGATCTCCAGGCCCGTCATGGGCCGGTCGAACTCGAACCTCGACTCCCTGAGCATGCGGGCGAAGACGTCCAGGCACCGGCGCACCTTCGTGCGGTACCGCGTGCGGTCCTCCCGGGTGAACTCATGCCTCGCCACCTCGTCGCCCATGATCCGCCTCCTAGGTCGTCAAGGCAGGTACCGCGATAGCGGTGACCACAAACCCCTCCCGCGCCATCCAGCGACCCGTGAACCCGTCGAGGGTGAACCCGTCCACCACCGGCGGCTCGATGAGGACGCGCGCGGTGAACGTCCCGTCGTCGGGGTTGACGGTCACCTCCGCATCCTCGAACCCCAGCCACGTCCGCGCCAGTGGGAACCACGCCTTGTAGACCGATTCCTTCGCGCTGAACAGCAGCCGGTCCCAGCAGACCTTGTCGGTCGCCCGGCCCAGCGCCGCGACCATGCGCAGCTCACCCGGCAGGGCGATGGCCTCCAGCACCCCGTCCGGGTTGGGCTCGTTGGGCTCGGCGTCGATGCCGATCGTGCGGATGTCCGCCGTCCGCGCCACGGCCGCCGCCCGGTAGCCCTTGCAGTGCGTGATGCTGCCCACGACCCCGTCCGGCCACACCGGCGCGCGCCGCTCGCCCGGCGGCAGCGGCACCGGCGGGAGGCCCAGCCGGCCCAGCGCGAGCCGCGCGCAGTGCCGCCCGGTGGTGAACTCCTTGCGCCGCTTGTCCACGGCCTTGGCGACGTGCTCCTCCTCCTCGGGCGGCAGCGGCACGTCGAAGTCCTCGAACGTGTCCACCGACGCCACGCCGGCGGGCATGAGGTCGTCGATCACCGCGCGTCCCCTTCCCGCAGCACGTCCACCAGCGGCGCCTTGGTCCACCCGCGGGGCTGCCACTCGCGCGGGTAGCCCAGCGACACCTCGTCGAACCGGACCCCGTCCTTGCGGATGGTCCGCGGGATGTGCAGGTGCCCGTACACGGCCGCCGCCGCGCGGAACCGCAGGTGCCAGTCGGCCGTGCGCTCGGTGCCGCACCACAGCGCGAACTCGGGGTAACGGAGGATCAGCGTGGGTTCGCGCACCAGCGGCCAGTGGTTGATCAGCACGGTCTCCAGCGCCGGGTCCACCGCGCCCAACCGCCGCTCGGTCTCCTCGACGCGGGCCGCGCACCACGCCTCGCGGCTGGGGTACGGGTCGGGGTGCAGGAAGTACTCGTCGGTGCAGATGATCCCGGCCTCCTGCGCCACGGCCAGCGCCGACTCCTTGTCCGAGGTCCCCGGCGGGCGGAAGGTGTAGTCGTAGAGGGTGAACAGCGGCGCGACGGCCACCGGCCCGTCCGGGCCCGCCTCGAACACGGCGAACTCGTCCTCGGGCGTGCGCACGTCCAGGCTCCGGCACAGCTCGACCAGCTGCTTGTACCGCACCTCGCCGCGCGACTGGACGGCGTCGTCCTTGGTCGTCCACAGCTCGTGGTTGCCCGGAGACCACACGACCGTGTGAAACTGCCGGCGCAACTCCGACAGCGCCCACTCGATGTCGTCGAACCGCTCGGCGACGTCACCGGCGACGATCAGCCAGTCGTCCGGCGAGTGCGGCCGGATGCCGGTCACGAAGTCGCGGTTCTGCTGGTAGGTCACGTGCAGGTCGCTGGTGGCTAGCAGGCGCGGCGTCACACTTCCGAGGGTATCCGCCTCCGGACCGTGCGCGGGGGCCATGACCGAACCGACCGCTCACCCGCTCGTCGCACCTGGGGCACCGCTGACCGACGCGCCGGGGTCCGCGCGACGCTGCGTGGCCCCGTTCGGCGGCTCGGTCCTTACCCGTGCGTGTCCGGCTTCCTAGCGTGATGGGTATCACGACAGTCCTGCGGCGGAGGACCCGATGACCAACGACGTTCGACCCGCGTTCGGCCGCACGGTCGGTGCCGAGATCGCGCGCCAGGTCCAGCAGCACCAGTACCCGGCGGTGGCGCCCAGGCGCGACGAGGCCGCCCTGGCGACGTTGCTGCGGGCCCGCCAGCGCGGCGACCTCCAGCGGCAGGAGCCGTGGGTGCGCCGGGCCCCCGAGGCGCCGGCCAAGCCGCCGCACGCGGACGTGATCGAGCAGCTGGCGGCCCGCCTGGTGCCCCCGTCCCTGTGGGCGGCGGTGGAGCCCCTCATCCCGCCCGCGAAGGTCCGCAGGCAGGGCGGCGGCCGGGGCCGCGTGTCCGACCGGGCGATCTTCACGGCCATCGTGTTCGTCCTGACCAGCGGTTGCGCCTGGCGCCACCTGCCCGCCACGTTCGGCGTCACGGTGCCCACCGTCCACCGCAGGTTCCAGGAGTGGACCGACGTGGGCCTGTGGCCGCGCCTGCGCCGAGTGGCCCTCGACGCGCCCGACGGGGAGTGGCTGCGACTGGTCCTCGACGCGGCCGAACGCAGGGGCACGAAAGCCGCCGGCTGAGCCCGGCGCCGGAACGACCCAGGGTGTCCGCACGTCCCATCTCTCGAACCGGGAGCTGAGCAACACCCGTTTCCCTTCTGATGGAGGTGCACCCCGACATGCCGACCCCACCCGGACCCGCGCTGTCGAACCGCGAGATCGCCCTGCTCCGGGCCACCGCCGACCACCGCGTCGAGTTGACGTGCAGCAGCGAACCGGACCTGCGCGTGGACAACCTGCCCTTCTGCGACCACCCGTCCGCCCGGGCCCTGGTCCACGGTGGCCTGATCGAGCCGACCGCGACCGGTCCCGTGGGCACCTGGGTCCCGGCCCGGCTGACCCCGGCCGGTGCGCGCGCCCTGGGCCTGGTCGCGGCTTAGGTCGTCCAGGCCGGCAGGCGCAGGGTGGTCACCGGCAACAGGCCACGCTCGCGCAGTGCGGCGAACGACGTCAGCATCCCGTCCACGCCGGCCCGACGCGGCAGACCGGACCGGTCCACCAGAGCTGACAGCTCGTCGGAACTCAGCGGTTGCGGGATCCCCACCAGCTCGACCGGTGTCGGCACCGACGCGGCGCGGCGTTCGGCGGCGAGGGCGTGCGCCGCGACCCAGCGGATCTCGCCGAACAGCATCGGGACGCTGATCAGGTCCGGCGTGTCGTCCGCCAGCAGCTCCTCCACGACGGGCAGCACACGCGGGTCGCCCGTGGGCTCTTTGGCCAGCACGCCGAGCATCGTGGTGCGGCGGTGGGCGTCGGACGCTTTCAGGATGTCGACGATCTCGCCGAATTCCTCACCGGTGAGCATGTGCGTTCCCCTCATCCCGCCCGGTGGCGGCGAACCCTGTCGACGACTTCCGCGATGGTCGGGTTGGGCGGCGGACCGAGCCGCGCGGCCACCCTACTGCCGATCTCGACGCGACTCCGCGCCCGCTCCTGCCAGTGCGGGTAGTTCGAGTGGTCGGCCATGGGTATGCCGTCGACCACCATGTGGGCACGGCCCTCCGCTCGCGTGTCGGCGACCGCGGCCGGCGACCTCGACACCGGTACCTGCCCGTTGGTCAGCTCTTCGACCTTGCGGGCGAGGAAGTCGTGTTCGTCCTCCAACGCTCCGCGGTGTGCTTCCAGGTAGGCCCGGTCGTGGTCGGCCTCCCAGGCGCCCCGCCGAGCCCTGGACATGTTGTCGTGGTCGCGGCCGAGGTGGTCGAACCCGGTGCGGTTGCCGATCTCCCGCAGGCGTCGCTGTTCGGCGGCCTCATGGGCGATGAACTGGGCGTCCGCCACGGATCCGTTGCCGGACGTCAGCCTGCGCCAGGCCGAGTAGTTGGCGTGGCTCATCGCGATGCCGGGGCTGTCGAACAGGTACTTCTTGATCGACCTGATGGTCTCGGGATCGACGTCGAGGCCCAGGCGGTCCAGTTCCCGCCGCATCCGGGTGGTGTCCTCGACGTTGACCAGGTTCCGCCGCAACGCGTCGATCTCGTCCGGGGTCCACGGCTTGCCCGTAGCCGGGTTGTCGCCCCACTTGAGCGGGTCGAACAGGCCACGTCGGCCGCGGTCCGCGGCCCCGTCGGCGTCGGTGTGGTTGGTGCGGTGGTGGTCGGGGGTTCCGGTCCAGCCCCCTGTGCCGCCCGGGCGCGGGCCGCCGCCGGGTGCGCCGCTGCCCGGGCTGCCGGGGCCGCCGCCGGGGGTGGTGCCGGGCATGCCGCCGCCGGGTGTGCCGGTGGGGGCACCGCCGGTCGGGTTGTGCGGGCCGGGGCTGGTGGGTGTGTGGGGCTGGTCCGGGCGTACGGGGGCTTCCGGGGTTGCGGCTGCGGCCGAGGTGTGGGTCGTAGCGCGTCGGGGTGGGGGTGGGGGCGTTGGGTGGGTTGCCGGCGTTCGGGCCGCCACCGCTGTACGAACCGCCACCACCGCCGCAGGGCGAACCGCCGCCGCCAGGACCGCCGCCGGGACCGCTGCTGTTGCCGCCGGGGGTGCCACCGCCACCGGGCGCACCAGCCTGGCCGCTGGCCGTGCCTCCGCCGCCGCTGTTGCCGCCGGGGCTGCTGCTGCCGCCGGGGGAAGGCCGGCCGCCGGGGCCGCCTCGGTGCTCGCCCACGGGGGTGCCGCCCGGAGCGGGACGGTTGTCGCTGCTCGGGAGTTCCCGCCCGGGCCGCTGGCCGGTTAGGCGTGCACGCCCGCCTGGTACTTCGGCACCCGCACGCTGATCTTCGTCCCCAACCCCTGGGCGGTTTCCACGACCAGGCCGTAGTCGTCGCCGTAGCAGCGGCGCAGGCGTTCGTCGATGTTGCCCAACCCGATGCCCGCCGTCTCGCCGACCTGGCCCGCGAGGGTGCGGCGCAACGCCTCCGGGTCCATGCCGATGCCGTCGTCCTCGATGGTGATGTGCGCTTCCTCGCCCGCGTCCGCCGCCTGGATGGTGATGTGCCCCGGCCCGACCTTGCCCTCCATGCCGTGCCGGACCGCGTTCTCCACCAGCGGTTGCAGGCACAGGAACGGCACGGTCACCGGCAGCACCTCCGGCGCGATCTGCAGCGTCACCTTCAGCCGCTCCCCGAACCGCGCCCGCTCCAGCGCCAGGTACTGGTCGATCGACCTCAGTTCCTCCGACAGTGTGGTGAAATCACCCGCCCGGCGGAACGAGTACCGCGTGAAGTCGGCGAAGTCGAGCAGCAGGGTCCGCGCCTTCTCCGGGTCGGTGCGCACGTAGGAAGCGATGGCGGACAACGAGTTGTAGATGAAGTGCGGCGAGATCTGCGCCCGCAGCGCCCGCACCTCCGCCTCCACCAACCGGGTCCGCGACCGGTCCAGTTCGGCCAGCTCCAGCTGCCCGGACGCCCAGCGCGCGACCTCGTTGGTCGCCCGCACCAACCCCGCCGACGGCTCCCGGCTGTACGCGGCCAGCACGCCGACCACCCGCCCCTCCACCGTCAACGGCGCCAGCACGGCCGAGTGCACGGGGCAGTCCGGCGACCCGCACGTGATGTCGAACGCCCGCGTCCGCCCGGTCGCGAACACCTCCCGCGCCAGGTCCATCGCGTCCGCCGCGTGGTGCTCGCCGCCGCCCTCCCACGCCACGACCTCGGTCTCGTCGGTCAACGCCAGCGCCGGCGTGCCCAGCAGGGTCCGCAGGTGCTTGGCGGACTTCTTCGCCGCGTCCGGCACCAGCCCGGCGCGCAGCGGGGGAGCGGCGGACCACGCCGTGTGCAGGGTCTCGAACGTGATCCGCTGCTCGTGGGTCAGGAAGTCGTTGCGGGCCCGGGAGGTCCGCCACAGCGTGATCACCACGGCGAGACCGGCCAGCAGTATCGCCCCGGCCGTCCACAGGCCCGTCACAGCCGGTCCTGACTGCGCAGACCCAGGTTCTCCGGCGCGTGCAACCGCACCATCACGTGGTTCACCCCCGGCGGCACCTTGCGCGGTGTCAGCAGCGACACCACGTACATCACGACGAACCCCAGCGGCACGGTCCACGCGGCCGGGCGCGCCAGGAACACGTTGCCGCCGCCCGCGCTGATCGTCACCAACCCCGCCACCAGCGCGGGCACGCCGCCGGCCAGCATCCCGGCCACCGCGCCCACGGTGGTGATCCGCGTGCTCCAGATCCCCAGCACCAGCAACGGGCACAGCGACGACGCCGCCACCGCGAACGCCAACCCGACCATGTCCGCCACCGGCACCTTGCCCACCAGCCACGTCATGCCCAACGGCACCAGCACGGCCAGCACAGTGGACACCCGGAACCCGCGAATCCCCCGGAACTTCAGCACGTCCCGGCTCAACACACCCGCCAGCGACACCATCAGACCCGACGAAGTGGACAGGAACGCCGCGAACGCCCCACCCGCGACCAGAGCGCCGAGCAGCTGCCCGCCGACCCCGTCCACCATCCGGCTGGGCAGCACCAGGACCACCGCGTCGGTGTCCCCGGTCATCAGCAGCTCCGGCGTGTAGAGCCGCCCGAGAGCGCCGTAGATCGGCGGCATCAGGTAGAAGATCCCCAGCAGCCCCAGCACGATCAGCGTCGTCCGGCGCGCCGCCCGGCCGTTGGGGTTGGTGTAGAAGCGGACGATCACGTGCGGCAGGCCCATCGTGCCCAGGAACGTCGCGATGATCAGCGAGTACACCGCGTACAGCGGGAAGTCGTCCCCGCCGCGCAGCGGCAGCGCCCAGGAGGCGTTGCTGTTGAACGGGATCGACGCCACGTGCGGCACCGGCGCGCCCTCCGGGAACACCAGCCGCGTGCCCGCCGCCACGGTGTGCTCGCCCGGCCCGAACCCGGCCGGTCCGTCCACCTCGGCGCCGTCCACCACGCCGTCGCCGCGGAACTCCACCGCCTGCTCGACCCGCACGGTCGTGTTGGTGTCGAAGGAGACGGTGGTCTCGCGCGGGAACACCGGGAACTCCGGCCCGGTCAGGTCGCGCGCCCCGTGCGCCTGCCACGCCACGACCAGGAACGCCACCGGCACCGCGATCGCGGTCAGCTTGAGCCAGTACTGGAAGGCCTGCACGAACGTGATGCTGCGCATCCCGCCCGCGATGACGTTCGCCGTCACCACCACGGCCACCACCAGCGCGCCCACCCAGTCCGGCGCGCCGGTCAGCGTGTGCAGGGTCAGGCCCGCGCCCTGCAACTGCGGCAGCAGGTAAAGCCACCCGATCCCCAACGCGATCACGCTGGCCACGGCCCGGACGGCGGGCGAGCCGAACCGGGCCTCGGCGAAGTCCGGCAGCGTGTACGCGCCGCTGCGCCGCAACGGGGCCGCGACCAGCGCCAGCAGCACCAGGTACCCGGCGGTGTAGCCGACCGGGAACCACAGCATGTCCGGCCCGTGCGCGAAGATCAGCCCGGCGATGCCGACGAACGACGCCGCCGACAGGTACTCGCCGCCGATCGCCGAGGCGTTCCACCACGGCGACACCGTGCGCGAGGCGACGAAGAAGTCCGACGTGGTGCGCGAGATCCGCAGCCCGTAGGTGCCCACCAGCACGGTGCCGACCGCGACCACGATCACCGCGATGATGCCGTACGAGCTGGTCACGAACGTTCCACCAGCTCCGCGAACTCCCGCTCCCCGCGCTCGGCCTGCCGCACGTAGAACCACCCGGCCAGCACGAACACCGGGAACACCAGGACGCCCAGCAGCAGCCACGGCAGCGGCAGCCCCAGCAGGCGCTGCGCGGTGACCGCCGGGACCAGCGTGAAGACCAGCGGCAACGCCGCCACGCTCCCGCACACCACCGCGCACAGCAGCAGCCCCAGCCGCCGCTGCGTCCGGATCAGCGACCGCATGTAGACCGCGCCGAGTTCGCTCTGCTCGTCGATCTCCCGCGACGCCGGGTAGGGCCGGGGCACCCGCGGCGCGCGGGTGCGCGGGCTGGTCACCACGACCCGTTCGGTGGGCTTGCCGGGGGTCGTCATGACGGCTGCCGGTTGCGCCGGACCAGCAGTTGGCGCAGGTGCCGGGCGTGCCGGCGGCTGACCGGCAGCACCGCGCCGCCGATGTTGACGCTCAGGTGCCCGTCCTCCAGGCGCAGCTCGTCGATGTGCCCGAGGGAGACCAGGTGGCTGCGGTGGATGCGCACGAACCCGGCCGAGCGCCAGCGCTCCTCCAGCCCGTTGAGCGCGGCCCGCACCAGCCCGCTGCCGGTCGCGGTGTGCAGGCGGGCGTAGTCGCCGTGCGCCTCGACGTACCGGATGTCCGCCAGCCGGATGAACCGCGTGATGCCGCCCAGCTCGACCGGGATGACCTCGTCGCCCACGTCCGGCGCCTTCTCCGCCGGGGCGGGCGCGGGCTCGGCGGTCTTGGTGTCCAGCACCTCGTGCACGATCCGGTGCACCGACTCGGCCAGCCGTTCCGGGCGGACCGGTTTGAGCAGGTAGTCCAGCGCCTTGAGTTCGAACGCCTCGACGGCGGGCTCCTGGTGCGCGGTGACGAACACGATCGGCGGCGGCTGGGCGAACCGCGACAGCACGCGCGCGAGGTCCAGCCCGTCCAGGCCCGGCATCCGGATGTCGAGGAACACCGCGTCCACGCCCTGCCCGGCGTGCAGCGTGCGCAGCGCCTTGGTGGCGTCGGTGACGGCTTCGACGTGCCCGATCCGGGGGTCCGCCTTGAGCAGGTAGACCAGGTCGTCCAGGGCGGGCGCCTCGTCGTCCACGGCGAGGACGCGGAGCCTGCGTTCCAGCGCCCCGCGGCGTTCCGGCCCCTCGCAGATCGGGCAGGGAAGTCCTGACGTCATGGAATTCCAATGCGGGTTCGACGGCGTCGGCGATTAGACCATTGGGTGGTCATCCTCGCTCTTGAGACCCACCGGAGGCAATGACCGCCGCGCGGCCTGGGCGTCACCCAGCGTGACTTCGAGTTCGAGGAACGCCTCCTCGGCCCGGCGCGCGGCCACCCCGACGGACGCGGCAGCCGCCGTGCCGATCATCCGGTGGGTGGGTTCCTGGAGCTCGCGGACCAGGTCCGACCACCGGCTGGCCAGCCGCGCCAGCTCGGCGAGCCGCTCGACCAGCTCGGCCGACGACCCCGGCACCCCACCCCGGAGCGCCGCGAGGTCACCCCGCGGACCGACACCCATGACACGCCCCCACCGATCCGCCACCCAGGACCCCGATGCTCCCGCCGGCCCGCGACGAGGTCAACGCCCGAGGGCAGTGGTCTCGATCGGCGGGCCGTGATCCGGTCAGGGCAGGGGCGCGCCCAGTTCGGTGAGCAGGGATTCCGCGGTGCCGGCGAACGCGCCGAACCCGCCCGTCACCGACAACTCGTGCCCGATCCGCGCGTGCCGCAGCGCGTCGGCCCGACGCCCGTCCTCGGCCATGGCCCGAACGAGGTGGACATGGGACCTGGCGACCCCGTACCGGTAGTCACAAGCCGTAGCCAGCTCCAACGCCCTCAGGTGCGCCGCCACCGCCCGCCCCGGCTTGCCGAGGTGCCGCAGCGCCAACCCCAGCGCGTTGTGGACCTCCGACTCGATGCGCGGACTCCCGCCCAGCTCCTGGACCAGCGCCAACGCCCGCTGCGCGGTCCGCAGCGCCTCCGCGTGCTCACCCGCCAGGCACAACGCGGTCGCCAGGTGCGCCATCCCCTCGGCCCGCGCGTGGCGGACCCCGGTCCGGTACCAGTTCGCCAGGGCGTGCCGCAGCAGGGCCACGCCCCGGCCGTAGTCTCCGCCGGCCGTGTGGCAGCGGCCCAGCAGGGCCGCGCAGGCCGCCTCCAGGTTCTCGCCGTCCGCCGCCCTGGCCAGGGCCAACCCCTCGGTCAGGCACTCGGTCGCCGGGCCCAGCTCGCCCCGCATGAGGTGCAGCGCGCCCAGGCCCGCCAGCGCCGCGATCCGGACGTGCGGGACCTCCGGCATCACCGCGCTGAGGTCCGTCAACCGGGTGAACGACGCCCGCGCCCCGGCGAAGTCGCCCAGCTCCAGGTTCACCACGCCGGCCAGCCCGGCGTGCAGCCACAGCGTCCGCCCGGACGGGGACGCCTCCCGCAGGAACCGCCGCGCCCCGCGCAGGTCGCCCAGGTTCCGGTGCTCGGCGGCCAGCCAGACCAGCATGGACGTCTCCGCGTCGTGGTCGCCCGCCCGCCGCGCGGCATCGAGCGCGGCGGCGATGGCGTGCACGAACTCCACGTGGTGGCCGTGCGAGCCGAAGTAGCCGCTGACCGCGTCGATCAGCTGCCACGACAGCGGCAACGGGCCGTGCTCGGCGCAGTGCTCGGTCGCGGCCAGGACGCTGGGGCGTTCCGCGGTCAGCCACGCCCGCGCGGCGTCGGCGGTCATGGTCGGCGGGCCGGACCGGGTGTGGCGCAGCTCGGGGTACAGGACGTCGCCGACCTCGACCGCCGTGCGCAGGTACCAGTCGAACAGCCGCCGCCGGGCCGCCGCCAGGTCCTCGCCCTCGAACGCGGCCCGGTCGGCCGCGTAGTCGTTGAGCAGGTCGTGCAGCACGAACCGGTCCGCGCCGACCCGCTGCACCAGGTGCGCCGACGCCAGCTCGCCCAGCAGGCGCTGGGCCTCGGGCAGGGGCGCGTCCAGCAGGGCCGCCGCGCCGGCGGCGCTGAAGTCCGGGCCGGGCACCAGGCCGACCAGGCGGAACAGGCGGGCCGCGTCGTCGGGCAGGGCCGCGTAGGACAGGTCGAACGCCCGGCGGATCGCGGCGGTGTCGTCGTTGTCCACGGCCAGCGCCGCCAGGCGGTCACCGCCGCGCAGCTCGTCCACATAGGACTCGACGTCCAGGTGGGCCGCCCCGACCAGGTTGCCCAGCGCGATGCGCAGCGCCAGCGGCAGGTACCCGCACAGCCGGGCCAGCTCGGCGATCGCGTCGAACTGCGCCACCGCCGCCTCCGGCCCCAGCGACCGGGCCAGCAGCTTCCACGCCTCGTCGCCGCGCAGCACGTCCAGCCGCACCAGCGTGGCCCGCAACGGTTTGCGCAGCTCGTTGCGGCTGGTGACGACCACCGAGCAGCCCGGGTCGCCGGGCAGCAGCGGCAGCACCTGCTCCACCGACGCCGCGTTGTCCAGCGTGATCAGGACCCGCCGGCCGCGCAGCCGCGCCCGGTAGCCGCGGACCAGGTCCTCCTCGTCCACCGGGATGTGGTCGGCCCGCACGCCCATCGCCCGCAGGAACCGGGCCAGCACCGCGGAGGTGGTCAGCGGCGGGGACGTGGAGTGGCCGCGCAGGTTCACGTACAGCTGCCCGTCGGGGTACCGCTCGCGCACCGCGTGCCCCACGGCCGTCGCGAACGCCGTCTTGCCCACCCCCGGCGGACCGCACACCACGACGGTCGCCGCCGCCCGCGTCAGCAGCGCCGTCACCCGGGCCAGTTCGGCGGCCCGCCCCACGAAGTTGCCCACGGGAGCGGGCAGTTGCGACACCGGGGCCCACGTGTCGGCGGCCGGCTGGTGCAGCGACGGGTCGCCGGTGAGGATCGCGTGGTGCACCGCCCGCAGCCGGTCGCTGGGGTCCACGCCCAGCTCGCGGGCCAGGGCCGTGGACGCCTGCCGGTAGGCGTCCAGCGCGTCGGCCTGCCGGTCCGCCCGGTACAGCGCCACCATCAGCTGCGACCAGAACCGTTCCCGCAGCGGGTGCTGCGCGGTCAGCCGGCGCAGGTCGGCGATCACCTCGTCGCACCGGCCCAGCCGCAGCTTCACGTCGATCAGCTCCGAGGTCACCCGCAGCCGCTGCTCGGTCAGGTTGGGCACCTCGGTCTCGTGCAGCGACTCCGACGGCACGTCGGCCAGCGCCGACCCGCGCCAGTGCCCCAGCGCCTGCTCGTAGACCGCCCGCGCCCCCTCGAAGTCCCGCGCCGCCGCCAGCGCCGCGCCCCGCTCGGCCAGGTCGGCGAACCGGTGCAGGTCCAGCGCGTCGCGCGGCAGGTCGATGCGGTAGCCGGTCGGGGTGGTGTGGATCAGCGGCGGGTCGCCCAGCGCGCGGCGCAGCCGCATCACGTAGACCGGCAGCGTCTGGGCGGCCCGGTCGGGGGTCACCTCGCCCCACACGCGGCGGATCAGGTCGCTGGCCGGCACCGACCGGTTCGCGCCGAGCAGCAGCGTCGCCAGGACGATCCGGTGCTTCGCGGCGGTGATCGGGACGGTCCTCCCGTCCCGGCGGACCACCAGCGGTCCGAGCACCCCGAACTCGTCCTGCGACAGGGTCAACTCGCCTCCGCTCCCCGTAGAGACCTTGACATGCTGGTACTCCGACCCTGTCCGGAGTACCACCGGATGGCCCCGAACGCCCGGCTCGCCGCCGATCGGCCCCGAAGTCGCCTAGAGCCGGCCGACTTCGGTGATCCGCAGCGCCGCGGTGCCGGCCTCGTCGGACTCGGCGAGGTCGACCTCGGCGGTGAACCCCCAGTCGTGGTCCTTCGCGGGGTCGTCGAAGATCTGGCGGACCGTCCAGCGGCCGGGCTCCTCGGTGATCACCAGCAGCTGCGGGCCGCGCGCGTCCGGGCCGATGCCGATCTCGTCGTGCTCCTCGAAGTACGGCTCCAGCGCGTCCTGCCAGTCCTCGGCGGTCCAGCCCGAGTCGCCGTCGAGTTGCCCCAGCTCGTAGTAGTTGCGCCGGGCGGCCAGCTCCACGCGGCGGAACAACGCGTTGCGCACCAGGACGCGGAACGCCCTCATGTTGCGCGTGACCGCCGGCGGCGCGTCGTCCACGACCGTGTCGTCGGCCGGGTTGCGCAACTTCTCCCACTCGTCGATGAGGCTGGAGTCGACCTGGCGGACCAGTTCGCCCAGCCACTCCTCCAGGTCGGACAGCTCCTCGGTCTTCGCGTCGCCCGGCACGGTCTGGCGCAGCGCCTTGTAGGCGTCGGCGAGGTACCGAAGCACCAGACCTTCGGACCGGGCGAGCTGGTAGTACGACACGTACTCGGCGAACGTCATCGCCCGCTCGAACATGTCCCGCACCACCGACTTGGGCGACAGGTGGTGGTCGGCGACCCACGGGTGCCCGCGCCGGTAGGTGGTGAACGCCGCCTCCAGCAGCTCCGCCAGCGGCTTGGGATGGGTGACGTCCTCCAGCAGCTCCATCCGCTGGTCGTACTCGATGCCCTCGGACTTCATCGCGCCGATGGCCTCGCCGCGCGCCTTGTGCTCCTGCGCGGACAGCACCTGGCGCGGGTCGTCCAATGTGGACTCGATGACGGACAGGACGTCCAGCGCGTAGGACGGGGACTCCCGGTCCAGCAGCTCGATCGCGGCCAGCGCGAACGGCGACAGCGGCTGGTTGAGCGCGAAGTTGACCTGGAGGTCCACGGTGAGCCGGATGTGGTCGCCCTCGCGCTCCACCACGCCCGCCGCGAGCAGCGCCCGGTACATCGAGATCGCCCGCAGGATGTGCTTGCGCTGCGCGGGCCGGTCCTCGTGGTTGTCCTCCAGCAGGTGGCGCATGGCGGCGAACGTGTCGCCGGGGCGGCCGATCACGTTGAGCAGCATCGCGTGGCTGACCTGGAAGCTGGACGTGAGCGGCTCGGGCTCGGCGTTCTTCAGGCGCTCGAAGGTCTGGTCGCTCCAGGACACGAACCCCTCGGGCGCCTTCTTGCGCACCACCTTGCGCCGCTTCTTCGGGTCGTCACCCGCCTTGGCCAGCGCTTTCTCGTTCTCCACGACGTGGTCGGGGGCCTGGACGACGACCGTGCCGACGGTGTCGTACCCGGCTCGGCCGGCGCGCCCCGCGATCTGGTGGAACTCGCGCGCCTTGAGGTGGCGGGTGCGGGTGCCGTCGTACTTGGACAGCGCGGTGAAGACGACCGTCCGGATCGGGACGTTGATGCCGACGCCGAGCGTGTCCGTGCCGCAGATGACCTTCAGCAGGCCGGCCTGCGCGAGCTGTTCGACCAGGCGGCGGTACTTGGGCAGCATGCCCGCGTGGTGCACGCCGATGCCGTGCCGGACCAGGCGCGAGAGCGTCTTGCCGAACCCGGAGGTGAACCGGAACCGGCCGATCATGGCGGCGATGGCGTCCTTCTCGGCGCGGGTGGCGACGTTGACGCTCATCAGGGCCTGGGCGCGTTCGAGGGCGGAGGCCTGGGTGAAGTGGACGACGTAGATCGGGGCCTCGCGGCCGTGCAGGAGTTCCTCGATGGTCTCGTGCAGCGGGGTGAGGACGTACTGGAAGTTCAGCGGGACCGGCCGCTGGGCGGAGCGGACCGTGGTGGTCGGGCGGCCGGTGCGGCGGGTGAGGTCCTTCTCGAAGAAGGCGACGTCGCCGAGGGTGGCCGACATCAGGAGGAACTGCGCCTGGGGCAGCTCGATCAGCGGGACCTGCCACGCCCAGCCGCGGTCGGGTTCGGAGTAGAAGTGGAACTCGTCCATGACCACCTGGCCGACGTCGGCCCGCTCGCCGTCGCGCAGCGCGATGTTGGCCAGGATCTCGGCGGTGCAGCAGATGATCGGGGCGGTCTCGTTGACGCTGGCGTCGCCGGTCATCATGCCGACGTTCTCGGCGCCGAACGTGTCGATGAGGGCGAAGAACTTCTCGGAGACGAGGGCCTTGATGGGCGCGGTGTAGTAGGTCCGCTTGCCTTCGGCGAGGGCGGCGAAGTGGGCGCCGATCGCGACCAGGCTCTTGCCCGAGCCGGTGGGTGTGCTGAGGATGACGTTCGACCCGGAGACGATCTCGATGAGCGCCTCCTGCTGCGCGGGGTACAGCTCAAGCCCCCGCTGCTGGGCCCACTCGGCGAAGGTGTCGTAGAGGAGGTCGGCGTCGGGGGTGGGCGGCAGCAGGTCGGTGAGAGTCATCGCAGCAGATCATAGGGGGTCCCGCGCCGGCGCCGACCTCGACGACCCGCACGTGCTCGGCCGCCGGGCCCGGCGCTTGTTCACCGGTTCAGCCAGACGTGCAGCGACCACCAGCGGCGCAGGCTCGTGAGGACCGGGGAAGGGTCGTCGTCCCACCGCGTGCCGGTGATCTCGGCCAGCCGGTCCAGCCGGTACCGCACCGTGTTCGGGTGGACGTGCAGCGCGGCGGCGGCGTGGCCCAGGCGTTGGCCGTGGTCGAGGTAGACCATCGCCGTGGCGACCAGTTCGCGGTGGAAGTCGTCCGCGCGGTCCAGGCCCGGGAGGGAGTTCGCCAGCAGGTCGGCGAGCACCGGTTGGGCGTGCAGCGCGACCTCGCCCGCCAGGTCGGTCAGGTGCCGCACCCCGGTCGCGCCCGCGCCCGCCCGACCCAGCGCCGCCACGCACAGCGGGTGCACGGCGTGCACCCCGTCCAGCGTCAACGCCGGCGCCACCACCAGCAGCACCCCGGGCACGGCGGCGGGCACGCGGGCGGCCAGGCCGGTCAACCGGCCCTCCACCAGCCCGAACACCCCGCCCGACCGGCGCAGGTGCTGCTCCAGCACCCGCGCCCGGCCGGGGTCGCTCACGTCCGAGACCAGGCAGTGGTAGCGGCGGTCCGGGGCCAGGCCGGCCCGGGCCAGCTCCGCCGGGGCCACCGCGTCGTCGTCCAGCAGCAGGCGGCGCAGCAGGTGGGTGGCGGCGTCGCGGGTCGTGCGGGACAGCTCCAGTTCGGCCGTGTGGTAGCCGTGGACCACGTGCCGCTCCAACGCCCCCGTGTAGCGGTCCATGTCCAGCACCGCCTCCAGGATCGCCTCCGTCGGCACGCCCGCCGCCCGGCCCCGCGCGGTGGCGATCCTCATCGCCTCCGCCCGACCCGCCTGGACGCCCCGCAGCAGGCCGTCGATCGAGATGCCCTGCGCCGCCCGGTCCGCGCCCAGCGCCTCGGCGGCGGCGAAGTGGCGCTCGTCGGGCTCGCCCGGCCGTTCGAAGAAGTCCAGCGCGGCGGCGAGCAGCACCCGCACGTGCCGCCGCGTCTCGGCCTCCGGCAGCGCCGCCACGTCCGCCGAGCTGCGCCGCGCCACCCGGACCAGCTCCTCGACCACGCGCCCGTCCGTCGCCATGTCCCGGAACACCAGTTGCACCAGCTCGTCGCGCACCGCGCCCCCTCGAAGTTGTGGCACTGGCACAACGAGCTTGCGGGTCGTTGGGCGCGTTCCCCTACCGCCGGACCGCCGAAAACCGCTTCCCTGGTCGCCACCCCAGCCGAAAGGTGTCCCTCCGTGCGACCACTCCGAACGGCGGCCCTGCTCGCCGCGTGCGCCCTGCTCGCGACCTCCGCGCCGGCCACCGCCGAACCACCCCTGCGCCAGGTGATGTTCGTCGGCAACAACTGGGACGGCACCGCCGACGTCATCGCCGCCACCGGCGACTTCGCCGGGATCGCCCGCGTCAACGTCATCCCCGACCGCGAGGAGCGGTTGCGGGAGATCTACCTCAACCCGATCAAGCTCGCCTTCTTCCTCGGCATCCGCAACGGTCCCGGCGAGGGCCACGACCAGTTCGTCGACGACATGTTCACCACCCCCGACGGCACGGCCGTGGTCGCCTCCCGGCCGAGCTTCGCCGACGTGGTGTCCATCGACCTGGCCACCGGCCGCGTCAAGTGGCGGTTCCCGGTGTCCGGCTTCCGCTCCGACCACATGACCGTGTCGCCGGACGGCCGCCGGGTCGCGGTGTCCGCCTCGACCTCCAACACCGTCCACGTCCTCGACATCACCACCGGCCGCGAGGTCGGCCGGTTCGCCGCCGGGGACAAGCCGCACGAGAACGTCTACACCGACGGCGGCACCCGCCTGTGGAACATGTCCATCGGCGAAGTCAACACCGACCTCGACGCGCCGTGGCTGGACTTCACCAAGGGCGACCGCCGCGTCACCGTCGTGGACGCCGCCACGTTCCAGCAGGTCAAGGTGATCGACATGCGGCAGCGCCTGGACGCGTTCGGCCGCTCCGACCTGTCCGACTCGGTGCGCCCGGTGGCGTTCACGCCCGACGAGTCCAAGCTGTACTTCCAGGTGTCGTTCTTCAACGGCTTCCTGGAGTACGACGTCGCCGCCGACCGCATCACCCGCGCCAAGACCCTGCCCAAGAACCCGGCGACCAGCGAGGACCGCACCACCTGGGTCAACGACTCCCGCCACCACGGCATGTCGATGAACCCGGCCGGCACCAAGCTGTGCGTCGCGGGGACCATGGACGACTACGCCACGGTCGTGGATCGAGAGACCCTCGCCGAGGGGCCGCTCGTCCCGGCGGCCAAGCCGTACTGGGCCACGGTCAGCGGTGACGGCAAGGCGTGCGTGATCTCCGAGAGCGGCGCGGACCGGGTGACCGCGATCGACTTCGCGACCGGCCGCAAGATCACTTCGGTGCCGGTGGGCGACCACCCGCAGCGCGTCCGCATCGGGCACGTGCCCGCCGGCTGGACCGGTCCGGCGGTGGGTTGAGTGGGGCGGGTCGGTTCGGCGGTGGGTTGAGGCGGAGGTCCGGCGGGTCCGGGGGTCCGGCTGGTCCGGCTGGTTCGGCGGGGTCGGCGGGGTCGGCGGGGCCGTGCCTGCCGGGCCCGTTCCACCCCGCGTGACCGCCTTGGGCGCGGTAGGTTGGACTGCGCCGGGCGGCTGACCTCACAGGTGCTTTGTTGCACGCTGCTGGCCATAGCGGGGTACTGGCAATTACCGTGTTGACCGTGTCCGAACCGGTAGCCATGCACATGAGCGACGGCCTGCTCAACGCGCCGACGTCGCTGCTGTTCGTCGCGGTCGCCGTGGTGGGGGTCGGCGTCGCCCTCGCCAAGGCCCGGGGTGACCTGGACGACCGCACCGCGCCGCTCGCGGGCCTGGTGGCGGCGTTCGTGTTCGCCACCCAGATGCTCAACTTCCCCGTGCTGCCCGGCGTCAGCGGGCACCTGCTGGGCGGCGCGCTCGCCGCGATCCTGGTCGGACCGTGGGTCGGCGCGCTGTGCGTGACGATCGTGCTGGTGGTGCAGTCGCTGTTCTTCGCCGACGGCGGCGTGACGGCGCTGGGCGCGAACGTCACCAACATGGCCCTGATCGGCACCGCCGTCGGCTACCTGACCGCCGTCGCCCTGCGCGGCCTGGCCAAGCGCGGCAAGGGCGGCCTGGCGCTGGTCGCGTTCCTGTCCGCGCTGGTCAACACCGTGCTGGCGAGCTTCGGCTTCGTCGTGGAGTACGCGATCGGCGGCGCGGGCGGGGTCTCGTTCGGCACCGTCGCCACCGCCGTGCTGGGCGTGCACGTCCTGATCGGCATCGGCGAGGGCATCATCACGGCCGCCACGGTCACCGCCGTCGCCGCCGCCCGACCCGACCTGGTGTACCTGCTGCGCGGCGTGCCGCAGAAGCTGGAGCTGAAGGCGTGAAGCGCTTCTTCGTGTGGTTCGCGCTGGTGAGCCTGGTGCTCGCGGGCGCGGTGTCCTACTTCGCCAGCTCCGACCCCGACGGGCTCGACTTCGTCACCGAGGAGCACGGCATCGCCGAGCACGCCCGGGACCACCCGCTGGCCGACGGCCCGTTCGCCGACTACGCGCTCGGCGGCGACGACCGGTTCACCGGCCTGGCCGGCGTGGTCGGCGTGGTGTTGACGCTGGTCGTGGCCGGCGGGCTGTTCTGGTTGCTGCGCAAGCGTTCGCCGACGGCCCGGTGAACGGCGTCCTGCACCGGCCGGGCGACTCGCCGGTGCACCGCCTCCCGCCGCAGGTCAAGATCGTCGCCGCGGTGGTCTCGGTGCTGTGCGTGGTGGCCACGCCGCGCGAGGCGTTCCCCGCGTTCGGGATCTACCTGCTGGCGATCACGGCCGTGTGGTTCGTCGCCCGCATCCCGCCGACGTGGTTCGCGTCGCGCGCTTTGATCGAGCTGCCGTTCGTGGTGCTGGCCTTCGCACTGCCGTTCACCGGCCACGCCCCGTACGCGGACTTCTTCGGCGTGGCGGTGTCCGTCGAAGGCGCGCTGGCCGGCTGGAACATCCTGGCCAAGGGCACGCTCGGCGTCCTGGTGTCGCTGACCCTGGCCGCCACGACCGCGCCGCAGGACCTGCTGCTGGGCCTGCAACGCCTGCGCATGCCGTCGGTGCTGGTCACCATCGCCACGCTCATGCTGCGCTACGCCGAGGTCGTGGTCGCCGAGGCCAAGCGCATGCGCGTCGCCCGCATCTCCCGCGGCGACGACCCGCGCTTCCTGTGGCAGTTGGGCGCCACCGCGAAGGGCGTCGGCAGCCTGTTCATCCGGTCCTACGAGCGCGGCGAGCGCGTGCACCTGGCTATGGTGTCGCGCGGCTGGACGGGCCGGATGCCGGACGGGCGGGGGAGCGTGGCGGTGGAAGCGGTGCCCGCGACGACGACCGCGCCCGCGTTGCTGGTGGAGAAGCTCGCGTTCGCCTACCCGGACGGCCACCAGGCCCTCTACGGGGTGAACCTGCGCGTCGAACGCGGCGAGCGGGTGGCGGTGCTCGGCCCGAACGGCGCGGGCAAGACGACCTTCGTGCTGCACCTGAACGGCGTGCTGAGCGGGGGCTCGGGGCGGATCGAGGTCGCGGGCCTGCCGGTGACCAAGGAGAACCTGCGCGAGATCCGGCGTCGGGTGGGCGTGGTCTTCCAGGACCCCGACGACCAGCTCTTCCTGCCCACCGTGCGCCAGGACGTGGCGTTCGGCCCGGCGAACTTCGGGCTGCGCGGGGAGGAGTTGGACGAGCGGGTCCGGGCGGCGCTGGCGGCGGTCGGGATGTCCGACGTGGCCGACCGCTCGCCGCTGCACCTGTCCGGTGGTCAGCGCCGGCGGGTGGCGTTGGCGACCGTGCTGGCGTGCGACCCGGAGGTCCTGGTGCTGGACGAGCCGTCGGCGAACCTGGAACCGGTCGCGCGGCGCGAGCTGGCCGAGGTCCTGCTGGGCCTGGACCGGACGATGCTGATGGTCACCCACGACCTGCCGTACGCGCTTCAGATGTGCCCGCGCAGCGTGCTCGTCGACGGCGGCGTGGTGGTGGCGGACGGCCCGACCCGCGAAATCCTCGCCGACGCGGACCTGTTGGCGCGGCATCGGCTTGAACTCCCGTACGGCTTTCGCCTGGACTAGCTGGTGGCGCTTGGTTTGAGCGGCTCGTGGGCGCTGTGCGTGGGTGCAGTGCGCGGGTGCTGTGCGTGGGTGCAGCGCCCACGAGCCGGGTCCTACGGGATGGGGCCTACGGGCTGGTGCAGGTCACTTCGGGTAGCGGGTTGGTGCCGGTCGTGCTCGCGGTGAAGCCGAAGGTCACCGATTGCTCGACGCCCACGGTCCGGTTCCACTCCGCGTTCTTGACGACCACCTCGGCGCCCGAGCCGGACTTCACGCCGTTCCAGACGTTGGTGATGGTCTGGCCGCCGGAGAACGTCCACTTCGCGGTCCAGCCGTTGTACGGGCTGGTGCTGTGGTTCATGATCTCGACCTCGCCCTGGAAGCCGCCGTTCCAGGTGCTGGTGATCTTGTAGATCGCCATGCAGTGCGACCCCGACGGGGGAGGGGTCGTGGTGGTGGTGGTTGTGGTGGTCGTCGTCGTGGTGGTGGGCGGGGTGGTGCCGCCGGGCCGGCCGACGCCGGTCACCTCGCCGTTGCCGCCGTCGAAGACGACGTCGGAGCAGTTGTAGAAGGTCTCCGTCGAGTCCGAGCGCTGCCACACCGAGTAGACGATGTGCCGGCCGGACTTGCCCGACGGGAGCCGACCGCTCCAGTAGTAGTGGCCCTCCGCCGTGCCGACCGAGCCCGAGCGGGGCGGGTCGGTGACCGACAGGAACGGCGTGGACTCCAGGTCGCTCCACGCCAGCGGGCGGTTCGGGCTCCAGCTGTCCTTGGTGACGTAGAGCCGGAAGGTGCCCGGGTGGTGGGCCCACATGTTGTAGGCGTAGTTGAAGTTGGCGCCCGCGGTCAGGTGGGTCACCGGGTAGTCGTCACGGGCGATGTCGAAGCCCGAGAACGTGGGGTTGTTGCCGCTGCAGAGCTTGCCGTCCGGGATGAAACCCGCCATCCGGCCGGCGCCGTCGGAGCGCAGCACGCCGAACCAGTTGTAGAGCGCGTTGGTGCCGCCGGCCTTCACCGCGGCGTCGCAGGCCGGGTTGACCGGGACGATGTTGCCCTGCGGGGTCAGGCCGTCCTGCCAGCACAGGTACGTGCGGCTGCCGGGTTTCATCATGGCGCCGTGGGCGGACGCCGTCGTCGCGTTCACGAGCACGGCGACCAGCAGCCCGGCGGCAGCGAGCGCCGCCGCGGCGAACCATCGTCGGGTCGTCACGTACGTCACCTCCTCGTCGAGGTTCTGGGAGCGCTCCCAGACGGGCTGACTGTAACGGGCCGGTGCCGTTCTGTGAACGAAATGCCGCCTTATGGCCTAGTTCGCCCGTCTCAACGGGTCACCGCTCCGCGCTCTCTAGCTCGGACGCGCTTCGCGCTCTCAAGCGGACGCGCTTCGCGCTCTCAAGATCAAGGGCGGCCTGGAGGCCGCCAGTGGGGGTGACGGGCGTCGTGTCCCCCACCGCATGGCCTGGCGGAGCCGACCACACTTTCCCGGGGTCGGTCGAAAAACTTTTGCTCGTCCCTCGCAAAACTTTTTGGCCCGACCCCGGGAAAGTGCGGTAGCCCTTCGGGCAGGCCATACGGTGGGGGACACGAAGCCCTCGGTTTGTGCATGAATGCACCGCCGCGCGGAGCGCGGCGAAGAGCTGAGCTGAGCTGAGCGCGGAGCGGGGAGTGGGGAGCGGGGAGCGGGGAGCGCGGAAAAGCCGCGCTGTGCGCGGAAAAGCCGTGCGTGCGAAAAAGCCCGTACGCGTGGGGGCGGTGGTGCGAAGCTGGCCGGTGCCGGTGCCGGTGCCGGTGCCGGTGCCGGTGCGGGTGCGGGTGGGTGTGGGTGTGGGTGTTGGGCGGGCGCGGCGGGTTTAGTGGGCTGGTTCTGAGGCGTTTTCCGCGGGAATGTCAGACCCCCGTGAGACCATGGAGACGGGGGCCGGAGGCCGCCCCAACTCCTCCGCCGCGCGGTGCGGGGCCAGGCGTCGCATGCCCGCCGCCGCGCACCGTCGCACCACCCCGGGCTGCTCCCACAACAACCGCAACCCCCGCCGCAGTAGCAGCGGCACGGGCTTGCGCGCCTCTGCCACGTCCCTCGCGAAGCGCCGCACGAACGTCACGAAAGCGTTGGGCGTCAACACGATCGCGTCCGCCAACACCCCCGCCTCGCGGCAGCCGGCCACGAGCCGGTCCGCGAAAAGGCCCTCCGCGATGAACGGCCCGTCCGCCTCCACCACCCGGCACCCGACCCGGCGGTCCTCGCCCAGCACGTAAACCGGGGCCTCGACCCGGCCGGTCGTCGCCAGTTCGATCACGGCCGCCAGCGCGTCCGCGGTGTGCCACGACTCCTCGGCGTCCCAGTCCGGCCGACCGTTCGCGTCGCGCGGCAGCGCCGGGTCGTCGCCCTCGCGGTAGAAGTCGTCCAGGCGCAGCACGGGCCAGCCCAGGTGGGCGGCGAGGGTGGACTTCCCCGAACCGGACGGACCGGCGAGCAGCACGACGCGGGGCTGAACGGCAGGTGACGGCACGGGGTGCAATGGTCGCACATCCACCGCTTGTCCGGGCGTGCAGGGGAAGTGCTCCGCTGTGCACCGGCGCTGGCACTCAGCGCGACGGCCCGCCACGATGTCGGTCATGGAACGCGTGCGCGACGAGGAACACGCTCGACGGCTGCTCAAGGACCTCGAACGCGACAAGCCGCGGCACGAGCGCCCGCCGGACGTGGCCGCGCCCACCGGGGCCGGCTCGGCGGACGTCGTGGCGCAGGGCGGCGACCGGATCGCGCTGGACCCGGCCGAGCTGGCGGAGGCGCTGCGCCGGCTGGACGGGCTGCACGACGAGATCGAGACCCGGCTGGGGGAGTCCGTCGAGCTGGAACGCCCGTTCGGCGATGGCCGCGGCCCGGTCGCCCGGCACATGCGCGCGGCGTTCGGGCTGCGCGGCGGGCACAGCGGGGTGCAGGGCGCGTTGCGGTCCTACCTGGACGAGCTGGGCGCGTTGCGCGAGGCCCTGCGCCAGGTCGGCACCACCCACCAGACCCAGGACGAGGCCGTCGCGGACACGATGAGGCGCAAGTGACCGAGCAGCGCAAGAACCGCTTCCACTCCGACGACCACCGGCCGAGCGCGCGGGCGTTGCGCAAGGCGCGGCGGGTCCGGCGGCAGAAGGAGGCCAACCGGCTGCCGGAGAAGTTCGGCGACATCAACTGGGCCGTCTACACCCACCGCGAGCTGTGGGACATGGTCAAGTCCGCCGACACCGGCCGGATGGGCAAGCGCGCCCACGACTGGCAGGCCCTGGCCGCCGAGGTGGACCGCGCCACCGGGGACGTCCAGCAGCTGGTGCAGCGGCTGGTCGTGTCGTGGCACGGGCCGTCGTCGGTCGTGGCGGCGGAGTCGGCGTCCCGGCTGACGGAGTGGGCGGCCGACGCGTCGCGCCGCGCGTACGGGGTCGGCACCGGCATGACGGCGTACACGTCGGCGGTGGAGGAGGCGGCGCGGCGGATGCCCGAGCCGGTCCACCCGGACGCGGAGAAGTGGTTCCGCGAGGGGTACGACGTGACGACCCTCGACGGGCCCGAGGGCGCGTACTTCCTGCGGCAGCTCCTGGACGACCACAAGCCGGACAAGGAGGAGCAGCAGGCGGCGAAGGCGCGGGCGGTGGACGTGATGGTGGCGTACGAGCACGCCAGCCGCGGGGTGCACGAAGGGTTGCCGACGTTCGACGCCCCCGCGCCGCCGGGTGCGCGGATCGCGGCGGAGCAGGTTCCGGCGGAGCAGACCGCGCGGCCGGTGTTCGACCCGGAGACGCCTGCGCCCGGTCGGCAGGACACTACGACCGTTGCGGCGGTGACCGGGCCGGGTGGTGCGGCGGTGACCGGGCCGGGTGGTGCGGTGGGTTACGGGCCGGGTGGGGCTGCGGGTTACGGGTCTGGTGGGGCTGCGGGTTACGGGTCTGGTGGCTTTGGGCCCGGTGGGGCGGCGGCCGGTGGGTTCGGGCGTGGTGGTGGCGGGTTCGGGCCGATGGGGCCCGGTGGGGCGGCTGGTGTGCTGGGTGGTGCGCCGGGTGTGGCGGCGGCTCGGGGTGGGGTCGTGGGGTCCGCGGCTGGTGGTGCGGGTTACGGCATGTACCCGCCGTTGGCCCCGGCGAACCGGGAAGAGGACCGCGAGCACCGCAACCGCTACGACGACGGCCTGGACCTGCTCGACGACCTGCCGCCCGCGTTCCCGCCGGTGCTGGGCGAATGAGCGACGGCTTCCGGGTCGATCCGGACGAGCTGGCCTGGTACGCGAACCGGCTCGCCGAGTCGGCCGACGAACTCGCCCACGTCGTGTCCGCTGTGGACGGTTCGGTGGGCGACCTGGGGCCGCAGGGGATCACCGAGGCGGTCGACGGGCTGGTCGCCGGGTGGGTGGACCGGTTGCGGGCGGTGGGGTTGGCGGACGTGGCGGTGTCGGTGCGGGAGGCGGGCGAGGCGTACCGGCGGGCGGACGAGTTGCCGTGACCGACTACCGGGGTTTGGGGTTCGACCCGACGCCGGGTGACGCGGAGGCCGTCGCCGCGGTGAGCCGGCGGTGTGCGCTGGGTGTGGACGTGCCGGCGGTGCCCGCGGGCTGGTCGGGTGCGGCGGCGGAGGGGTTGGCGGCGCGGTGGGAGGCCGTGGTGTCCGAGTTGGCGGCGGTGCGCCGTGCGATGCGGGCGGCGGCGGAGGTGCTCGACGCGTGGGCCGGTGAGCTGCTGGGCAACCGGCGGCGGGCGGAGGAGTTGGACGCGCGGGCGGTGCGGTTGCGCCGGGGGCTCGCGGACGCCGCCGACGAGGTGGACCACACCGGGGCGTTGGCGTCGTTCACCCCGGCGCACGGCGAGTCGCACGCGGCGGCGGTGGCCCGGCACGACGAGTTGGCGCGGCGGCTGGAGGAGGTGCTGGCGGAGGCGCGGGCGCTCGAACGGGACCACCACGCCGCGGCCCGCCGGGTCGCCGAACGCCTGCGGGGAACCGAAGCCACGCCTGCCGGTGCGGGCGGGGGCTTCGCTGAAACGCTGGTCGGGTTCTCGGTGGCGGCGGAAGAGTTGGCCTCCGTGTTGTTCGGTGGGCGGCCGCCGGCCCCCGATTCCATTGTCGCGCGCGGGTACGACGATTCCGGTGGTGTGGCCGGTGCCGACGGTGGTGCGCGGCGGGCGGGGGCGGCGTTCTTGGCGGGGCTCGGGTGAGGGTTCCCCCTGTGCCGGGGGTGACCCCGGTGGCGTTGGGTGCGCCCGAGCGCACGGCTGCCGAGCTGGTCGAGGTGTTGCGGCGGATCAAAGGGGTGCGCGATCCCGGGCTTGAGGTGTCCGCCGTCCAGGCCGCCGACCTCGCGCATCGGCACGGGGCCGCGTTGCTCGCCGTCGTGGAGCACCCGCGGGCCGATCCGGCGTTGCTGGTGGCGGCGGTCGTGCCGGGGGAGCGGGTGCCCGACGACCGGGTCGGGTTGGGGCTCGACGGGGCGGCCGTCCTGGACGTCACCGAAGGGGTCACCGCCACCGGGTACCCCGTGGTGATCATCGAACGGGCGTCGGCCGTGGGCGCGCAGCTCCAGGTCGTCGTGCGTGCCGGTCGGACGGCCGTCGTGTTCACCCTGCACTCGCCCACCGGGCGGGGCTGGTTGGACGTCTCCGAGGTGGCCGGGCGGTTCGTGTCCGGGATCGAGTTCAGCGGGAGCGGTACCGCGTCGGCGTCTCGCCCACGACCTGGCGGAACGTCCGCGAGAAGTGGGCGGCGCTGACGAAACCGCAGTCCCGGGCGATCTCGCCGATGCCCTTCGCCGCCTTCGCCGGGTCGCTGAGCAACGCCTTCGCCCGGTCGATCCGCAAGCCCCGGATGCGCTCCGACACGCCCTGGCCGTCGTCGAACAGCTGGTACAGCCGCCGCCGCGAGATGAACAGCGCCTCGGCCACCCGGTCCGCGCTCAACGCCGGGTCGGACAGGTGTTCGCGCATGTAGTCCAACGCCTCCCGGCGGCGCGAGGCCAGGGCGTCCACGCGGTCCAGTTCGGCTTTCAACGCGCTGCGCAGCACCAGTTCCGCCAGCCCGACCAGGTGGTGCGACAGGCCGCGCGGGTCCAGCGCCCGCGCTGCGGCCAGCACGTGCGCCACGGCGCCGGTGAACACCGCGCGCAGCGGCGGCTCGACCGGGACCGGTTGGAACATCAGCGGTTTCAGCTCGCCGAAGCCGATGGTCAGCCGCGCCTCCGCGACGGTCAGCAGCACCACGCCCTCGCGGGAGGCGTGCAGCGACGCGTCCGGCAGCCGCAGCGCCGCGCCCCGCTCGGGCAGGCCCTTGGGCACCGCGCAACCCATCAGCAACTGGACCTCCCGCGGCGGCGCGCCCCCGAGCGCGGCCCTGGCCGCCGCCGCGCCCGACGCCCGGACGGTGAGCAACCCGTGGCCGACGTCCATGCCGGGCAGCGTACGAGCCCACGGCCCCGCGCCCGAGTCCGCGAGGTCCGCTCGGGTTCCCGGGAACTTCGGCGATACCCGCCCGCGCACGCGCCCCGCCCCACTACCTTCGGTCGGCATGGCACGCCGTTCCGGGACCGCGGTCGTCCTGTCCCACCTGGAGTTCGACCTCCTCTGGGAGGACCTGGGCGCGGGTGACCCGCCCTACCCGCTGGAAGTCCCCTCGCACGGCGAGACGATGGCCGAGCGGGACGCCCTGGGCGCGCGGGTGTTCCAGGCGCTCGGAGCGGCCGGCCTGGCCGACGGCGAGGACGTCGCCCCCGAGCTGGAGGACCTGTTCGGCCACCTGACCGGCAGCACGCTGTCCGTGGACGCCCTGGTCTTCCGCCCCCGGCCCTGGCGGGTGCTGGCCGCCGTGCGCGGCGGGCGCGGGGTGCTGGCGGTGCTCAACGACCGCGAGGTCGCGCTCGAACCCGTCACCGACCTGGTCCCGGCCGTGGCGAAGGTCGTCGGCGACGCCCGACCCGGGCCCGGCGACCAGGTCCGGCTGCCCCGCGGCGCGTTCTCGGCGGCCGTCGACGCCTACGCGACCGGCGGCTACGCGGCGCTGGAACGCGCGCTGGCCCAGGCGGGCGTCACCGGGCGCGCCACCCGGGCGCTCACCACGCTGCTGGAGTCCGGCCGGGGCGCGGCGGGCCAGCTCGCCGCCACCGGCCCCGGCGGCCGGACACCCGTGCTGAGCTGGACCGACACCACCGCCGGCCGGTACGCGATGGTGCCCGAGGACGTCGCCGGCGAACCGTGGGTGCGCATCGTCCCGGCCGACGGCGCGGCGCTGGTGCGTCACCTGACCGCGTTGCTGGACGAGGTCCGCTGACCGTCCGACCACCACGCCGGCGCCACCTCGGCCACCACCGCCGTGCCCTGCGCGAGGGCGTCCTCGGTCGCCGCCTCGGCCAGCCGCCGCACGACGCGCGCGAGGTCGTCCGGCCGCAGGGTGAACGCCGACCGGTCGAACTCCAGGCCGACGAGCTTGCCGTGCAGGTCCACGGTCACCGACACGCCGTCGCCGGCCGCCTCGCCGCGGATGTCGTCCAGCCGTGCTCCCAGGCCCATCAGACCCTCCACGTCGTCGGGGTGGTGTCCTCGACCTCGTCCGACCCGCTGGTGCCCAGACCCAGCTCGCCCAGGTCGCCCAGGGCGTGGGCGGCGCGGGCGTCGGCCCGCGCGGTGGCGGTGTTCACCAGGGTCAGGATGGTGCGGGCCAGGTCGCTGCCCTGGCGCAGCGCGCGGCCGTCCAGGGTCAGGTCCAGCAGGCAGCCGCCGGGGCCGACCTCCACCGCGACCCCGCGGTCCGGGTCGTGGGCGTGTGCGCTGATCACGGGTGCACCCCTCCGTAGAACTTGCCCGAGCCGAGGCTGTGGGTGTTGCGGCGGACGGCGTCGCCGGAGTTGCCCTCGATGAGGGTCACGGTGCCGCCGTCGACCTTCTCGACGATGCCGATGTGCGTGCTGGTGGCCGGGCTCTGCGGCCCGGTGCCGAACAGCAGCACGTCACCGGGGCGGACGTGCTTGAGGTTCGTGTACGCCTTGCCGTTGCGCTGACCCCACCGGAAGACGTCACCGGTGAACGGCAGCAGCGGGATGTCCACGCCCGCCTTGCGCCACATGGCCGTGGCGAACGACGAGCACCACGCCGCCGTCGGGCCGTACGGGTTGCGGTTGCTGCCCGGCGGGTTCTCCCGCGTGCCGATCTCCCTGCGCGCCTTGGCCAGGATGGTCCGCGCCCGGCCGCGCTCGCGGGCCCGGGACGGCCTGGCCCGGCCGCGGGTGCGCTCCGGCCGGGCGTCGGCGACGCCGTCGTGCTCGACCTCGCGCTCCAGCGCCTTGAGCCTGCGCGCGGCGTCTTCGAGCTCGTCGCGGGCGGTGCGGAGCGCGGCGGCGGTCTCCTTGGTGTAGCGGGGTTCGAGGTCGGCCGCCGCGGCGACCGCCTTGAGCAGGGCGGCGCGCGTCCCCACCGCCACGCCGGCGTCGAGGACGCGCACGGCCCGGTCCAGGTACTCCTCGACGGCCTGGCGCGCCCGCGTGTGGTTGGTGGCGAGGGTGGCGCTGACGCCGGCGACGACCCTCTCCGCGTCCCGGGCGGCGTCGGCGGTGACCCGGAGTTGGCGGCCGATCCGGTTCGAACGCTTCTCGAAGCCCTCGGACTGGTCGCCCCTCCAGTTGTCCAGGACGGTCCGGGAGGCCTTGCGGTGGTCCTCGTGGCCCTCGGTGAGGGCTTCGGCGGTGCGGTTGAGCGCGTACTGGGCCTTGACGGCGTCCTCGGCCTTGCCCGCCAACGCGTTGCGGTGACCGATCATGCTCTCGGCGAAGTGCTTCGCCAGCGCGCGGGTGTCCACAGTGGTCAGTCCTTCAGGGAGCGGGCGGTGTCGTCGTCCTGGTCCCGGTAGGACCGGGCGGCGCGGGCGGCGGAGTCGGCGAGCCGGTCGGTGTTGTGCGCGACCGCCTTGACCTGCCCGCGCAGGGCGGCGGCGAACCCGTCGAGGGCTTCGGCGAACCCGGACTGCCGGCCGACGCGCCCGAAGCTGTCCTCGGCGATCTCCCGGACGTCCCGCACGTGCCCGCGGCCCAGCGCGGTGAGGTCGTCGGCGGTGCCCCGGGTCCGCCGGGTGAACTCCCGCAGCACGTCGAGGTCCACGGAGAACCCGCCCGACCCGCCGCGACCACCGCCGCCACCCGAACCGCCGCCGCGGGAGCCGTTGTCGCGCAACGCCTTCACGCCCCGCCGCGCCTCGTCCAGGTACCGCCGGTAAGCGCCGTTGGTGTAGGTGGACCACGGCGTCCAGGACCGGCCGTCGCCGGAGATCCGGTTCGCCGCCTTCGCGTTCTCCGCCGGGTCGAACAGCTCCCGGTCGGACTCCAGCCCGAACTCGCGCCGCCGCGCGGGTCCGAGCGAGCCGAGCATGTTGATCTGCCACAGCCCGTAGGAGTCGTCGGGCGGCACGTCGTTGTGGGCGCGGGGGTCGCCGCCGGACTCGGCCAGCGCCACCGCCACCGCGATCGTCAGGTCCTCCCCGCGGAACCCCGCGTCGTGGGCGTGCCGGGCGATCTGCTCGGGACTCAGCCTGCTCATGACGCCGACCCTGGCCCGGCCGCCACCCCGCCGGGTACCCCCGTTGCACGCTCGGACAGCGGCTGTGCACGGGGGAGCTACAGTCGAACATGTGAACGAAGGGCTGTTCGACGAGGGCTTGTTCGGCGCCACCGACGAGGAGAAGGCGCAGCGCATCGCCGCCAACGCCCCGCTCGCGGTGCGGATGCGCCCCCGCACGCTGGACGAGGTGGTCGGCCAGGGCCACCTGCTCGGCCCCGGCGCGCCGCTGCGCCGGCTGGTGGAGGGCTCGTCCCCGGCGTCGGTGATGCTCTACGGCCCGCCCGGCACCGGCAAGACCACCCTCGCCACGCTCGTCTCCCAGGCCACCGGCCGCCGGTTCGCCGCGCTGAGCGCCCTGTCGGCGGGGGTGAAGGAGGTCCGGGCGGTCATCGACGAAGCGCGCCGCCGCCTGGTGCGCTCCGGCGAGTCGACGGTCCTGTTCATCGACGAAGTCCACCGGTTCTCCAAGACCCAGCAGGACGCCCTGCTCGGCGCGGTGGAGGACCGGATCGTGCTCCTGGTCGCCGCGACCACCGAGAACCCCTTCTTCTCGGTCGTCTCACCCCTGCTGTCCCGCTCGCTGGTGCTCCAACTGCGCCCCCTGAGCGACGACGACGTCCGCGCGCTGGTCCGCCGCGCCACCGAGGACGAACGCGGCCTCAACGGGGCCATCACCATCGCCCCCGACGCCGAGGACCACCTGGTCCGCCTGGCCGGCGGCGACGCCCGCCGCGCCCTGACCGCCCTCGAAGCGGCGGCGGACGCGGTCACCGACGGCGTCCTGGACCTGGCCACCCTGGAGGCGACGGTGGACAAGGCGGCCGTGCGCTACGACCGCCAGGGCGACCAGCACTACGACGTGACCAGCGCGTTCATCAAGTCCATCCGGGGCTCGGACGTGGACGCGGCCCTGCACTACCTGGCCCGGATGATCGAGGCGGGCGAGGACCCGCGGTTCATCGCCCGCCGCCTGGTCATCCACGCCAGCGAGGACGTGGGCATGGCCGACCCGACGGCGTTGCAGACCGCGGTGGCCGCCGCCCAGGCCGTCCAGCTCATCGGCTTGCCCGAATGCGCCCTCAACCTGGCGCAGGCCACCGTCCACCTGGCCACCGCGCCCAAGTCCAACGCGGTCACGGTCGCGATCGGCGAGGCCATGTCCGACGTGCGCAAGGGCCTGATCGGGCAGGTCCCGCCGCACCTGCGCGACGGCCACTACGCGGGCGCGGCCAAGCTCGGCAACGCCCAGGGCTACCGGTACCCGCACGACGTCCCCGAGGGCGTGCTGACCCAGCAGTACCCGCCGGACGACCTGGTCGGCCGCGACTACTACGCCCCCACCGGTCGGGGCGCGGAGCGCTACATCGCCGAACGCCTGCCCAAGCTGCGCAAGGTCGTGCGCGGGGACGAGCAGAAAACCTGATGACGATCACGGCTGCCGTCTGCGACGGTGTGCGCCGTGACGGATGCGCCACCGCCCAACGGGCACGCCCTCCTCGACTTCAACTCACCGCTCTCGGACGCCAAGTCCTACGAGCTGATCGCCGGCCTCGGCGACCTCCGGGACAAGACGGTGGTGGACTACGGCTGCGGCTGGGCCGAACTGCTGCTCCGGGCGGTGGAGCACGCGCCGGGGGCGACCGGCGTCGGGGTGGACGGCGACGACTACGCCATCGCGCGCGGCACGGCCAACGCGCGGGCGCGCGGCATCGCCGACCGGGTCCGGCTGGAGTTGGGCGACGTGACCACCTGGGACGGGCCGGTCGCGGACGTGGCGATCTCCATCGGCGCCTCCCACGCCTGGGGTGACGCCCGCGCGGTGCTGGCGGCGATGCGGACCAGGATCCGCCCCGGCGGGCGCCTGCTGCTGGGCGACGGCTACTGGGAGCGGGAACCGTCGGACACCCTCCGCGAGGCGTTCCAGGGCGACGCCCTGGGCACCTTCGAGGACCTGGTGGACCTCGCCCTGGAGTCGGGCTACCGCGTGCTGCGGCTGACCACGGCCAGCCGGGACGAGTGGGACAGCTTCGAGTCCCGCTGGTGCGCCGCCCGCGAGCTGTGGCTGCTGGACAACCCCGACCACCCCGAGGCCGCCGCGGTCCAGAAGGTCGTCGACGACCACCGCGACCTCTGGATCAAGGGCTACCGCGGCGTGCTGGGCTTCGCGTACCTCACGCTCGCCCGCCGGTGAGGGACCCCCGTCCCGTCCGGTCGGGGATGCCGGACGGGACGGGGGTCCCGACCCGGAGCCTGCGGTCACCCACGCGCACCAGCGTCTCGATCGACCTCGTCGTGTAGGCGGGCGGGGCGATCACGCCCGAACAGCGGCTCGCGCCCGACGCCGCGGCCACCGAGCGCGCCACGGTCACCTCGTACTGGTTGTCCAGGCCCTGCACGGTCACCACGCGCACGTCACCGCCCTCGACCGGGCGTTCGTCCACCGCGAGCACCGAGTCCACGCCGCGCAGCCCGAAGGTCTTGCGGACCGCGATCTCGGCGTACTGCGACCACGGGCTCGGCGCGGACGTCCGGCCCCGCAGCTGCTCCGCCACGACCTGCCCGACCAGCGCCGACTTCGCCACCAGGGCCGCCTCGCCGGGGTCGAGCTGGCCGTGCAGGAAGCCGTCCGGCACGACCAGCAGGTTGCCCGCCCACCGGTCGCCGCCCACGTGGCTGACCTCCCACGCCCGACCGGGGTGGTTCTCGCCCAGCACGGCCGCCAGGGGCCGACCCAGCACCGCGCAGCACATGTCCTTGGTGCCGTGCGTGCAGACCAGGAACAGGGGGCCGTCGACGCGCTCGCCGTGGCCGGGGACGCCCGCCGCGACGGCGGCCACGTCCAGCGACGCGAGGTCGGCCAGGTCGGCGACCTCGATCTTCTCCAGCCACCGGTTGCCCGGCACGCCGCTGCCCACGTAGACGGTGTGCGGCGCGTCGGGGTCGCGCTGGTGGCGGCCGGGACGGCGGATCAGCAGCGGGCGCAGTCCGGCGGCCCGCGGCCCGTCCAGCCGCCCCGGCCCGAACACCGAGGCCAAGGTCTGCTCCAACGCGTCGGCGGGCCACGGGCCGGGCTGCTCGACGAGCAGCCACGACGTCATGAGCGTCGCCGTCCCGGCCGGGTTCCCGCCGAGCTGGCGCGTGAGGACCGCGCAACCCGGCAACCAGTCGGAACTTATGTTAGGCATACCTAAGCCTAACGGATCACTCCGGCGCGAGCACCCCTTGTGTGACCAACTCTCCGAGCAGCGCCCGGACGGTGGCCCGGTCGAGGACCGGCGCACCCGCCTCGACCAGCTCCTTGATCGGGTGCCGAGCGGCGCCGACCAGGACCTCCAGCACCGGGGCGGCGGCCTTCGCGAACACCAGCCGCTTGCCCGCCGCGGCCAGCGAAACGGTGTCCCGTCCCAGGTCAAGCACAGCACGCGGGGTCAGCAGCCGCACCTCGGACTCGTCGCCCGGCGGGAGGAGGTCCACCGTCGCCGTCCACGGCAGGCCCACGTGCGAGATCGCGGGGGCCTGCGCGTCGCGGTGGTCCAGGAACCGCGCCACCACGTCGTCGTCCAGCAACGCGGCTACGCGTTCCCGCAACTCACGCGCCCGTTCGGCCTTCTGCTCGGGCGTGCCGAACCGGGGCAGGTCGGTGCGGAACACCTCCTCGGCGCGCAGCTGGTCGGCCAGCCACGCCACCAGGTCCACGCCGGTCGCCCGGTTGAACCCGATGGTCAGGTGCAGCGACTCCTCGCCGACCGCGGACACGTCGTGCCAGTGCCCGCGCGGCACGTAGAGGACGTCGCCGTCCTCCAGCATGAAGTCGTCGATCGGCTCGCCGGTCGGCTTGTCCGGCAGCACCACGTCCCGCTGGAGCGGCGCGGGCCGGGTCACGCCGTGCACGCGCCACCGCTTGCGGCCGGAGATCTGGATGATGAGCGCGTCGTGGTCGTCCCAGTGCACGTCGAAGCCGTGCGTGACGCCCCACCCCGCGTAGAGGTTGACCTGGACCCGTTCCCGCAGTTCGTGCTCCAGTTGGGCGGCCAGGTCGCCGACGGGTCCGAACATCTCGTGGACGGAGTCGAGCACCAGCGTCGCGCCGCCGCGCATCTTCTCGGCGAACGCGGCGGGCAGCAGCCGGGACACCGGTCCCGTGCGCCGGGTCTCGACGGTCTCGGCGTAGGAGTGCGTCGGGACGACCTCGCCGCCCCGCGCGAGCCGCAGCCGGGGGAACTCCAGCCGGTGCTGCCGCAGCACCCGGTTGACCTCCGACCACGGCAGCAGCTCGGCGAACCGCCCCGCCCGACCGGTGAACCGCTGGTGGGTCCGGCCCTGCACCGCGTCGAAGAACTGGCTGACCCCGATCGGTGCGACGAGGTCAGCCAGGGTCGGGACGGTCACTCAGTCGTTGCCGTCGGTGTCGTCCAGGGCGCCGTTGGCCTTGTTGCGGTCGACCGCGCTGGTCAGCGACTCGGCGCTGAGCAGCAGACCGCTGGCCTGGGGGGTCTCGTTCTCCATGCCGGTTCCTCCTCGGGTGGGGGGGGTCGGACGGAAGATCACGCTACGACAACGAACTCGGCGAAGTCATCGGTCATTTGAGTAGTCCTCACTCCGATCCCGTCACGTGGGAACGGCCCAAGGGAGATCCACCAGAGGTCATTCGGGTGCCACCCGGTAACCTCTCTGGAACCACGCCCAAGCTCGCCTTTCAGGAGGACTCGTGTCGCCAGGGCAGATCGCCGCGCTGGTCGCCGCCGGCGCGTTCGTGCTGCTGGTGATCCTGCTGGCCATCCCGTTGATCAAGCTGGGCCGCACGCTGGACGAGGCCACCATCGCCATCCGCAAGGCGCACCAGAACAGCGACCCGATCTTCAGCGGCGCGAACACCACGATCACGCACGTGAACACCCAGCTGGAGCGGGTGGACGGCATCACGGCCAACGCGCGCGCGGTCACCGGCAACGTCTCCGCGCTGACCTCGCTGTTCACCGCCACCCTGGGCGGTCCGCTGGTGAAGGCGGCGGCCCTGTCCTACGGCGTCAGCAAGGCCGTCAAGGCCCGCCGCAAGGCCGCCCAGGAGCCCAAGAAGCACTCCCGCCGGGGTCGGCGATGAGGCGCCTGTTCTGGTTCGGGCTGGGCATCGCCGCGGGCGTGTTCGCCACCCGCAAGGCGGGGCAGGCCGCGCACGCCGCCACCCCGGCGGGCATCGGGGCCAACGTCGGCGAGGGCCTGCGGGAGCTGGCCGGCGCCATCGGGTCGTTCGGCGCGGAGGTCCGCGCGGGAATGACCGAGCGCGAGCAGGAGTTGCAGGACACCGTGGAACGCCAGACGGGCTTCACGCCGGGTCGGCGAGCGCGCAGGGCGAACGACCGCTGAGGTCGTTCGCCTCGCCGTGCCCTGATTTCCACTCGTAGACCCAAGGACAACCCGTGCAGACCCACGAGATCATCAAGCGCTTCCGCGAGCACTTCGAGAACAACGGCCACACGGTCGTGCCGAGCGCCTCGCTCATCCTGGACGACCCGAACCTGCTGTTCGTCAACGCCGGTATGGTGCCGTTCAAGCCCTACTTCCTGGGCGAGGCCCCGCCGCCGTTCAAGCGCGCCACCAGCATCCAGAAGTGCGTGCGCACGCCCGACATCGACGAGGTCGGCAAGACCACCCGCCACAACACGTTCTTCCAGATGGCGGGCAACTTCTCCTTCGGCGACTACTTCAAGGAAGACGCCATCCGCCTGGCCTGGGAGCTGGTCACCAACCCCCAGGACAAGGGCGGCTACGGGTTCGACCCCGAGCGCATCTGGGTGACCGTCTACGAGGACGACGACGAGGCCCAGCAGCTGTGGCAGAAGGTCGCCGGCCTGCCCACCGAGCGCATCCAGCGCCGTGACGGCAAGGACAACTACTGGGACATGGGCGTGCCCGGCCCCGGCGGTCCCTGCTCGGAGATCTACTACGACCGCGGGCCCGCCTACGGCAAGGAGGGCGGCCCGGTCGTCGACGAGGACCGGTACCTGGAGATCTGGAACCTGGTTTTCATGCAGGACGAGCGCGGCGAGCTGAGCCCCAAGCTCGGCCACAAGCCGGTCGGCTCGCTGCCGAACAAGAACATCGACACCGGCATGGGCGTCGAGCGCGTGGCCGTGCTGTTGCAGGGCGTGGACAACGTCTACGAGACCGACCTGGTCCGCCCGGTGATCCAGAAGGCCGAGGAGCTGTCGGGGCGCAAGTACGGCGACAACCCGGTCGACGACGTCCGGTTCCGGGTCATCGCCGACCACGCCCGGTCGGGTGTCCTCATCGTCGGTGACGGCGTCACCCCCGGCAACGAGGCCCGCGGGTACGTGCTGCGCCGCCTGCTGCGCCGCATCGTCCGCTCGGCCCGCCTGCTGGGCGTGACCGAGCCGGTGCTGGTGCAGTTCGCCGAGGTCGTGCGGGACGCCATGGGCCCGGCCTACCCGGACCTGGTCAGCGGGTTCCCGCGGATCGCCCAGGTGCTCAAGGCCGAGGAGGACACGTTCCTGCGCACCCTGGAGGCCGGGTCGCGGATCTTCGACAACGCCGCCGCCGAGGTCAAGGCGGACGGCCGCGCCACCCTGCCGGGTGACAAGGCGTTCCAGCTGCACGACACCTACGGGTTCCCGATCGACCTCACCCTGGAGATGGCCTCGGAAGCGGGCCTGACCGTGGACGAGGACGGGTTCCGCAAGCTGATGGCCGAGCAGCGCGCCCGCGCCAAGGCCGACGCCGCCGGCAAGAAGACCGGCCACGGCGACCAGACCGTGTACCGGGAGCTGCTGGAGCTGGGAGCCACCGAGTTCACCGGCTACTCCGAGCTGGCCTCCGAGGCCACGCTGCGCGGCATCATCAGCGAGGGCAAGCGGGTCCGCTCCGCCAAGGAAGGCGACATCGTCGAGGTCGTCCTGGACCGCACCCCGCTCTACGCGGAGTCCGGCGGCCAGGAGAGCGACGCCGGCGTGATCGTCTCCGGCGGCGCCGAGCTGGAGGTCGTGGACGTCCAGAAGGTGGCCCGCAAGCTGTGGGTGCACCAGGTGCGGGTGGTCTCCGGCGAGATCGCCGAGGGCGAGCACGTCGAGGCCCGCGTGGACCCGGAGTGGCGCGTGGGCGCCCGCCAGGGCCACTCGGGCACGCACGTCGTGCACGCCGCCCTGCGCCAGGTGCTCGGCCCGTCGGCGTTGCAGAGCGGCTCGTACAACAAGCCCGGCTACCTGCGGTTGGACTTCGCCTGGACGGGTGGCCTTTCCGACGAGACGCGCAGCGAGATCGAAGAGGTCTCCAACCTGGCCGTCCGCAAGGACCTGCCGGTGCGCGTGGTCTACACCGACATGGGCGGCGCCCAGGAGATGGGCGCGGTCGCCCTGTTCGGCGAGACCTACGACGACACCGTGCGCGTGGTCGAGATCGGCGGCCCGTGGTCGCGCGAGCTGTGCGGTGGCACCCACGTGGAGCACTCGTCGCAGATCGGCCCGATCACCGTCATCGGCGAGTCGTCGGTCGGTTCGGGCGTGCGCCGCCTGGAGGCCTACGTCGGCATCGAGGCGTTCAAGTACCTGGCCCAGGAGCGGGCCCTGGTGCAGAACGTCGCCGCCATGCTCAAGGTGCCCGACGCCGAGGTCCCGGCCCGCGTCGAAGCCCTGGTGGAGCGGCTGCGCAACGCCGAGAAGGAGCTGGAGCGGGTCCGCGCCGCCCAGCTGATGTCCTCCGCCGGGTCCCTGGCCGAGCAGGCCCTGGACGTGCGCGGCGTCGCCCTGGTGGCGCTGGCCCTGCCCGAGGGCACGGCCGCCGCCGACGTGCGGACCCTGGCCGGCGAGGTGCGCAACCGCCTCGGCGACCGGCCCGGCGTGGTCGGCCTGTTCGCCCCCGACGGCGACAAGGTGAGCTTCGTGGTGGCCACCACGGCCGCCGCCCGCGACCTCGGGCTGGCCGCCGGCAAGCTGGTGCCCGCGTTCGCCCCGGCCGTGGGCGGTCGCGGCGGCGGCAAGCCGGACCTGGCCCAGGGCGGCGGCACCAACCCCGCCGGGGTCGGCGAGGCCCTCGCCGCCCTGCGCACCGAGGTGGACCGCGCCGTTGAGCAGCACTGACCGTCCCGGCGTCGACGACCCCGGCCTCGGCCGGAGGCTGGGCGTCGACGTCGGCTCGGTGCGGGTCGGGGTGGCGCTCAGCGACCCCGGGGCGTTCCTCGCGACCCCGCTGGTTACCCTGTCGCGTGACGAGAAGACCGGCCGGGACCTGGTGGACCTGGCCGGGCTCGTCACCGAGCACGACGTCGTCGAGGTCGTGGTCGGACTGCCCCGAACCCTGGCCGGGCGGCACGGGCCGGCGGCGGAGGCGGCGGCGGCGTACGCTGCGGCGTTGGCCGAGCGCGTCGCACCGGTTCCGGTGCGGTTGCACGACGAACGGCTCACCACCGTCACGGCCGGCCGTGTGCTCGCCGAGCGCGGGGTGAAGGGCAAGAAGCAACGCGCCGTCGTGGACCAGGCAGCCGCCGTCGAGATCCTCCAGTCCTGGCTGGACGCGCGGGCGCGACATGTGGCCCGCTCCGCGGACGAGGAGCAGGCCCCCGGACCGAAGGACCGCACGTGAGCGACGACCTCGGGTTGTTCAGCGAACCTGACGTGCAGCACCGCGAGCAGGACAGGCAGCGCGGCAAGGCCGCGGCAGCCGCCCGCCGGGCCAAGGCGCGCCGGAAGAAGACCGTGCTGTGGCTCGTGGTGGCGCTGGTGCTGGTGGGAGGTGGCGCCGGCGCGTACTACGGGTACCAGCAGCTGCGCGGCATCGGCTCCTACGAGGACTTCGAAGGCGCCGGCGAGGGCGACGTCGTGGTCGAGGTCAAGGACGGCGACCTGGTGACCACGATCGCCACCTCGCTCAAGGAGCAGGGCGTCGTGGCCAGCGCGCGGGCGTTCACCGAGGCGGGGGAGGGCGACTCGCGGGTCACCGCCATCCAGCCCGGCTTCTACCTGATGAAGACGAAGATGTCGGGCAAGGCCGCGGTCGAGCGGATGGTCGACCCGAAGGCCAAGGTCGTGCCGCTGGAGGTCAAGGGCGGCAACGTCCTGCACGACATCACCGCGCCCGACGGCAAGGTCACCAAGGGCATCCTGACGATGCTCTCGGAGGCCTCCTGCGCCGAGCTGGACGGCGTGAAGAAGTGCGTCACCCCGCAGGAGCTGCGGGACGCGGCGGAGAACGCCGACCCGGTGGCCCTGGGCGTCCCCGACTGGGCCGTGCCGGACGTGACCAAGGCGCCCAAGGAGCACCGCCTGGAAGGCCTGATCACCCGGGGCCTGTACCACCTCAAGCCGGGCGCGTCGGCGGTGGAGCTGCTCAAGAGCGTCATCGAGACGTCCAACACCAGGCTCCAGGGCTACGGCATCCCGGGCGGCACGACGAAGACCGGGTTCCGCCCGTACGAGGTGCTGGTCATCGCGTCGCTGGTGGAGAAGGAAGGCCTGGAGAAGGACTTCGGCAAGATCTCCCAGGTCATCTACAAGCGGCTGTCGGAGAACCACATCCTCCAGTTCGACTCGACGGTCAACTACAAGCTGGAACGCCCGATCATCACCACCAGCGACGAGGACCGCGAGCGCTCGGGCCCGTACAACACCTACAGCGTCAAGGGCCTGACCCCGACCCCGATCGGCTCGGTGAGCCGCGAGGCCATCACCGCGGCCATCACGCCCGAGCCCGGTGGGTTCATGTACTTCGTGAAGTGCGAGAAGGACGGCACGTCCTGCTTCTCGGACAACATCGACGAACACAACCGCCTGGTCGCCAAGGCGCGCGCGGAGGGTGTCTTCTGACCGTGGCCGCACGTCACGCCGCGGTGATCGGCTCACCGGTGTCGCACTCGCTGTCCCCCGTGCTGCACAACGCGGCCTTCGCGGCCCTGGGGTTGTCGGACTGGTCCTACGGGCGCGTCGAGTGCGCGGAGGACGGCGTGGAGGCCCTGGTCAGGGGCTTGGACTCGTCGTGGGTGGGCTTGTCGGTCACCATGCCCGGCAAGCGCGCCGCCCTGGCTGTGGCGTCCTCGGTCTCGCCGCGCGCCGCTCTGGTGGGGGCGGCGAACACGTTGGTGCCCACGGCTGAGGGCTGGCACGCCGACAACACGGACGTGGACGGCGTGTTGGGCGCCCTGCGCGCGGCGTGCGGCTTCACTTCCGGCTCCCGAGGCGTGCTCTTGGGCGCCGGCGGCACCGCCACGGCCGCTCTGGTGGCTCTGGCGTCCGTGGGCGTGCGGGACGTGTCGTTGGTCGTGCGCTCGGTGAGCCGGGCGGGTGAGGCTTCGGCGTGCGCCGAGCGAGCCGGTGTCTCGTTGACCTTGGTCCCGTGGGACGAGGCGGACTTCGCCGGTCTGGCGGCTGCGTCGGACGTCCTGGTCAGCACGGTCCCACCGGCGGCCACCGAGCCGATCGCGTCGGAACTGGCCGAGTCGCCGTGCGTGCTGGACGTCATCTACCACCCGTGGCCGACGCCGTTGGCCTACGCGGTGGAGAAGCGCGGCCGTGCCCTGGCGACCGGCCTGGACATGCTGATGCACCAGGCGTTCGGCCAGTCGGAACAGTTCACCGGCCGACCCGCTCCGCGCGAGGCCATGCGCACGGCACTGCGCGCCGCCACGGACAACGTCCTCCCGCTGCCGCTGGGGGAGTAGCCGGGAACACACGCCGGAAGGCCCTGCCCGCGTCGAGGGTGCGGGCAGGGCCTCCCGGAGTGGATCAGGCCTCGTCGAGGTCGGTCGCGATGAGCGACGCGATGGCTTCCAGCGCGGCGTCCGCGCCGTCGCCGTCGGCGGCGAGCACGACCTCGTCGCCGTGCATCGCCCCGAGGGTCATGAGGCCCAGCACGCTGGCCGCCTCGACCGGTTGGCCGTCCTCCTTGCGGATGGTGACCTTCACCGGCTGACCGGCCGCGGCCTTCGCCAGCACCGCCGCCGGGCGGGCGTGCAGGCCCACCTTGCTCGCCACGGTGACCCGTCGCTCAGGCATGATCCGTCCTTTCGTCGTTCACGGATGTGCAGGTCAGGACGCTGCCGCGCCGGACTTGCCGTCCTTGTTCCCGCCGCCGTCCGCCTCCACGGCGCTGGGGTCGGCCTCCGGGTCCTCGTCCTCGTTGCGGCCCGGCGTGCGCAGGTTCCACTTGGTGATGACGAACCGGAACAGGAAGTAGTAGACCACCGCGTAGACCAGGCCGAGCAGGATGATCAGCAGCGGCTTCTGCGCGATGCCGAAGTTGAGCGCGTAGTCGATGAAGCCGGCCGAGAAGTTGAAGCCGTCGTGGATGCCCAGCGCGTTGCTGATCGCCAGCGACGTGCCGGTCAGGAACGCGTGGATCACGTACAGCGGCCACGCCACGAACATGAACGCGAACTCCAGCGGCTCCGTGACGCCGGTGATGAACGCGGTCAGCGCCGCCGAGCCCATGATGCCCGCGATGAGCTTCTTCTGCGCCGGGCGGGCCGTGTGGATGATGGCCAGCGCCGCCGCCGGGAGGGCGAACATGAAGATCGGGAAAAAGCCGGTCTGGAACGTGCCCGCGGTCGGGTCGCCCGCCAGGAAGCGCGGGATGTCGCCGGTCTTGCCCTCGTACTCGCCGAACTGGAACCACACGATGTTGTTGACGATGTGGTGCAGGCCCAGCGGGATCAGCAGGCGGTTGACGAAGCCGTAGATGCCCGCGCCGACGATGGTGCTGCCCGTGACGGCTTCACCGACGGCCTTCAGCCCCTCGTTGAACCAGGGGTAGATCAGGCCCATCAGCACGCCGAGCACCACCATGATGCCCGCGACGATGATCGGCACGAACCGCCGCCCGCCGAAGAACGCCAGGTAGGGAGGCAGCTTGATGCGGTGGTACCGCTGCCACAGCACGGCGGTCAGCAGACCGACGACGATGCCGCCGAGCACGCCGTAGTTGATCAGCACGGGTTTGGCGGCCGGGTCCGTCGGCTGGTCCAGGACCAGCGGCGACATCGCCTTGAACACGCCCGTCAGCACCACGTAGCCGACCACGGCGGCCAGACCGGTGGAGCCGTCGCCGCGGCGGGCGAAGCCGACCGCGATGCCGACCGCGAACAGCAGCGGCAGGTTGGCGAACAGCGCGTCACCCGCGTTGCCGATGACGGTCGCGACCTGGTTCCAGCCCAGCCCGTCCTTGCCGAGCAGGTCGTCCTGGCCCAGCCGCAGCAGCAAGCCTGCGGCGGGCAGGACGGCGATCGGCAGCATGAGGCTGCGACCGAACCGCTGGAGACCTGCGAGTCCCTTGATCTCACGGCCGCCGGTCGCCTGAGGGGCGCTGGCGCTCATGGGTTACCTCCCTTGGCGGAGAAAGGGCCGGATTCCGGGACGGTCCGGTCCAGTTGCATGGTCACCTGGTAGAGATCGCCCCGGTACCAGGACGTCATGTCCTCCACGGGGCGCCCAGCGGAGCTGGTGACCCGGCGGAAGACCAGCAGCGGACTGCCGGTTCGGACACCCAGCAGCCTCGCGGTCTCCGGGTCTGCGCCTTCGGCCCAGACCGTCTGCCCGGCGTGGTCGAGCTGGACGCCGTAGGTGTCGGCGAGCAGCGTGTAGAGGGAGCCGGTCAGGTCGTGCCGGTGCAGGTCGGGGACGACCCGCCGGCTGTACCAGCCGCGCTCCACGGCCAGCGGCACCCCGTCGGCCCGGCGCAGCCGGACCACGTGGCACGCGGGCTCGTGCGGGGGCAGGCCGAGCGCGGTGGCCGCCGCGGGCGGCGGGACCTCCTCGGCGCACCCCAGCACCTCGGTCGCGGGGGTGAGCCCGCGCCTGCGCATGTCGTCGGTGAACGACTCCAGGTAGAGCTGGACGTCCATCCGGCGGCGGGCGGTGAACGTGCCCCGCCCCTTCGCCCTGGTCAGGAGGCCCTCGGCGACGAGCTGACCGACCGCCGCGCGCACCGTGATCCGGGAGACCCGGTACCGCTCGGCGAGGTCGCGCTCGGACGGGATGGCGGAGCCGGGGGGCAGCTCCTGCTCGGCCATGCGCCGCAGGATGTCGCGGAGCTGGGCGTGCTTGGGCTTGGGCCCGTCCACGATCTCGTCGCGGTTCATGACACCTCCCCGTGCTCGCGCTCGCAGACCGGGATTGGTACTTTCCGGTCTAGACCAGTTGGTGCGGGGAGGATGCTCCGCGCGCCAAGCGGGTGTCAACCGCCGTTACGCGACCGTGGCCGAGCGGTGGCACCCTCACCACAGGTGTGTCGAGAGAGGACTGCGAAGTGGCGGACGACAAGGCGGCTGGGATCCTCGCCGCGCTCGGTGGGGCGGACAACATCATCGAGATCGAGCCGTGCATCACGCGGCTGCGCTGCGAGCTGGAGGACGGCTCGGTCGTGGACGAGGCGGCGCTGAAGAAGCTCGGCGCGCACGGCGTCATGCGGCAGGGCAACGTGGTCCAGGTGGTCGTGGGCCCCGAGGCCGACACCATCGCCAGCGACATCGAGGACCTCCTGTGACGGTGCGCGTGGGCAGTCCGGTCAGCGGGCGGGTCGTGCCGCTGTCCGAGGTGCCGGACCCGGTGTTCGCGCAGGCGATGGTGGGCCCGGGGATCGCCGTGGAGCCCGACCGGGTGGCGGCCGAGGTCGTGTCCCCGGTGGACGGCACGGTCGTCACGCTGCACCCGCACGCGTTCGTCGTGGCCACCGGCGACGGCGCGGCGGTGCTGGTGCACCTGGGCATCGACACCGTGAAGCGCAAGGGCGAGGGCTTCACCCTGCACGTGGTGAAGGGTGAGTCGGTCCGGGCCGGCCAGGCGATCGTGACCTGGGACCCGGCCGAGGTCGAGGCCGCCGGCTTCGCCCCGATCTGCCCGGTCGTCGCGCTGGACGCCGGCGCGGACGCGCTGCTCGACCAGGCCCCGGACGGGCCGGTCGCCGCGGGTGACGCGCTGTTCTCCTGGCGGCGCTGACCTCCTCACTCGACGGCGGGCGCGACTGAATGGACCATTCAGTCGCGCCTCGCCTTGTGCGCCGAACGGCCCAGTCGGCACGCTGGGTCCATGGTCATCCACTCGCTGTCAGGTCTTCTGGTCGGGGCCTTCGGGGCCCGTCTGCTGCGTTCGCTGCCGCGCGGCGCGTCCGTGCACTGGGCGTGGTGCGCGCTGCCCACCGCCGGTCTGTGGGCCCTGTCCGCCGCCGCGGGGGTGCCGCCCCGGTGGCTGCCGGTGTCGTTGCTGGTCGCCTGGCTGGGCGTGCTGCTGTCCGTCGTGGACTTCCGGCACCGACGCCTGCCCGACGCGCTGACCCTGCCCGCCTGTCCGCTGGTGGGGGGTGTGCTGGCGGTGTGCGGGGCGGATCTCGCGCGTGCCCTGGGTGGTTGCCTGGCGTACTTCGGGCTGCACTTGGTGGTGCACCGGCTGTCACCGGCGTCCCTGGGCGGGGGAGACGTGAAGCTGTCCGGGGCGCTGGGTGCGGTGCTGGGGTCGGTGTCGTGGGTGGCGCTACCGGTGGGCGCGGTCCTGGCGAGCGCCATCACGCTGTTGGTCGCGCTGTGGCGGCCCAGGGACGGGCCGCCGCACGGGCCGGGGCTGGTCGGCTCGACGTGGCTGGTGTCACTGGCCGGTGGGTAGCGGCGGCGCGCACCTGACAGATTCGGGTGCGACGTCGGTAACCAGGGCTCTCGGTGCTGTTAACGCTGTGAAAGGATTCGCGGCGTGCTGCGCTGGATCACCGCTGGGGAGTCCCACGGACCGGCCCTGGTCGCCGTGCTGGAAGGCATGGTCGCCGGGGTGGAGGTCACCACTGCCGACCTGACCGCCCAACTGGAGCGCCGACGGCTCGGGTTCGGGCGGAGCCCCCGCATGGGGTTCGAGGCCGACGAGGTCGAGATCCTCGGCGGCGTCCGCCACGGCCTCACCCAGGGCGGGCCGATCGCGGTGCGGATCGGCAACACCGAGTGGCCCAAGTGGCAGAAGGTGATGTCCGCCGACCCGGTCGACCCGGGCGAGTTGAAGCCGACCGGCCGCAACGAGGCCCTCACCCGGCCCCGGCCCGGCCACGCCGACCTGCCCGGCATGCAGAAGTTCGGGTTCGACGAGGCCCGGCCGGTGCTGGAGCGGGCCAGTGCCCGCGAGACCGCCGCGCGGACCGCGTTGGGCACGGTGGCCAGGCACTTCCTCAAGCAGGTGTTCGACGTCGACGTCATCAGCCACGTGGTGTCGATCGGGAAGGCCGGGACGCCCGAGGACGCTCCGGTGCCGGGTCCGGGCGACCTCGACGCGATCGACGCCAGCCCGGTGCGGGCGTTCGACCCGCGCGGCACCGAGGCGATGGTGGCCGAGGTCGAGGCGGTGAAGGACGCGGGCGACACGGTCGGCGGCGTGATCGAGGTGATCGCCTACGGCCTGCCGCCGGGCCTGGGGTCCCACGTGCACTGGGACCGCCGGCTCGACGCCCGGCTCGCGGGCGCGCTGATGGGCGTGCAGGCGATGAAGGGCGTGGAGATCGGCGACGGCTTCACCACCGCGCAGCGGTGGGGCAGCCAGGCGCACGACGAGATCGACCGGGGCGCCGGCCCCAAGGGCGTGACGCGCCGCTCGAACCGGGCGGGTGGACTGGAAGGGGGGATCACCAACGGCGAGCCGCTGCGCGTGCGCGTCGCCATGAAGCCGATCTCCACCGTCCCCCGCGCGCTGTCCACTGTGGACGTCCGCACCGGTGAGCCCGCCGTGGCGATCCACCAGCGGTCGGACGTGTGCGCCGTGCCGCGGGCCGGCGTGGTGCTGGAGTCCGTCGTGGCGCTGGTGCTCGCCGAGGCGGCGCTGGAGAAGTTCGGCGGCGACTCGATCGCGGAGACCAAGCGGAACGTGGCGTCCTACCTGGAGGCGCTGGAAGCGCGCTGGGAGGGGCTGTGAGCCCGCGCTTCGTCGTCCTGGGCCCGCCCGGCGCGGGCAAGACGACCGTGGGTCAACTGCTCGCGGCCCGGCTCGGCGCGGCCTTCCGGGACACCGACGACGACGTGGTCGCCACCGCCGGCAAACCCATCTCCGACATCTTCACCACCGACGGCGAGCCGGCGTTCCGGGCGCTGGAGGAGGAGGCGGTCGCCAAGGGCCTGGCCGAGCACGACGGCGTGCTGGCGCTGGGCGGCGGGGCGGTGCTGTCCGCCGCGACGCGCGAGCGGTTGGCGGCGCACACCGTGGTGTTCCTCAACGTCGGCATGGCCGAGGGCGTGCGGCGGACGGGCCTGTCCACCGCGCGGCCCCTACTGGCCGGCGTGAACCCGCGCGCCACCTTCAAGGCGCTGCTGGACGCCCGGCTGCCGCTGTACCGGGAGGTCGCCACGATCGAGGTGGACACCGACCAGTTGGAGCCGGAGCAGGTCGTCGACGCCGTCCTGGCGAAGGCGGAACGGACCTGACCCGGTGGACGTGACCGCCGCTCGCGTCCTCGCGCACCGCGCCGCGGTGCAGGGGCTGCACGACGGCGACCTGGGCGTGCTCGCGTTGGGCGTGGTGGACAGCCCGCCGAACACGGGCGCCGCCGCCCTGGCGGTGCGCGCCCGGCACCGCCTCGACCGGTTCCCCGGCGGCGTGCGGGAACCGGCGGAGCTGTGGGGCGAGGAGGAGTTGGTGCGCGTGCTCAGCCTGCGGGGCGCGCCGCACCTGCACCGGGCGGCCGACGTGCCCGGCCTGCGCCGGCTGCTGCGCCCGCGCACCCCGAAGCAGTTGCAGGCGTGGTGCGGCGGGATGCCCGCGCCGGAACTGTCCGATGTGGATCTCGTGGTCGAGCTGATGCGCCGGGAGTTCCCCGGCGAGACGGCGACGAAGGGCGAGCTGTCCGGCGCGATCAGCCGGCACCTCCCCGAGCGCGCCCGGCCGCACTGCGCGCGGTGCGGCGTCGAGCACGTCATCGAGGGGTTGTTCCGGCTGGGCACCCTGCTCGCGGGCATCGAGCTGGAGCCGCGCGGGGCGAGGCTGGTGTTCCGCGCGCCGGGGCCGAACGACGAGGGCGACTCGACGCTGCTGCGCGACTACGCCCGGTACGTCGGCCCGTTCACCAGGGCGGACGCCGAGAAGTGGCTCGGAACCGGGCCGCGCGCCGACTGGCCCGACCTGCGACCGGTGACGGTCGAGGGCAGGAAACTGCTCGCGCTCGCCGACCCCGCCGCCGCCGACCCCGCCGCCGCCGACCCGGCCGCCACTGACTCGGCCGCCACCGCCGACTCGGCCGCCGCCGCCGACTCCGACTCGGCTGCCGATCCCGGGCTGGCCGACTTCTTCGCCGCCGACGCCCCCGAGCCGCCGGCCGGACTGCTGCTGTTCCCGCGCGACCCCTACCTGCTCGGGCCGCGGTGGCTGGTCGCCGAACCGGACGTGGCCAAGCGCGTCTGGCGGCCGGTGGGCAGTCCCGGGGCCGTGGTCGTCCGCGGCCGGGTCGTGGGGGCGTGGCGGTACGAGGTGAGCGGGCGGACGATGATCTTCCGCGTCGACGGGTGGGCCCGGGTCGAGGGGGCCGCCCGGAAGGCGTTGCGGGAGCAGGCCGACGTGCTCGCCGGGGTGTGGGGCGCGAACGCGCTGGAAGCGACCGTGGTCGAATGGTGACCCGACAAGAGGAGTGGTGATGGGCGAGCCGGTGCGCATCCGCGTGGCCGCGGAGCGGCCGTACGACGTGCTGGTGGGTCGCGGCCTGCTCGGCGACCTGGTGGACGGCCTGCGCGGCACGGCCAAGGCGGCGATCGTCCACACGCCGACGCTCGCCGAGACCGCCGAGGCGGTCCGCGCGGAGCTGGCGGAGGCGGGGATCGACGCCCACCGCGTCGAGGTGCCCGACGCCGAGGACGGCAAGGACCTGCGCGTCGCGGGCTACTGCTGGAACGTGTTCGGCCAGATCGGCCTGGGCCGCGCCGACGCCGTCATCGGCCTGGGCGGCGGCGCGGTGACCGACCTCGCCGGGTTCGTCGCCTCCACGTGGATGCGCGGCGTGAAGCTGGTCAACGTCCCCACGACCCTGCTGGGCATGGTGGACGCGGCGATCGGCGGCAAGACCGGCATCAACACCGACGCGGGCAAGAACCTCGTCGGCACGTTCTACGAGCCGCACGCGGTGTTCGTCGACCTGGCCACCCTGGAGACGCTGCCGCGCAACGAGCTGGTCGCGGGCATGGCCGAGGTGGTCAAGGGCGGGTTCATCGCCGACCCGGCCATCCTCGACCTCATCGAGGCCGACCCCGAGCAGGCGCTCGACCCGACCGGGGACGTCATCGAGGAGCTGGTCCGGCGCAAGATCCAGGTCAAGGCGGACGTGGTGTCCACCGACCTGCGCGAATCCGACCTGCGCGAGATCCTCAACTACGGCCACACCCTGGGCCACGCCATCGAGCGCCGCGAGCGCTACCGGTGGCGGCACGGCGCGGCGATCAGCGTCGGCCTGGTGTTCGCCGCCGAACTGGCCCGCCTCGCCGGCCGCCTGGACGACGCGACCGCCGACCGGCACCGCAGCGTCCTCACCGCGCTGGGCCTGCCCACCAAGTACGACCCGGACGCCCTGCCGCAGCTGCTGGAGGGCATGAAGTCGGACAAGAAGAACCGGTCCGGCGTGCTGCGGTTCGTGGTGCTCGACGGCCTGGCCAAGCCCGGCCGCCTGGAGGGCCCGGACCCGTCGCTGATCGCCGCCGCCTACTCCGCGGTCGCCGACGAGCCGAAGACCGGCGGGAGCGTGCTGCTGTGAAGGTCCTCGTGCTCAACGGCCCGAACCTGGGCCGCCTCGGCACCCGGGAGCCGGACGTCTACGGCCGGACGACGTACGCCGACCTGGTGCGCCTGTGCGAGGACACCGGCCGCGAGCTGGGCGTCGAGGTCGAGGTGCGGCAGACCGACTTCGAGGGCGAGATGCTCGGCTGGCTCCACCGGGCGGCCGACGACGCGACCCCGGTGGTGCTCAACCCGGCCGCGTGGACGCACTACTCGGTGGCGGTGCGCGACGCGTGCTCCCAGCTCACCGCGCCACTGGTGGAGGTGCACATCTCGAACGTGCACAAGCGCGAGGAGTTCCGCCACCACAGCTACATCTCGCCGGTGGCGGAGGGCGTGATCGCGGGCCTGGGCGTGCAGGGCTACGCCCTCGCGCTCCGCTGGCTGGCCGCGAAGCTGGGCCCCGTCGAGGCGTGACGGGCGAGGAGGCCGGCGGGGTCGCGGCGGGCGGGGCGTGCACGGCGCGCTGCACCACGTCGAGCTTTGGGCGCCGGGCTCGGTGGGTGCCGGCCAACACGGACGGTTTCGAAGTGGAGTTGGTCGCGTCCGGTCGGTAGTCACCCGGAAGAGTGAGTGGATCTCTACACTGGACCGGAACCGGGGCCCGCGCACGTCGCTCCCGGTGATCGACACCGGAAGTGGAGACCATGCCCGGCCCGACGAGGCTTCTCGGATGCGCCCTCGCCGTCGCGACCGTCACCGCCTGCGCGCCCGGCGTCGCGGACCCCGCGCCGCCCGCCGCGGCACCGGTGACCACGACGACGAAGCCCGCCCCGAGCAGACCCCCGCAGCCGGTCAAGCCCGTCACCACCGAGCGCGGCCGGCAGAGCCCCGGCGTCGTCGCCGCGGGTTCCGAGGCCCCGTACAACTACGCCCCCTCCGCGATGCTGGAGGGCGGCCGGTACCGGATGTGGTGGTGCAGCCAGGTCCGCCACGCCGAGCCCGGCGGGGACGACGTCCTCTACGCCGAGAGCGCCTCACCGGACGGCGGGTTCGCCGGTCCCGACGGCAGTTCGGGCCTCCCCGTCCTCTCCGGCAGCGTCCACGGCTGGGACGGCGTGCACGCGTGCGACCCGTCCGTGCTCAAGGTCGGCGGCACCTACTACATGTACTACACGGGCGCACCCGGCGACGTGCCCTTCGGCAGCCTGGTCGGCGTCGCCACCAGCCCCGACGGCATCAACTGGACCCGCGCCGCGGGCGGCAACCCGATCCTCGGCCCGGCCAACGACACCATCCGCGACAACCACTACGGCAGCGGCCAGCCCTCGGCGCTGTTCGTCGACGGCTGGTTCTACCTGCTGTTCACCGACACCACCGCCAAGGCCGCCGGGTGGAACGGCGCGGGCCAGTTCGTGCTGCGCGCCAAGGACCCGACCTTCGCCAACCAGGTCGAGGCGCTGGGCGCGGGCGGCTGGGAGAAGGTCGCCGACACCCGCAAGCCGCGCACCCGGTCCGTGGTGGACGCCTTCAGCGCCGACTGGATGTACGTGGACGCGCTGCGCGCCTTCGTGATCGCCCACTCCACCGACGCGGGCACCACGCTGACCTTCTGGAACCACGACTTCGCCACCCAGCCCTTCCCGCCGGTCCACGTGCCCGGCCCGTGGAAGGAGGGCCCCGGCCTGGTCCGCACGCCGGAGGGCCACGCCCCGATCTCCGCCGACGACCCGTGCGGCCGGCTGTCCGTGGACGTCATGCGCGCCACCGTCACCGGCGCGGCGGGCGCGCCCACCGACATCGCCCACTTCGGCCTGGACCTGGTCAACGTGCCGGGCTGCCGCACGAAGGCGCAGGCCGCAGTGCTCAACGGGTTCGCGGTGCCGTCCCCGGAGAACACCATCGACCTGATCGTGGACGGCAAGGTGGTCCGGGTCGAGCGCCGCTCGGTGACCGACCGCCTGGCCACCCGCATCCTCGCGCAGCGCCCGGACATCGTGGACGAACTGCCCGTGGTGGCCCGCATCCCGGCCGGCGTGAAGGCGGTCCGCGCGCCCAACGGCCAGACCGGGCTGCTGGTGGACGGCAAGCTGTGGCGGGTCGGGCCGGAGGAGGTGGCGAAGTTGAACTCGTCGCCGGTCACGGCGGTCACCCAGCAGCAGTGGGACGCCTTCGACCACGCCGGCAACTTGAACCGTTAGCGCGACCGGGACCCGTCGGGCTGCGGCAGGGCGTTGCCCAGCGCCAGCCCGATCCCCGCCGACGCCATGACCAGCAACGCGGTGAACGCGGCACCGCCGGTCAGCGCCGCACCCAGCGACTCCAGGCCCGTCTGGTCCACCACCAGCGACTTGCCCACCACCCCCGCCACGCCCGCGACCGGCCCGGCCACCAGGGCGGCGAAGAACCACACCATGCCCGGCCCCTCCAACCGCCGCCACGCGTCCAGCGCGCCCCACAGCACGCCCGCCACGACCACCAGGCCCAGCGCGATGTAGCGCAGCGACGACGACGCCCCGGGGCTGTGCACGGCCACCGCGTCCGTGCCGACCTGCACCCCGCCGTGCAGCAATCCCATCCAGAGCCCTCGGGGCAGCCACCTGCGCATGGACCCCACCCTAGGCCCACTGTGAACCCACGCCGATGCCTCTAGGCTGCGGGTATGCCGCACGCGACACGCCGCGCCGCCCTGCGCGCCACGCTCCGGGACCGGGAGCTGGACGCCCTGCTGGTGACCAACCTGCTCAACATCCGCTACCTCACCGGGTTCACGGGGTCCAACGCCGCGCTGCTGGTCTCCGCCGAGTCCGACGCCGGCACCGTGTTCTGCACCGACGGCCGCTACCTGACCCAGGCCGAGCGGCAGGTGCCCGACCTCGAACGCGTCATCGACCGGCCGTGCGACCTCGCGCTGGCCCAACGCGCGCACAAGGACGGCGTGCGCCGCGCGGGCTTCGAGAGCCACCACGTCACCGTCGACGGCCTGGACGCGCTGGGCGACGCCGCCGAGGACGTCGAGCTGGTCCGCGCGCCCGGCCTGGTCGAGCAGCTGCGGCTGGTCAAGGACGACGCCGAGGTCGAGGCGCTGCGCATGGCGTGCGCCGCCGCCGACCGGGCGCTGGCGAGCCTGATCGAGCACGGCGGCCTGCGCGCCGGCCGCACCGAGCGGGAGATCGCGCGCGAGCTGGAGAGCCGGATGCTCGACCACGGCGCGGCCGGTCCGAGCTTCGAGTCGATCGTCGCCACCGGCGCGAACTCCGCCGTCCCGCACCACCGGCCCACCGACGCCGTCGTGCACGCCGGCGACCTGGTGAAGCTGGACTTCGGCGCGCTGGTCGACGGCTACCACTCCGACATGACCCGCACCCTGGTCGTCGGGCAGGCCGCGGACTGGCAGCGGGAGCTGTACGAGCTGGTCGCGACCGCGCAGCAGGCGGGCCGGCACGCGCTGGCGCCCGGCGCGGCGGTGTCCGACGTGGACCGCGCGGCCCGCGAGGTGATCGAACGCGCCGGCCACGGGGACCAGTTCCTGCACGGTCTGGGACACGGCGTGGGCCTGCAGATCCACGAGGCTCCGGCGTTGTCCAAGGCGGGTGACGGTACACTTCTGCCCGGTATGGCGGTCACCGTCGAGCCCGGTGTGTACCTGGCCGGGAAGGGTGGTGTCCGCATCGAGGACACGCTCGTGGTGCGCGAAGGCGGCCCCGAACTCCTCACCCTGACCACGAAAGAGCTAGTGGTCGTCTGACGCCCGAACACACGTAACAGGAGAGCCCACCCCGTGGCCACGACCAACGACCTCAAGAACGGCCTGGTGCTGAACCTCGACGGCCAGCTGTGGACCGTCACCGCGTTCCAGCACGTCAAGCCGGGCAAGGGCGGCGCCTTCGTGCGCACCACGTTGAAGCACGTCCTGTCCGGCAAGGTCGTGGACAAGACCTTCAACGCGGGCACCAAGGTCGACACGGCCACCGTGGACAAGCGGAACATGACCTACCTGTACAAGGAGGGTTCCGACTTCATCTTCATGGACGGCGAGACCTACGACCAGATCCCGGTCCCGGCCGAGACCGTGGGCGACGCCGCCAACTACATGCTGGAGAACCAGGAGGCGATGGTCGCCACCCACGAGGGCGTCCCGCTGTTCGTGGAGCTGCCGACCAGCGTCGAGCTGGTCATCCAGCACACCGACCCGGGCCTGCAGGGCGACCGCAGCACCGGCGGCACCAAGCCCGCAACCCTGGAGACCGGCGCGGAGATCCAGGTCCCGCTGTTCGTGACGACCGGCGAGAAGATCAAGGTCGACACCCGCGACGGCCGCTACCTCGGCCGGGTCAACAACTGACATGGGCGCTCGGAGCAAGGCCCGCAAGCGCGCGGTCGACGTCCTGTACGAGGCCGACCTGCGGGCCATGGACGCGGTGACCCTCCTCGCGGAACGCGTGGGGTCCCCGGACGTCCCGCCGATCAACGACTACACGGTGGGCCTGGTCGAGGGTGTCACGGCGCACAAGGCGCGCATCGACGACCTGATCTCGGAGCACTCGGAGGGCTGGACCCTCCAGCGCATGCCGGGGGTGGACCGGGCCGTGCTCCGGGTGGGCCTGTACGAGCTGCTGTGGGCGGCCGACGTGCCCGACGCGGTGGCGATCGACGAGGCGGTGGAGCTGGCCAAGCAGCTGTCCACCGACGACTCGCCGCGGTTCGTCAACGGCGTGCTGGGCCGGATCGCGGTCATCGCGGACCAGCTCCGGGCGGTCCTGTAGGCCTCGTGGAACGACGCGAACCCCCGTCAGGTGCGTCCTGTCGGGGGTTTCGTGCTGTTCAGGCCCGCGCGGGGCCCACGGCCAGGGCCGCCCTCCACGTAGAGCGGCCCTCGTCGTCAGTTGCCCGTCCCAGTGCGCAACGCGTGCTCAGTCTTCCTTGGCCGGGCGCGCCTCGGGCGGCAGGACGCCCCAGTCGATGAGCTGCTCGGTCAGCTCGCCCGGCGTCATGTCGTAGATGATCGCCAGGGAGCGCAGGTCCTCCGTGCGGATCGACAGGACCTTGCCGTTGTAGTCGCCGCGCTGGCTCTGGATGGTGGCCGCGTACCGCGCGAGCGGGCCGACCTTCTCCGCGGGGAGCTGTTGCAGGCGTTCCAGGTTGATCACGATCTTCGTCGCGGGTTCGGCGCCCGACGGCACGCGGCCCTCGGGGAGCAGCTCCGCGACCGGCACACCGTAGAAGTCGGCCAGCTCCGCGAGCTTCTGCACGGTCACGGCCCGGTCTCCGCGCTCGTACGAGCCCACGACCACGGCCTTCCAGCGACCGCCGGACTTCTGCTCGACGCCGTGCAAAGACAAGCCCTGCTGCTGGCGGATCGCGCGGAGCTTTGCCCCCAGCGCCTTGGCGTAGTCGCCCATGTGGCGGTTCTCCGTTCATTCGCCCCGTCAGCCGGTAGGGGACTGCCGCGGGGAGGCTTAGATCAATACGCAGAGTAATGATTGCTCTCCGTGGTCACCAGGTCAAGCTGATCTCGCCGGCCCAGGTGGGCGAGACCACGCGGACCACCCGGTCGATCGAACCCCGGAACCTGATACGGTGCTGGTCAGCCCGGTCGCAACCGGGTGTCCGACGTCCTTTAAGGACCCGTCCAGCGAGGCGGGGAAGGAGGTCCAACCGTGGCGCCACGTCAACGTGGCGCGACGGACCCGGCCGGGGAGCGCGAGCTCCTGTCGGCCGGCGACGTCGCGCGCACTGTCGCCCGAATGGCCCATCAGATCATCGAGAAGACCGCTCTCGATGCACCGAGCGCACCCGAAGTAGTCCTGATGGGGATTCCGAGCCGGGGTGCGCCGCTCGCCCGCCGCCTCGCGGCGAAGATCCGGGAGTTCAGCTCCGTGGCCGTGCCCACCGGCACGCTGGACGTGACCCTCTACCGGGACGACCTGCGCCGGGGCCCCACGCGCCCGCTGGAGGCCACGCGGCTGCCCGAGGGCGGCATCGACGACCGCCTCGTCGTCCTCGTCGACGACGTCCTGTTCTCCGGCCGCACGATCCGCGCCGCCCTGGACGCCCTGCGCGACCACGGCCGGCCCCGCGCCGTGCAGCTGGCGGTGCTGGTCGACCGGGGGCACCGGGAGCTGCCGATCCGCGCGGACTACGTGGGCAAGAACGTCCCCACCGCCCGGTCCGAGGAGGTCCACGTGCTGCTGGAGGAGTTCGACCAGCGCGACGGGGTGGTGCTGCGGTGAGGCACCTGCTGTCCACCGAGGGCATCGACCCGGCGGAGGCCACCGCGATCCTGGACACGGCCGCGAACCTCAAGAAGTCCCTGGAGGGGCGTGAGGTGCGCAAGCTGCCGACGCTGCGCGGGCGCACCGTCATCACGATGTTCTACGAGAACTCCACCCGCACCCGCGTGAGCTTCGAGATCGCGGGCAAGTGGATGAGCGCGGACGTGGTCAACGTCTCCTCGTCGGGCTCCAGCGTCAGCAAGGGCGAGTCGCTGCGCGACACCGCGCTGACCCTCGCGGCGGCCGGCGCGGACTGCGTGATCGTGCGCCACCCGGCGTCCGGGGCCGCCCACCGGCTGGCCGACTGGCTCAAGCACACCGGCACGTCCGTGGTGAACGCCGGCGACGGCATGCACGAGCACCCCACCCAGGCCCTGCTGGACGCGGCCACGCTGCGCGAGCGGCTGGGCGAGCTGCGTGACCGCCGGATCGCGATCGTCGGCGACGTCCTGCACAGCCGGGTCGCCCGCTCGAACGTCCACCTGCTCACCGCCCTGGGCGCGCACGTGACCCTGGTCGCCCCGCCGACCCTGCTGCCCAGCGGTGTGGAGCGCTGGCCGGTCACGGTGTCGCACGACCTGGACGCCGACCTGCCCAGCCAGGACGCCGTGATGCTGCTGCGCGTGCAGGCCGAGCGGATGCACGGCGGGTTCTTCCCCAGCGCCCGCGAGTACTCGATCGCCTACGGCCTCAACGAGCGCCGCCTGGCCCTGCTGCCCGACCACGCCGTGGTGCTGCACCCCGGTCCGATGCTGCGCGGGATGGAGATCGCCTCGTCGGTCGCCGACTCGCCGCGCGCGGCCATCACCGACCAGGTGCGCAACGGCGTGCACGTGCGCATGGCCGTCCTCTACCACCTGCTTGCACACGAGGAGGAGACCCCGTGAGCACCCTGATCCTCAGGGGAGTACGACCGTACGGCGAAGGCGACCCGGTGGACGTGCTGGTCCGCGACGGGGTCATCGCGGAGATCGGGTCCCCGGACGCGGGGGACGCCGAGGTCGTCGAGGCCGATGGCGCGGTCCTGCTCCCCGGCTTCGTCGACCTGCACACCCACCTGCGCGAGCCGGGCCGCGAGGACACCGAGACCATCGAGACCGGGTCCCGCGCCGCCGCCCTGGGCGGCTACACGGCGGTCTTCGCGATGGCCAACACCGACCCGGTCGCGGACAACGCGGTCGTGGTCGAGCACGTCGCCCGCCGGGGCCGGGAGGTCGGCCTGGTGGACGTCCACCCGGTCGGCGCGGTCACCGTGGGCCTGAAGGGCGAGAAGCTCGCCGAGCTGGGCACGATGGCCAAGACCGGCGTCCGGGTGTTCTCCGACGACGGCCACTGCGTGCACGACCCGCTGATCATGCGCCGCGCGCTGGAGTACTCCAAGGCGCTGGACGTGGTGGTCGCGCAGCACGCCGAGGAGCCCCGGCTGACCGTCGGCGCGCAGGCCCACGAGGGCGAGCAGGCCTCGCGCCTGGGCCTGCAGGGCTGGCCGGCCGCCGCCGAGGAGGCGATCGTGGCCCGCGACTGCCTGCTGGCCAAGCAGGTGGGCGCCCGCCTGCACGTCTGCCACGTGTCCACCTCGGGCACCGCGGACGTGCTGAAGTGGGCCAAGGCCCGGGGCACGAAGGTCTCCGCCGAGGTCACCCCGCACCACCTGCTGCTGACCGACGACCGGCTGGCGACCTACGACCCGGTCAACAAGGTCAACCCGCCGCTGCGGACCGGCGCCGACGTCGAGGCGCTGCGCCAGGCCCTCGCGGACGGCACGATCGACTGCGTCGCCACCGACCACGCCCCGCACGCCGTGCAGGACAAGGACTGCGAGTGGTCCGCCGCCCGCCCCGGCATGCTCGGCCTCCAGACCGCCCTCTCGATCGTCGTGGCGACCATGGTCGAGACCGGTCTGCTGGACTGGCGCGGCGTGGCGCGGGTGATGAGCGAGCGCCCCGCCGCGATCGCGGGCCTGCCCGACCAGGGCCGTCCGATCGAGGTCGGCGAGCCCGCCAACCTGGTCCTGGTGGACCCGGACGCCCGGTGGACCGTGCGCGGCGCGGAGCTGGCCAGCATCTCGGCCAACACGCCGTTCGAGGGCATGGAGCTGCCCGGCCGGGTCGTGGCCACGGTGCTGCGCGGGCGCGTGACGGCGACCAGCGGAAGGATCCCGGCATGACCCGCGTCCTGCTGTCCCTGGCGATCCTGGCCGTGTTCCTGCTGTGCCTCTACGGCATGTGGCGGGGCTGGCAGAACCGCGCGAAGCGCCAGGCGGCGCTGCCCGCCTTCCCCCAGCCGCCCGCGGCCACCGGCGCGGCGACGCTGGAGACCACCGGCGTGTACGTGGGCACGACCCTCGGCGACAACTGGCAGGACCGGGTCGCCGTGGGCGACATCGGCCACCGCGCCGAGGCGACCCTGAAGCTGACCGACACCGGTGTGCTGGTCGAGCGCACCGGCGCGAGCCCGATGTGGATCCCGTTGGAGGACGTCCTGGACGCCCGCACCGCCCGCGGCCTCGCGGGCAAGGTGATGGGCCCGGACGGCCTGCTGGTGCTGCGCTGGCGCAACGCCGGCCACACCTTCGACACCGGGTTCCGCGGCGACGACAAGGACGTGTACGAGCAGTGGGTGCAGGCACTGGGAGGCCGCAAGTGACTTCTCCGGCAACGACGGCCGCGGCGCTGGTCCTGGAGGACGGCCGCGTGTTCCGCGGCGAGTCCTACGGCGCGATCGGCGCGAGCCTCGGCGAGGTCGTGTTCTCCACCGGCATGACCGGCTACCAGGAGACGCTGACCGACCCCTCCTACCACCGCCAGATCGTGGTGCAGACCGCGCCGCAGATCGGCAACACCGGCTGGAACGACGAGGACGACGAGTCCGGCCGCATCTGGGTCGCCGGCTACGTGGTGCGCGACCCCGCGCGGGTGCCGTCGAACTGGCGGTCCACGCGCAGCCTGGACGACGAGCTGGTGCGCCAGGGCGTCGTCGGGATCGCGGGCATCGACACCCGCATGCTCACCCGCCACCTGCGCGAGCAGGGCGCGATGCGCGCGGGCGTGTTCTCCGGCGACGAGCTGGGCAGCGTCGAGGAGATGCTCGACCGCGTCCGCACCTCGCCGCAGATGAAGGGCGCCGACCTCGCGGGCGACGTCACCACGCCGCAGCCGTACGTGGTGGACGCGATCGGCGAGCGCCGCTTCCGCGTGGCCGCGCTGGACCTGGGCATCAAGTCCAACACCCCGCGGATGATGGCCGCGCGCGGCATCGAGGTGCACGTCCTGCCGCTGACCTCCACCGTGGACGACGTGCTGTCGGTCAAGCCCGACGGCGTCTTCCTGTCCAACGGCCCCGGCGACCCCGCCACCCAGGCGCACGCCGTGGAGCTGACCCGCAACGTCCTGGACCGGAAGGTGCCGCTGTTCGGCATCTGCTTCGGCAACCAGATCCTGGGCCGCGCGCTGGGCCGCGACACCTACAAGATGCGCTACGGGCACCGCGGCATCAACATCCCGGTCATCGACGTCGCGACCGGCAAGGTGGCCATCACCGCGCAGAACCACGGCTTCGCCCTGGAGGGCGAGCCGGGGGAGGAGTTCGCCTCCGACTTCGGCCGCGTCCAGCTCAGCCACTACTGCCCGAACGACGGCACGGTCGAGGGCGTGCGCGCCCTGGAGGTGCCCGCGTTCAGCGTGCAGTACCACCCGGAGGCGGCGGCCGGTCCGCACGACGCCGCCCCGCTGTTCGACGAGTTCGTGACGATGATGGAGCAGGGGCGCTGACATGCCGAAGAGGACCGATCTCAAGCACGTGCTCGTCATCGGCTCGGGCCCGATCGTCATCGGCCAGGCCTGCGAGTTCGACTACTCCGGCACCCAGGCGTGCCGCGTGCTGCGCGAGGAGGGCCTGCGGGTCAGCCTCGTCAACTCCAACCCCGCGACGATCATGACCGACCCGGAGTTCGCCGACGCCACCTACGTCGAGCCGATCACCCCGGAGTTCGTGGAGAAGGTCATCGCCGCCGAGCGCCCGGACGCCGTCCTGGCGACCCTGGGCGGCCAGACCGCGCTGAACACCGCCATCGCCCTGCACGAGCGGGGCGTGCTGGAGAAGTACGACGTCGAGCTGATCGGCGCGGACATCGACGCCATCCAGCGCGGCGAGGACCGGCAGATGTTCAAGGACATCGTGCGCAAGATCGGCGCGGAGGTCCCGCGCAGCGCGGTGTGCAAGACCATGGAGGAGGTCCGCGAGACCGTCGCGGAGCTGGGCCTCCCGGTGGTCATCCGGCCGTCGTTCACCATGGGCGGCCTCGGCTCGGGCATGGCGCACACCCACGAGGAGCTGGAGCGGCTGGCCGCCACCGGCCTCGCGGAGTCCCCGGTCACCGAGGTGCTGATCGAGGAGAGCGTGCTCGGCTGGAAGGAGTACGAGCTGGAGCTGATGCGCGACCGCAACGACAACGTCGTGGTCGTGTGCTCCATCGAGAACATCGACCCGATGGGCGTGCACACCGGCGACTCGGTGACCGTCGCGCCCGCGATGACCCTGACCGACCGCGAGTTCCAGCAGATGCGCGACGTCGGCATCGCCGTCATCCGCGAGGTCGGCGTGGACACCGGCGGCTGCAACATCCAGTTCGCGTTCAACCCCGAGAACGGCCGCATGGTCGTGATCGAGATGAACCCGCGGGTGTCGCGTTCCTCGGCGCTGGCGTCCAAGGCGACCGGTTTCCCGATCGCCAAGATCGCCGCGAAACTGGCCATCGGGTACACGCTCGACGAAATCCGCAACGACATCACCGGCGAGACGCCGGCGAGTTTCGAACCGACGCTCGACTACGTCGTGGTGAAGGTGCCGCGGTTCGCTTTCGAGAAGTTCCCCGGCGCGGACCGGACGCTCACCACGACGATGAAGTCCGTCGGCGAGGCGATGTCCATCGGCCGCAGCTTCATCGAGGCGCTCGGAAAAGCGCTGCGGTCCATGGAGACCAAGGCGGGCGGTTTCTGGACCACCCCGGACCCCGAGGAGAGCCTGGAGTCCACTCTGGACGCCCTCCGAAAGGGCCACGACGGACGCCTCTACACGTTGGAACGCGCGTTGCGCCTGGGCGCGACCATCGAGCAGGCGCACGAGGCCTCCAAGATCGACCCGTGGTTCATCGAGCAGATCGCCTGGCTGGTCGAGCTGCGCCGGGAGATCGAGGACGCCCCCGTGCTGGGCGCGGACCTGCTGCGCAAGGCCAAGCGGGCGGGCCTGTCCGACCGCCAGATCGCCGCGCTGCGCGCCGAACTGGCAGGTGAGGACGGCGTGCGCAACCTGCGGCACCGCCTGGGCGTGCGGCCGGTGTTCAAGACCGTGGACACCTGCGCCGCCGAGTTCGCCGCGCGCACCCCGTACCACTACTCGGCCTACGAGCTGGACCCCGAGGCCGAGACCGAGGTGACCGAGCAGCCCGACAAGCCGAAGGTGCTGATCCTGGGCTCGGGCCCCAACCGCATCGGCCAGGGCATCGAGTTCGACTACTCGTGCGTGCACGCGGCCATGGCGCTGCGGGCCGCCGGGTACGAGACGGTGATGGTCAACTGCAACCCCGAGACCGTCTCCACCGACTACGACACCTCCGACCGCCTCTACTTCGAGCCGCTGACCTTCGAGGACGTGCTGGAGGTCGTGCACTCCGAGCAGCGCTCGGGCACCGTCGCGGGCGTCGTCGTGCAGCTGGGCGGCCAGACCCCGCTGGGCCTGGCGCGCCGGCTGGAGGAGGCGGGCGTCCCGGTCGTGGGCACCCCGCCGCACGCCATCCACCTCGCCGAGGACCGCGGCGCGTTCGGCCAGGTGCTCACCGACGCGGGCCTGCCCGCGCCGAAGTACGGCACCGCGACCTCGTTCGCGCAGGCCAAGAAGATCGCCGACGAGATCGGCTACCCGGTGCTGGTGCGCCCGTCGTACGTGCTGGGCGGGCGCGGCATGGAGATCGTCTACGACGAGCAGTCGCTCAAGAGCTACATCGCCCGCGCCACCGAGGTCTCCCCGGAGCACCCGGTGCTGGTCGACCGGTTCCTCGACGACGCCATCGAGATCGACGTGGACGCCCTGTTCGACGGCGAGGACGTGTTCATCGGCGGCGTGATGGAGCACATCGAGGAGGCCGGCGTGCACTCCGGCGACTCGGCCTGCGCCCTGCCCCCGATCACCCTGGGCGAGACCGACATCGACAACGTCCGCCGGTCCACCCGGGCCATCGCGGAGGGCATCGGCGTGCGCGGCCTGCTCAACGTCCAGTACGCGCTCAAGGACGACGTCCTGTACGTGCTGGAGGCCAACCCGCGCGCGTCCCGCACGGTGCCGTTCGTGTCCAAGGCGACGGCGGTGCCGCTGGCCAAGGCCGCGGCCCGGATCATGCTCGGCGCGAGCATCGCCGACCTGCGCGCCGAGGGCCTGCTGCCGGCCACCGGCGACGGCGCGAAGCTGCCCCAGCACGCGCCGGTCGCGGTCAAGGAGGCCGTGCTGCCCTTCCACCGGTTCCGCACGCCGGAGGGCCACGGGGTGGACTCGCTGCTCGGGCCGGAGATGAAGTCCACCGGCGAGGTCATGGGCATCGACGTGTCCTTCGGCACCGCCTTCGCCAAGTCCCAGACCGCCTCCTACGGCTCCCTGCCCACGTCGGGCCGGGTGTTCGTGTCGGTGGCCAACCGGGACAAGCGGGCCATGATCTTCCCGGTCAAGCGGCTGGCCGACCTGGGCTTCGAGGTGCTGGCCACCGAGGGCACGGCCGAGGTGCTGCGGCGCAACGGCATCCCGTGCACGGTGGTCCGCAAGCACTCCGACGGCGAGAAGAACATCGTCGACGCCATCCTCGACGGCCACGTCGACATGATCATCAACACCCCGTACGGCAACAGCGGGCCCCGCGTGGACGGCTACGAGATCCGCACGGCGGCGGTCGCCAAGGACATCCCGTGCGTCACCACGATCCAGGGCGCGGCGGCGGCCGTGCACGGCATCGAGGCGGCCATCCGGGGCGACATCGGCGTCCGGCCGTTGCAGGCCCTCCAGGCGGCGCTGCGGGGTGAGGGATGACCTTCGCGCAGCGGCTGGCCAAGGCCGTCTCGCAGCACGGACCGCTGTGCGTGGGCATCGACCCGCACCCCGGCCTGCTCGACGCCTGGGGGCTGCCCCGGGACGTCTCCGGGTTGGAGCGGTTCGCCCTGACCTGCGTCGAGGCGTTCGGCGGTCACGTGGCCCTGGTGAAGCCGCAGGCGGCGTTCTTCGAGTCCCACGGCTCGAAGGGCGTGGCGGTCCTCGAACGCGTCCTGGCGGACCTCAGGGACGCCGGGACGCCGGTTCTGGTGGACGCCAAGCGCGGCGACATCGGCTCGACCATGGCGGCCTACGCCCAGGCGTACCTGTCCGACGGCTCGCCGCTGGCCGGCGACGCGGTCACCCTGTCGCCCTACCTCGGGTTCGGCTCCCTGGAACCGGCGCTCGAAGCCGCACGGGCGAGCGGGCGCGGCGTGTTCGTGCTCGCCCGCACGTCCAACCCGGAAGGGGCCTCCGTGCAGTGCGCGGAGGTCCCCTCCGGGGGCTCGGTCGCGCAGTCGGTGGTGGACGAGGCGGCCCGCCGCAACGCCGGCGCCGACCCGCTCGGTGACGTCGGCCTGGTCGTCGGCGCGACCCTCGACCGGCTCGACATCGACCTGTCTGACCTGCACGGATACGTCCTGGCACCGGGGTTCGGCGCTCAGGGCGCGACCGTGGCGGACCTGCGCCGGCTGTTCGGGGACGAGCTGCGCGGGGTGCTGCCGACCAGCTCCCGGGACGTCCTCAAGCACGGCCCGGACTCCGCATCCTTGCGGTCTGCGGCGCGGCGCGTGGGGGACTCCCTGGAGATGTGATCACCATCAAATCGCGACACGCTTTGCGGTGTCCGCTCACCTGCGTAAACGTTGTTTGGTACGGTCCTGGCCACCGACGGGTCCATACCCCATCGAGCGCATACCACAGGGGTCGTGCGCAGGGCGTTACCGGTGGCGGTGGCGGAGGCGTCGGGGGGTGTTGGTACTACTACCACCCGCCGCGGCAACCAGGCGCTGGAAAAGTTTCACCTGACTGGGACCACCTTGCGCCCAGGCAATTGCGCTTGGAGTACGGTCGCGGCACCGATCCAGAATTGAAATTCCCACACCACGGAGGAAATCGTGGCCCTTCCCCAGCTTACCGAGGAGCAGCGGGCCGCAGCGCTGGAGAAGGCTGCTGCCGCTCGTCGCGCTCGGGCTGAGCTCAAGGAGCGCCTCAAGCGTGGCGGCACGACCCTGACGGACGTGCTGAAGGCCGCCGAGAGCGACGAGGTCCTTGGCAAGATGAAGGTGTCCGCGCTGCTCGAAGCCCTTCCGGGCGTCGGCAAGGTTCGCGCGCAGCAGATCATGGAGCGGCTTGAGATCGCTCCGAGCCGTCGGCTGCGCGGCCTCGGCGAGCGGCAGCGCAAGGCGCTGCTCACCGAGTTCAGCGGCGAGTGACTGATGGCACCGGGGCGGGGTCGGGCGTGCGCGCCCGGCCCCGCCTCACCGTCCTGAGCGGGCCCTCGGGCGTCGGCAAGTCCAGCGTGCTGGCCGAGCTGCGGCGCATGGGGCCCGATGTGCACTTCAGCGTCTCGGTGACCACCCGGAAGCCGAGGCCGGGCGAGGTCGACGGCGTCCACTACCACTTCGTGGACCGGGCCGAGTTCGACGAGATGGTCTCGAACGGCGAGCTGCTGGAGCACGCCGAGTTCGCGGGCAACTGCTACGGCACGCCCCGCGCGCCCGTCGTGGCGGCGCTGGCGTCCGGGCGGCCGTCGCTGCTGGAGATCGAGCTCCAGGGCGCGCGCCAGGTCCGGGCGGCCATGCCGGAGGCCCAGCTGGTGATGCTCGCGCCCCCGTCCTGGGAGGACCTGGTGGGGCGGCTGACCGGCCGCGGCACCGAGGACCCCGCCGTGGTGGCGCGCCGGCTGGAGATCGCCCGCGAGGAACTGGCGGCCGAACCCGAGTTCGACCAGGTCGTCGTGAACGACGACGTGAAATCCGCCGCCGCGCGCTTGCTACACTTGGTGGTCGGCCCAGCGCCCGACGCGTGATGACGCGTGTCCGCGGCGGCTGCAGGACGCCACCCGCTTTGCACAACCAACCGCAGGAGCGTTGACGAGTGACCACGCACACCGAGCTGGGCCCGCTGTCGGGTTCCCCGGAGGGCATCACCAACCCGCCGATCGACGACCTGCTGGAGCAGGTCAGCTCGAAGTACGCGCTGGTGATCTACGCGGCCAAGCGGGCGCGTCAGATCAACGACTACTACGCGCAGCTCGGCGAGGGCCTGCTCGAGTACGTCGGCCCGCTGGTCGAGCCGGGCCCGCGCGAGAAGCCGCTGTCGATCGCGCTCCGGGAGATCCACGCGGGTCTGCTTGAGCACACCGAGGGCGAGTGACGCAGGCGTCTGAAGCCCCTGCCAAGCCCCGGGTCGTGCTCGGGGTGGGTGGGGGCATCGCCGCGTACAAGGCGTGCGAGGTGCTGCGCCGGCTCACCGAGTCCGGGCACTCCGTGCGCGTCGTGCCCACGGACGGCGCGCTGAAGTTCGTCGGCGCGGCCACGTTCGAGGCGTTGTCCGGGCAGCCCGTGCACGCCGACGTGTTCTCCGACGTGCCGTCGGTGCAGCACGTCAAGCTGGGCCAGGAGGCCGACCTGGTCCTCGTCGCCCCGGCCACGGCCAACCTGCTCGCCAAGGCCGCCGCCGGCCTGGCCGACGACCTGCTCACCAACACCCTGCTGACCGCGCGCTGCCCGGTCCTGCTGGTCCCCGCGATGCACACCGAGATGTGGGAGCACCCGGCGACGCGGGCGAACGTGGCGCTGCTGCGGTCGCGCGGCGTGATCGTCGCCGAACCCGCCAGCGGGCGGCTGACCGGCAAGGACACCGGCAAGGGCCGGCTGCCCGAGCCGAGCGAGATCGTCGAGCTGGCCCGGCTGCTGCTGGAGCGCCCCGACGCGCTGCCCCGCGACCTCGAAGGCGTCCACGTCGCCATCTCCGCGGGTGGGACGCGTGAGCCGCTCGACCCCGTGCGGTTCCTGGGCAACCGGTCCTCCGGCCGCCAGGGCTACGCGCTGGCCCGCGTCGCCGCCCAGCGCGGCGCGCGCGTGACGCTGGTCGCCGCGCACACCGCCGACCTGGCCACCCCGGCCGGCGTCGAGCTGGAGCGCGTGGGCACCGCCGCCGAGCTGCGTGACGCGATGCACTTCGTCGCGAAGGACGCCGACGTGGTCGTGATGGCCGCCGCCGTGGCCGACTTCCGGCCGGTGGCCAGCGCCGAGCACAAGATCAAGAAGACCGACCGCGACCCCGACCCCGTGGCCCTGACCCGCAACGCCGACATCCTGGCCGAGCTGGTCGCCGCCCGCCGGGACGGGCAGGTCGTGGTGGGGTTCGCCGCCGAGACCGGCGACGGCGAGGCCGACGTCCTGGAGTACGGGCGCGCGAAGCTCAAGCGCAAGGGCTGCGACTTCCTCGTCGTCAACGCCGTCGGCGACGGCCGCGCGTTCGAGGTCGAGGACAACGCGGGGTGGCTGCTGTCCGCCGACGGCGCCGAAACCCCGATCCCGCACGGGTCGAAAGCCCGGCTGGCGTCCGCACTGTGGGATGCCGTAGCCCCTTCCGCCCGACGATGACCAGCTGGGCGGATCGCCGGATAAGCTTCGACGACCGCATGGATGCCAGATAGGGAGTGCCGTGAGCCAGCACAGCAGCAGGCTGTTCACCAGTGAGTCGGTGACCGAGGGGCACCCGGACAAGATCTGCGACGCGATCAGCGACTCGATCCTGGACGCGTTGCTGGCGAAGGACCCCCGATCGCGCGTGGCGGTGGAGACCCTGATCACCACGGGCCAGGTGCACGTGGCCGGTGAGGTCACCACGGAGACCTACGCGGACATCCCGTCGATCGTGCGGGAGAAGATCCTGGAGATCGGCTACGACTCGTCGGCCAAGGGCTTCGACGGCCGCTCGTGCGGCGTGAACGTGGCCATCGGCTCGCAGTCCCCCGACATCGCGCAGGGCGTGGACACCGCCTACGAGGAGCGCGTCGAGGGCGCCGGCGACGAGATCGACAAGCAGGGCGCGGGCGACCAGGGCCTGATGTTCGGCTACGCGTGCACCGACACGCCGGAGCTGATGCCGCTGCCGATCGCGCTGGCGCACCGCCTGTCGCGGCGGCTGACCGCGGTGCGCAAGGACGGGACGATCCCGTACCTGCGCCCGGACGGCAAGACGCAGGTCACCATCGAGTACGCGGGTGACCAGCCGGTGCGCCTGGACACCGTCGTGGTGTCCACGCAGCACGCCGACGGCATCGACCTGGAGAAGCTGCTGGGCGTGGACGTGCGCGAGCACGTGGTCGCGCCGGAGATCGCCGAGCTGGGCCTGGACACCGCCAACGTCCGCCTGCTGGTGAACCCGACCGGCCGCTTCGTCATCGGCGGCCCGATGGGCGACGCCGGCCTGACCGGCCGCAAGATCATCGTGGACACCTACGGCGGCATGGCCCGCCACGGTGGCGGCGCGTTCTCCGGCAAGGACCCGTCGAAGGTGGACCGCTCCGCCGCGTACGCGATGCGCTGGGTGGCCAAGAACGCGGTCGCCGCGGGCCTGGCGACCCGCATCGAGGTGCAGGTGGCGTACGCGATCGGCAAGGCCGCGCCGGTGGGCCTGTTCGTGGAGACCTTCGGCACCGAGACCGTGGACCCGACCAAGATCCAGCAGGCGATCAGCGAGGTCTTCGACCTGCGCCCGGCCGCGATCATCCGCGACCTGGACCTGCTGCGCCCGATCTACGCGCCCACCGCCGCGTACGGCCACTTCGGCCGCACCGACGTCGAGCTGCCGTGGGAGAGCACCGACCGCGCCGACGCCCTGCGCGCGGCAGCGGGTGCGTGACCGTTTAGCGGACCGGCTGGTCCGCGGCGAGTCCGTGGACCTGACCGACCAGGAAGTACCCGCGTCGCTGATCCGGGACCTGTTGACCGACGACCTCGATCAACGCGGTCTCCGGATCAGCGGCGCGCGCGTCTCCGGGCAGCTGGACCTGTCCGACGTGCGCGTGTCCCGCCCGCTGGTGCTGCGCGACTGCGTCGCGTCCGAGCCGGTCCTGCTCGACCGCGCCCGGTTCGCCTCGGTGGACCTCAGCGGCCTGGTCGCGCCCGCCGTGTCCGCGCCCTGGCTCAAGCTCGACCACTACCTCCTGCTCCAGAACGCCCGCCTGACCTGCGAGGACGGCTGGGCGCTCGACCTGGGCGAGGCGGAGGTCGGGGCGCACGTCAGCCTGCGCGGCTCGTCGTTCAAGGGCGTCGGGTACGCGGTGCACGCCACCAAGCTGCGCACCGGCAGCCAGGTGTTCCTCACCGACGTCCGCGCCGAGGGCACGGTCCGCTTCGACGGCGCCCGCATCGGCGGCAGCCTGCGCTGCCACGGCGCACGGCTGTCCTCGACGGGGTCGGCGCTGCTCGGCGTGGACATGCAGGTGGACGAGAACCTGTTCCTGGGCGAGGGGTTCGAGGCCGTCACCACGTCCGACCGGTACGCGGCGGTGCGCATCCGAGGGGCCCGGCTGGGCGGCCAGCTCGTGCTGCGCGGGTGCTCGCTGCGCGGCGCGCTCGCGCTGGACGTGAAGCAGGTCCGGGCGGGCATGGAGATCCTGTTCAACCCGTCCCTGGTGCACGGCGCGGTGGAGCTGGACGGCCTCACCTACGCCGGCGTGCCGCGTGACGCGACCGTGGACGAGTGGCTGACCCTGCTGGCGGCGCGCACCCCCTGGTACGCCAGCCAGCCCTACAACCAGTTGGCCGCCGCCCACCAGGCCGCCGGCAATGAACGGGACGTGCGCCGCATCCGCGTGGCGCAACAGCGCGACCTGGTCCGCCGGGGCCGCCTGTCCCGCTGGGGCCGCCTGTGGCACCGGGTGACCGGCGCGACCGTCGGCTACGGCTACCGCCCGGCGATGGCCCTGGTCTGGCTCCTGGGCACGCTGCTGACCGCGGTGCTCCTGGTGGCGGGCGTGGCCGGGCCGTCCGGGCTCGTGCGCTCCTGCTCGACGGTCGACCAGATCGGCCACGCCCTCAACGCCGTCACCCCGCTGGCCAAGCCGGAGGGCGTGAAGTGCCAGATCCCCACGACGACCGGCCTGGGCACGTTCGTGGTGGTCTCGACGTGGGTGCTGCAACTGCTGGCTTGGGCCTTCGCCACGCTGTTCGTCGCGGGTTTCACCGGCTTGGTGCGCAAGAACCCCTGAGGTTCATCCACGGCCGATAGAACGTCGGTCATGTCGGTTTCGCGTCGCACCCTGCTCACCGCCGCCGGCCTGGGCGCCGCGGGTTCCCTGTTGCCGCCCTCGGTGTACGAGGCGTTGGCGCGGGAGCCCCGGCGCGGTGGCCTGTCGGCGATCAAGCACGTCGTCCTGCTCATGCAGGAGAACAGGTCCTTCGACCACTACTACGGAACGCTGCGCGGGGTGCGCGGGTTCTCCGACCGCAACGCCCTCGACGGCGTGTTCGACCAGTCCGGCGTGCTGCCGTTCTCGGTGCGCGAGGCGCGCGGGTCGAAGGACGTCCAGTACATCGGCGACCTCGACCACAGCTGGGACGGCGGCCACCGGGCGCTGCGCGGCGGCTGGCACGACAACTGGGTGCCCGCCAAGACGGCCGCGACGATGGCCCACTACGACCGGCTGGACCTGCCGTTCCACTACGAGCTGGCGGACACGTTCACGCTGTGCGACGCGTACTTCTGCTCGGTGCCGACGTCAACCAGCCCGAACCGGAACTACTGGGTGAGCGGCTACACGGGCTTCGAGGCGTCGGGCGCGCGGGCCGTCGGCAACTCCGCGTACGCCGAGGACACCCACCCCGGCTACCCGTGGACCACGTACCCCGAGCGGCTGACGGAGGCCGGGGTGTCGTGGAAGGTGTTCCAGGAGTGGGACAACTACCAGGACAACAACCTGGAGTTCTTCACCCGCTTCAAGGACATCGCCCGCAAGGCGCTGCGCGGCTCGTACAAGTCCCTGGACTCCTTCTACGCGGCGGTGTTCCGCTCGACCAACCCACTGGAGATACTGGCGCGCCTGGAGGAAGGCGTGGCGCTGCTGTCCCCTCCGGAACGCGCCCTCTACGACGCGGCCCTGCGCCGCGTCCGGCCGGGTTCGCTGGGCGCGGAGTTCCGCGCCGCGGTCGAGTCGGGCCGCCTCCCCGCGGTCTCCTACCTGGTCCCGTCCTCGGTGGACTCGGAGCACCCGGGCGCGTCCTCCCCGGCCGCCAGCGCCTCCATCACCTACCAGGTCCTGGACGCGCTCGCCTCGGTGCCGGACGTGTGGGACTCGACCGCGCTGTTCATCACCTACGACGAGAACGACGGCTACTTCGACCACGTGCCTCCGCCTCGCCCACCGCGCGCGGAGCGCGACGAGCACGTGGGCGACCGCCCGCTCGGCCTGGGCCCGCGCGTGCCGATGACGGTGGTGTCGCCGTGGACGGTCGGCGGGTACGTCTGCTCGGAGGTCTTCGACCACACGTCCAACACGCGGTTCCTGGAGCGGTGGTTGGGCGTGGCGGAACCGAACATCAGCGCGTGGCGCCGCCGTGTGGCCGGCGACCTGACCGGAGCGTTCGACTTCACCCGCCGCGGCACCCGCCCGGTGGTGGCGGCCCCCGGCCCGGTGCCCCCGGCCACCCCGCGCTGGCGCCCCACCCCGCCGGCCGACCAGCGGATGCCCGTGCAGGAACCCGGCACCCGCCCGGCCCGGCCGCTGCCGTACCAGCCGGACGTGGCGGGGCGGGTGGTGGACGGGGCGGTGCGGTTGTCGTTGCGGAACGCGGGGAAGTCGAGCGTGAACCTGGCGCTGTACCCGTACCGCGGCGAGTTCGAGTACCCGGTGCACTTCGACGTGGCGGGTTCGACGGAGTTCACCGTGCCGTTCACGGGGGAGTACAGCTTCACGGTGCTGGGCCCGAACGGTTTCCGCCGGGAGTTCGCCGGCGTGGCGGGGGAGTCGGTGGGGGTGGAGTCGTCGGTGAACGGCCACAGCCGGGTGCTGACGGTGACGTTGGCGAACGCGGGCGACCGCGAGGCGGTGTTCGAGGTGCGGGGCGACGGCCGGGACTTCCGCGTGGCGGTGCGCCCGGGCAAACGCCGAACCGTGCCCTGGCTGACCGCCTTCCGCCACGGCTGGTACGACCTGACCATCCGCACCACCACCTTCCACCGCCGCCTGGCCGGCCACGTGGAAAACGGTCGCGAAAGCCTCTCCGGCTGAGCGGCGGCGGCTGCGTGAGTCGGCCGGACGGCGGCGAGGCGCGCGGCGTCGAGGGGCCGGCGGCGGCGAGGGGCGCGGCGTCGGGCTCGCCGTCGGACGGCGGGGCCTCGGGGCCGGCGGCGGGGCGCGGCGGCGGGGGCGCGGCGGCGCGCACCGCCGGCTGCGGTTCCGGCGGGCAGCGCAGCGCTGCGGCGGCTGGCCTCGGCCGGGCGGCGGTGGTGAAGGTGCGGCGGCGGGCAAGGCGCACTTTGGGCGGCGTGGGCGGCCCGGCTTGTGAGCTGAGCGGCCCGGTGAGCGGCGGCGGGTGTCAGAGGACTTCGAGCGGGTCGAGTTTGATCCTGATCGGGGTCGGGTCCTTGCGGGCGCTGCGGGTGGCCTGGAGGGCGGCCAGGTGTTCGGACAGGGCCTTTCCGTGGGCCCGGGACACGCGGACCAGGGCGCGTTCGCGCTGGTCGTCGTCGGACAGCGGGACCGGGCCCAGGATTTCGCCGGTCGGCGGCAGGGGCAGGTCTTCCAGCGCCGTGGCCAGGGCGTCCGGCGGCCCGTCCAGCGTCGCCATGCGGACTGCCGGCGGGAAGCCCAGCTCGGTCCGGGCGGCCAACTCCTGGCTCGCGTGCCACACCGGGTCCCAGCGGACCAGGGCCTGGACCGGCGGCAGGCTGGAGTCGGCGACCACCACGACCTTGCCCGCCGGGCGCGCCAGGGCCGCCGCCGTCATCCACCGGCGGAGGGTCTCTTCCGTCGCCCGCAGGTCGGCGCGGCCGAGCAGGGCCCAGCCGTCGAGCAGCAGGACCGCGCCGTAGCCGCCCTCCGCCGTGGGTTCCGCGCCCGGCGTGGCCACGACCAGCGCACGGCCGCCCGGCACCGCCGCCAGCACCTCGTCACCGCCGGACGTGCGCACGGGGATGCCGCTGAACGCCCGCCCCAGCTCCTCGGCCGTCCGGCGCGCGCCGATCACCTGGCCGCGCAACCGCCGCGACCCGCACGCCGGGCACCGGAACGCCGCCTCCGTCGCCCCGCACCACCGGCAGTACGCGGGCTTCGGCACGCCGTCGTCCGTGCCGCCCGGCAACGCCAGCGGGCCCGCGCACCGGCGGCACCGCGCCGCCACCCTGCACTGCCCGCACGCCAGCGCCGGCACGTACCCCCGGCGCGGCACCTGGATCAGCACCGGCGCGTTCTCCGCGAACGCCGCCCGCGCCGCGTCGAACGCGATCGAGGGCAGCCGCGCACTGCGCGCGGCGGGATCCTTCACGTCCTGCCACGCGCTGTCGCCCACCGCCGCCACGCGCGGCGCGACCGCGCGCAGGGTCTCGCGCGCCGCGACCACCTCGTGCGCCCAGCCGCTGTCCACCAGCAACTGCGCCTCGGCGGTCCGCGCGAACCCGCCGACCAGCAGCGAAGCCCCGCTCAGGTGCGCCCGCTGGACCAGCACGTCCCGCACGTTCGGGTACGGCATGCGCGGCTCGGTGTGCAGGTCGTCGCCGTCGTCCCACACCACGGCCAGCCCGAGGTCGTGCACCGGCGCGAGGGCCGCTCCCCGCGTGCCCAGCACCAGCCGCACCGACCCGCGCCGCACGGCCAGCCACCGCCGGTACCGCTCGGCGGGCCCCAGGTCGGCCGACAGCGTGACCACCGCGTCGGGCCCGGCCAGCGCCGCGCACGCCGCGTGCAGCCGGGCGAGGTCGCGGTGGTCCGGCACTACCACCAGCGCACCCCGACCCGTGCTGACCACGGTCGTGGCCGCCTCGGCCAGGCGTGCGGGCCAGTCCTCGGCGGGCAGCGCCTGCCACACCGCCCGCGCCGTCCGGCCGGCCCGCAGGGCGTCCAGCAGGTTCGGCCCGAACGGGTACCGCGACCAGCCCTCGGCCGAGGGCGCCGCCGGAGCCGGCGCCGGCTCCGGGGACGGCTTGGCCTCGGTGCGGGCGTGCCGGGGTGGCACCGCCATCCGCAGCACGTCGGTCAACGTGCCCGCGTACCGGTCCGCCACCGCCCGCGCCAGGGCCGCCACCTCCGGGGACAGCACCGGCTCCGGTGAGATGACCCGGTCCAGGAACGTCAGCTTGCGGCCGTAGTCCGACTCCTCCACGCGTTCGAGGAGGTAACCGTCGACCAACTGGCCCGCGAACCGCACCCGCACCCGGCAACCGGGCACCGCGTCCGCGTCCTGTTCGGTCGAGACCTGGTAGTCGAACGGACGGTCCAGATGAGGCAGCGGAACGTCCACACAGATCCGGGCGACGGGCAGCGTCGACGCGGGTACGCGTTCCCCGCGACGAGCGCTCGCCTTGCCTGCCATGCGCTGAGGTCTACCAGAGTGCCTCCTCGTGGTCGTCGGGACGGTGGGCCGGGTTGTATGACGTCATGGACCTAGTTTCGAACATGTGTTCGAATAGTGCAAGATCACTTTCGGGTGAACGTCGGGTCGAGCACGTGGTCCAGATCGGCTGCTGAGAAGGCGCTGACCAGCGCGTCCCGCCCCTCGGTGAAGTGCCCCCAGCTGTCGAAGTGCACCGGAACCACCCGGCGCGCCCCCAGGATCCGCGCCGCCGTCGCGGCCTGCGCGCTGTCCAGTGTGAGCAACGCCCCGTCGAAGAGCACCGTCCGCGCGGCGCCGGCGAACAGCACGGCGGTGTCCACCGGCCCGAACCGCTCGGCGATCCGCTCGACGACGTCCAGCGAGGCGTTGTCCCCGCTGACGTACACCGTCGGCAGGTCGGCCGCGGTCAGCACGAACCCGATGACCTCGCCGGTGATCGGCTTGCACCCGTCGGGGCCGTGCTGGGCGGGTGTCGCCGTGACGGTCAGGGCGCCGCCGTCGGGTCGGGGCAGTTCGACGTGCTCCCAGGGCGCGAGCCCGCGCGCCGTCCCGCCGAGCCGCTGGGCGCCGCCGCGGGTGGTCAGGGTCAGCGGCACGTCGGCGAGGTACGCGCGACCGGCGCGGTCGAGGTTGTCGGGGTGCTCGTCGTGGGAGAGCAGGACGGCGTCGACCCGGCCCAGTTCCGCCGGGGTGGTGGCGGTCGGGGCGGTCTTGGTCAGGACGCGCGTGCCGCCCACGGAGTAGTCGCCGGGCGCGTCGAAGGTCGGGTCGGTGAGCAGGCGCAGGCCGCCGACCTCGATCAACGCGGTAGGACCGCCGAAGGTGCTCACGGTGGTCACGGGTTCCCCCTTGTCATGGATAAACGCGGTGTTTGCCGTGAGGAACCTAGCCGCGCCTCACGGGAAAACGCAAGCGTTACCATGAGGGCCATGGAGGTGGTCCCGGCCGCGGGCGCGGAGCAGTACCCGGCGCTCGACTTCGCGAACAGCGCGTTGGCGCTGCCCGGTGGGCAGTACCTGGACCTGTTGGGGGAGCCGGGGAGCGCGTCGCGGTGGTTGGCGGCGCACGACCTCGCGCCCGAGGACGCCGGGCTGCGGGAGATGTGCGCGGCGCAGTTGCGGGCGTTGCGGGAGCAGATCCGGGCGTTGCTGGCGGCGCGGGTCGACGGGATGCCGGCGCCGGCCGGTGCGCTGGTCGCCGTGAACGACGCCCTGACGCGGACGCCCACCGCGGCGCTGTTGCGCTGGGACCCGGTGCGCGGGCTGCATCGCGAGGCGACGCACCCGGTGACCCGGATCGTGGACCACGCCCTGGCGGTGCTGGCGGCGAACGCGGCGGACCTGTTGACCGGGGAGGACGCGGAGCGGTTGGCGGCGTGCGGATCGCCGCCGTGCAACCGGTACCTGCTGCGCACGCACGCCCGACGGCACTGGTGCTCGACCCGCTGCGGGGACCGCGCGCGGGCGGCTCGGGCCTACGCGCGCCGCAAGGGCGAGTGAGCGGCGGGCCGCGGTTCCGCGAGCCTGGGCAGCGGCCGCCGCGCCGCGGTTCCGCGAGCCTGGGCAGCGACCGCCGCGCCCGGTTCCGCGAGCCTGGGCAGCGGCCGCCGGCCCCCGATTCCATTCTCCCACCGGGGTACGACAATTCGGCGTTCCGGTGACAGTGCGGGCCGAAGGGCGCGTCGAGCGGGGGTTCTCCGGGGGAGCGGTTAGGAGTACAAGGGAACGATGCTCCGGTCGACCAGCACCCTCGCCGCCCTCGTCGTGGTGGCCGCCCTCGTCGTCCCGACCTCCACCGCCAACGCCACCGAAGCGCCCCGCGAACCCGAAGCCGTCGGCGCGGGCGGGGTCGTGGCCAGCGTCGACCCCGACGCCTCGCAGATCGGCATCGACGTGCTGCGCCGCGGTGGCAACGCCGTGGACGCCGCCGTCGCCACCGCCGCCGCCCTCGGCGTCACCGACCCGTTCTCCGCGGGCATCGGCGGCGGCGGGTTCCTCGTCTTCTACGACGCCCGGACGCGCAAGGTGTCCACGATCGACGGACGGGAGACCGCGCCCGCCGCCGCCACCGAGAACCTCTTCGTCGAGAACGGCAAGGCGATCCCGTTCGCCGAGGCGGTCACCAGCGGCCTGTCCGTCGGCGTCCCCGGCACGCCCCGCACGTGGCAGCGCGCCCTCCAGCGGTGGGGCACGATCTCGCTCGACAAGGCGCTCAAGCCCGCCGAGGACCTCGCCCGCCGCGGCTTCACCGTCGACGCCACCTTCCACCGCCAGGTCACCGAGAACGCCGCCCGGCTCGGCGACTTCACCTCCAGCGAGGCCCTGTTCCTGCCGGTCCCGGCGGTCGGCAGCACCTTCCGCAACCCCGACCTCGCCGACACCTACCGCGCGCTGCGCAAGGACGGCGTCTCCGCCTTCTACAAGGGCGGCGTCGGGCGGGACGTCGTCAAGGCCGTCAACCAACCGCCGGTCAAGCCCACGTCCACCCGGACCGTCCGCCCCGGCGCGATGACCATGACCGACCTGGGCAACTACAACGCCCCGCAACGCGAACCCAGCCACACCACCTACCGCGGCCTGGACGTCTTCGGCATGGCCCCGCCGTCCTCCGGTGGCACGACGGTCGGCGAGGCGCTGAACATCCTGGAGACCACCAAGCTCGCCGACGAGTCCCGCACCCAGTACCTGCACCGGTTCCTGGAGGCCAGCCGGCTGTCCTTCGCCGACCGCAACCGCTGGGTGGGTGACCCGAGCTTCTCCGACGTCCCGACCGGGGAACTGCTGTCCCAGGCCTACGCCGACAGCCGCGCGTGCCTGATCTCCGCGACCACCGCCATGCCCGGCGCGGTCGCGCCCGGGAACCCGCGCGACCCCGAGCCGTGCGGCACGGACGGCACCGAGGCGCCCACCCCGTACGAGGGCACCGACACCACGCACCTGACCGTCGCCGACCGCTGGGGCAACGTCGCCGCCTACACCCTCACCATCGAGCAGGAGGGCGGCAGCGGCATCGTCGTGCCCGGCCGCGGGTTCCTGCTCAACAACGAGTTGACCGACTTCTCCTTCACCCCGGTCACGCCGGGCGTCCCGGACCCGAACCTGCCCGGCCCGAACAAGCGCCCGCGCTCGTCGATGTCGCCGACGATCGTCCTCGACCACGGCAAGCCGGTCATGGCCCTCGGCTCACCCGGCGGCGCGAGCATCATCACCACCGTCCTGCAGGTCCTGACCCAGCGCCTGGATCGCGGCCTCACGCTGCGCCAGGCCATCGAGGCGCCCCGCGCGTCCCAGCGCAACGCCACCAACACCCAGGCCGAGGCCGCGTTCCTGGCCACCCAGGACGACGAGGCCCTGACCGCCCTGGGCCACCGGTTCGCCTCGACCGGCGAGATCGGCGCGGTGACCGCCGTCGAACGCCTGCCCGACGGCCGGTGGCGGGCCGCCGCCGAACCGACCCGCCGGGGTGGCGGCGCGGCACGCGTCGTCTGGCCCCGCTAGTCGACAAGGGGGCGGCCCCACACCGGGGCCGCCCCCGTCAGTGCAGGGGTTCGCTCCGCAGCACGGTCCGGTCCGCCGCGTACGCCGTGAGCCGCACACCCTTCAACACCTGCGGCTCCAGCGACGGCAGCGCGACGACCCCGGCGAACATCCGGTCCTTCGACTCGACCAACGTCGCCGACGTCAGGTCCTCGGCCAGCGACCACGACGCGGTCAGCCGGTGCGCGTGGTTCCACACCGCCTCGGCGTGGCGGTCGAACAACTAGGCGAACGCGGCCCGGTCACCGCGTCGCCACAGCTCGCCGTCGGTCTCGGCCAAGCGCGCCGCCCCCTGCGTCGTGGCACCCCTCATGCACCTAAGTAGCCGCACCGGTCACCGTTGTTGCAGTCGGCTCATCCCAGATGATGAGCCGCACGGGCTACTCCGAGCGGACGCGCGCTTACGGACCCGCGCGGCACCTTGGTGGTACCGACGAGACCAGGGGAGGCCGACATGACCACCATCACCATGACCACCACGCAGACCAAGACCCCCGCGGTCCCGCACGGCGTGCTGACCGCCACGCGTTTCCTGGGTCACTTCCTCGCCGCGCTGGTGGGTGTGATCCTCCTCGGCCGGGGCATGGAGCACTGACCCCTCGCGCGCTCTCCTAGACTGGCCGTCTGCCCCGTTGCGAGGAGAGTGCGTGACCGTCCAACCCATCCGGCTGTTCGGCGACCCGGTGCTGCGGACCCCCGCCGTCGAGGTCACCGACTTCGACGCGGAGCTGCGCAAACTGGTCAAGGACCTGTGGGACACCATGAGCGACGCCGGGGGCGCGGGGCTGGCGGCGCCGCAGCTCGGCGTGGGCCTGCGCGTGTTCACCTACCACTGCGACGGCTTCGCCGGGCACCTGGTGAACCCGACGTTCGACGTCGTCGGCGAGGAGTTCCAGGAGGGCCCCGAGGGCTGCCTGTCCATCCCGGGCATGTCCTGGGACTGCCGCCGGCACCTGCACGTGGTCGCGCGCGGCTGGAACATGCACGGCGAGCCGGTCGAGGTCGAGGGCTCGGACCTGCTCGCGCGGTGCGTCCAGCACGAGACCGACCACCTCGACGGCGTGCTGTTCCTCGACCGGCTCGACGAGCAGACCCGCAAGCAGGCCATGCGCGAGATCCGGCAGCAGTCCTGGTTCGACGGCGGGGTGCCGACGCTCAAGCAGTCGCCGCACCCGCTGTTCGGGGGTGGTGCGTGATGCGGCTGGTGTTCGCGGGCACGCCCGAGCCGGCGCTGCCGTCGTTGAAGGCGTTGCTGGAGTCGCGGCACGAGGTGGTGGCCGTGGTCACCCGCCCGGACGCGCCCGCCGGCCGCGGTCGGCGCGTCGAGCGCTCGCCGGTCGCGGCGCTGGCCGAGGAGCACGGCATCGAGGTGCTGACGCCGGCGAAGGCGTCGGACCCGGACTTCCAGGCGCGGCTGCGCGCGTTGGAACCGGACCTGTGCCCGGTCGTCGCCTACGGCGCGTTGCTGCCCGAGTCGGCGCTGGCGATCCCCGTCCACGGTTGGGTGAACCTGCACTTCTCGGTGCTGCCCGCGTGGCGCGGCGCGGCCCCGGTGCAGGCGGCGGTGCGGCACGGTGACGACATCACCGGGGCGACGACGTTCCGGATCGTCAAGGCGCTGGACGCCGGTCCGGTGTACGGGGTGGTGACCGAACGGGTGCGCGAGCGCGACACGGCGGGCGACCTGCTGGCGCGGCTCGCGGAGTCCGGGGCCCGGCTGCTGGTGTCCACTGTGGACGGCATCGAGGACGGCACGCTGCGCCCGGTCGAGCAGTCCGAGGAGGGCGTCAGCTACGCCCCCAAGGTCACCGTGGACGACGGCCGGCTGGACTTCGCCGCGCCCGCGGCGGCCCTGGACCGGGTGGCCCGCGCGGTGACGCCGGACCCGGGCGCGTGGGCGGAGTTCCGCGGCGAACGGCTCAAGCTGGGACCGGTCGTGCCGGTCGAGGAGGACGGCCTGGCGCCGGGTGAGCTGAAGGTGGAGCGCAAGCGCGTGCTGGTTGGCACGGGCACCACGCCCGTGGAGCTGACCGAGGTGCAGGCGCAGGGCAAGAAGCGGATGCCCGCCACGGACTGGGCGCGCGGCGTCCGCATCGAGGCGGGGGAACGGATCTCATGACACAGCGCTCGTCCCGACCTTCCCGACCGCGTGGCCCGCACCCGCCGCGCCGCCGCACCGGCCCGTCCCGCCCGCCGGTGGAGGACCCGGCGCGGCAGGCGGCGTTGGACACGTTGCGCGCCGTGCGGCAGCGTGACGCCTACGCGAACCTGGTGCTGCCGGGGCTGTTGCGTGAGCGGCGGATCACCGGTCGTGACGCGGCCCTGGCCACGGAACTGGCTTACGGGACCTCGCGGGCACTGGGGTTGCTGGACGCGGTGCTGACCGCGTGCTCGGACCGGCCGTTGTCCGAAGTGGACGGTTCGGTGCTGGACGCCCTGCGGTTGGGGGCTTATCAGTTGTTGCGCACGCGGATCCCGGCGCACGCGGCCGTCGCGTCCACTGTGGACCTGGTGCGGGCCGAGCTGGGGTCGGGGGCGGCCGGGTTCGCCAACGCGGTGCTGCGGCGGGTGACCGAGCAGGACGAGGCGGGCTGGGTCGAGGAGGTCGCGCCGGACGAGGACACCGACCCGGTCGGTTACCTGGCCATGGCCCATGCGCACCCCCGGTGGATCGCGCAAGCGTTCGCGGAAGCCCTGGGTAGTCGGGGTGAGCCGCTGCGGGAGGCCCTGGCGGCGGACGACGCACGGCCGCTGGTGCACCTGGCCGCGAGGCCGGGGGAGTGCAGCGCTGACGAGTTGGCGGCGATGACGGGTGGGGACGTCGCGCCGTATTCACCCTATGGGGTGCACTTGGAGGCCGGAGCGGGTGATCCCGGTGACCTGGACCCGGTGCGCGAGCGGTTGGCTTCGGTGCAGGACGAGGGCAGTCAGCTGTGCGCGCTGGCGTTGACCCGGGTGCCGCTGGAGGGGTCGGACGAGCGGTGGCTCGACCTGTGTGCCGGGCCGGGTGGCAAGGCGGTGCTGCTGGGGGCGCTGGCTTCGTTGTCGGGGGCTTCGCTGGACGCGGTGGAGAAGGCGCCGCACCGGGCGGAGTTGATCCGCAAGGCGGCGGGGGAGTTGCCGATCACCGTGCACGTGGGTGATGGGCGCGATTCCGGGTTGCCCGAGGGCGGGTTCGACCGGGTGTTGGTGGATGCGCCTTGCACCGGGTTGGGGGCGTTGCGGCGGCGGCCGGAGGCTCGGTGGCGGCGGCAGCCTTCCGATGTGGCGCCGTTGGCGCGGTTGCAGCGGGAGTTGTTGACGGCGGCGTTGGGGTTGGTGCGGCCGGGTGGGGTTGTGGCGTACGTGGTGTGTTCGCCGCACCTGTCGGAGTCGGTGGGGGTGGTGGCGGACGTGGCTCGGCGGACTGGGGCTGAGCGGTTGGACACGCGCGAGTACTTCCCCGGGGTGCCGGATTTGGGCAGTGGGCCGCATGTCCAGTTGTGGCCGCACATGCACGGGACGGACGCGATGTTCTGCTCCATGTTGCGTCGCCCGGCCTGATCGTTCACGTGTCGGATCGTCGGATTGTTGAACGATCCGACGATCGGCGTGTCTTGTGTGTTGGGTCGTGTGCGGCGGATTGGGTGGTGAGTGAGAGCGGGGGTTGTGGGATTGTTGAGCGATCCTTCGATTGACTTGTTGATCAGGGGGTATCGGTGAGTGGGCGGCCGGTGTTGGGGCTTGTCGCGTCGGCGGCCGGTGGTGTGGAGGGTTGGTTGCGGCCCGGGTTGGCCGAACCGCTCGCGCGCCAGGGGTGGCGGTTGGCCGTCACGCTCACCCCTACCGCAGCGCGGTGGCTGGAGGCGCAGTTCGCCGAACTCGGCGCATTGACCGATCTGCCGGTCCGGTGGACCTCCCGGCTGCCCGCGGAACCCAAACCGCACCCCGTCCCCGACGCCTTCGTGTTCGCCCCCGCCACCCTGAACTCCATCGCGAAACTCGCACTCGGCATCAGCGACAACCAAGCCCTCACCGTTCTCTGCGAAGCCCTCGGCCGCGGCACGCCCATGGTGGTTCTCGCCCAAGTTGGCCCAGACCAATCCCATCATCCCGCCTATTCCCGCCACCTGTCGGTCCTGCGGGACGCGGGTGTGAGCGTCGTCTCGGGCGGTCCTGGGGAAGTGCTGAAAGAACTGTCCGCCGTTGCGCCATTCGTCGCACCGGACAATAACTCGTGAATTGACAGCCAACCGAGACGCGTAGCAGGCTGGCCCGTGTCGAAATCGCACGGCCGGGATCGTGAATGGGCTTCGGTTCTCCGGTTCCTGTCCGCACCCGGTGGCCTGTTGGCAATCGACGGCCCGCCGTGCACCGGCAAGTCCCTCCTCCTGCGCGACGCGGTCGACGCCGCCCGCGCCCGCGGCTACACCGCCGTCCTCGTCCACCCCGGCGAACTGGACGACCTCCGGCCCGGCACGAACCCCCTGGTCGCCATCGACCACGCCCACGAGGACGCCGCCGCCGTCCTGGCCGCGCTCCCCGACCTGCGCGCCCGCGGCACCACCACGCTGCTCGCCCTCACCGGCGCCCACGCGGGCCCGGACCTGCGCCGCGTCCTGCCCGCCTACGGGGAGGTCCTCACCCTCGGCCCGGTCGGGGACGACGTCGTCGCCCAACTGCTCAAGGACGTCCTCGGCGCGGAACCCGAACCGGCGCTGCACACCCTGGTGTCCTCCGCGGGCGGCAACCCGCGGCTGGTCGTCGAGCTGATCACCGGCCTGCGCGAGGAGAACCGGCTCGACGTCCGCGACGGCGTCGCCCGCCTCACCGGCACCGGCCTCCCGCACCGCGTCGCCACGCTGGTGTGCGGTCAGGCCGACGCCCTGTCCACCGGGGCCGCGCAACTGCTGCGCGTCGCCGCCGTGCTGGGCCGGTCGTTCCTGCTTCAGGACGTCGCCACGATGATCGGCCGCCCCGCCGGCGCGCTGCTGCCCGCCGTGGACGAGGTGCTGGCCTCGGGACTGGTCGTGTCCGCGGGCGTCCGGCTGGAGTTCGCCTCCGAACTGGGCCTGCGGGCGGTCGTGCAGGCGATCCCGCCGTCCGTGCTGCACGCCCTGCGCCACGACGCCGACCTGCTGCGCGCCGACCTGCGCGAACTGCCGCCCGCGACCCCCGCCGAGCAGCGCGGCGCGGCGGCGGTGCACGACGTCCGGCAGCTCGCCGCCGGCGGCCGGCTCGGCGCGGCCATCGCCCTGGCCCGCGAGACCCTCGCCCGGCGCCTGCACGCCGGTCCCGCCGCCGAGCTGCACACCACCCTGGCGGGCATCCTGCTCGCCGACGGCCGCCCCGCCGACGCCGTCGCCGAGATGGAGCACGCGCTGTCGGTGACCACCGCGCCCGAACCGCTGCGCCGCCTCGCCGCCGCCGGCCGCCTGCTGTCGCTGTACTTCGCCACCGGCAAACGGGCGGGCCCGCACGCGCTGTCCGTGCTGACCGCACGGGACCGGGAGGCCAGCGACGCGGACGTCGTGATGGCCGCGTGCGTGCACTCGTGCCTGGAGTGGAACGCCGGCAACCTCACCGAGGGCATGTACTGGGGCCGCGAGTCGACCCGCTGGGAACTGGACCGGCCGACCGCGTGGTGGCAGTCGCACGCGTCGGTGGCGTTCGCGATGAAGCTGTCGTCGCTGGGCGAGTTCGCCGCCGCCGAGAAGCTGGTGCACGGCGACGGTCCGGACACCGACGAGGCCGTCACCGCCGGCGCGCCCGCCGCCCGCGTGATCGCCCGCGCGCGGGTGCTGGCCCAGGCGGGCAAGCTGGTGCAGGCGCAGGTCGCGGCGCACTCGGGGTTGTCGTTGGCGCACGACCGGGGGCTGCGGCTGCTGGTGCCGCTGGCGTCGGCGGTGCTGGCGGTGGTGGCGTTGCACCGGGGTGACGTGGCGGGGGCGGCCGAGCACGTGCGCCGGTACCGGGGTGGTCTCGCCGGTGGGGAGGCGGTGCTGCACTCCGGGCAGTACGACTGGGTGGAGCTGCTGGTCGCGGAGGCGCAGGGCGGTCCGCAGCGGGCGGCGGAGCTGGCGCGGGAGCGGTTGGCGGACCTGGACGGCGCGCGGCGGATGCTGATCGAGGAGCCCGGCGCGAGCGCGTGGCTGGTGCGGTTGGCGCTGGTGGTCGGGGACGGCCGGCTGGCCGGGGTCGTCGTGGGGGCGGCGGAGGAGTTGGCGGCCGGCAACCCGGGGTGCGCGGCGGTGTCGGTCGGGGCGGACCACGCGCGGGCGTTGCGGGACGGGGACGAGCGGTTGCTGCTGGCGGCGGCCGGGAAGCACCGGCACCCGTGGGCGCAGGCGTCGGCGTACGAGGACCTGGCGGTGCTGGCGGCGGAGTCCGGGCAGGAGCAGCGGGCGCGGGAGCACGCCGAGGCGGCGGTGCGGATCTTCGAGCGCATGGGTGCTTCCGGTGACGCGGCGCGGGTGCGGCGGCGGGCGGGCGTGGCCACGCCGGAGGACGAGGGCGGCGACGAGTGGGGGCGGCTGTCGTCGCCGGAGCGGGACATCGCGCGGCTGGTGGGGGCGGGGCTGACCAACCGGCAGGTGGCGCGGCAGCTCTTCCTGTCGCCGCACACGGTGAACTACCACCTGCGCGGGATCTTCCGGAAGCTCGGGATCTCGTCGCGGGTGGAGCTGGCGCGGCTCGCGGGCGAGCAGGAGCACGCCGAGCTGTAGTGCCCGGCGTCCGCGTCAGGCCGACTGGGCCGGGTGCCGGACGGTGTCGGCCAGCAGGAAGCCCACCTCGTCCACCACGCGCCGCGCGTCGTCCGGGGCCACGACCGCGCAGTGGACACCGCGCGCAGCGACCTCGGCGGCCAGGCACTCCGTGTACGCGATCGCCGCGGCCCGCGAGGCGGCGTAGGCGGCCACGCTCGTCCTGGGCACGGTGGCCGTGTGGGCGGCCACCACCACGATCGTGCCGCGGCGCCTGGCCACCATCCTGGTCGCCACCGCCCTCGACACGTGGAAGACGCCGTCCGCGTTCACGCCGAAGCTGTGCGCCCAGTCCTCGTCGCTGATCGACAGCGCCGGGCCCGGACGCAGGGCCGCCGCCACCGACACCACCGCGTCGATCGGGCCGAACTCGCGTTCCACCTGGTCCACCAGCGCGTCCACGGCCGCGCTCGACCGCACGTCGATCTGCCGGCCCGCGATGCGCACCCCCGCCCGCTGCAACCGCTCCACCAACTCCGCCAGCCGCGGCCCGTCGCCGTCGACCGCCGCCACCAGGACCCCCTGCCGGGCCAGCGACTCCACGACCTCCGTGCCCAACGGCGTGCAGGCGCCCGTCACCAGTGCGATCTTGTGGCTGAATTCGGCTTTCATCCCCAGTGCTCCCCAGTCGCGCTCCCCGCCCACGAACGTAATCCCGCGGACGGTGGCGAGGGAACTACCCGGGTGAGTAGTCGGTGATTTCCGGATCGGGGGGCGGAAAGCCCGCGGGCCGGAGTGAAATGCGACTCCCCGGTAGGTCCGGACATTGCGCAGAACCTAGACTCAGGCCCCGTGGTCCACCAGCCGATGATCGCCCCGAGCATCCTGTCCGCCGACTTCGCCCGCCTCGCCGAGGAGGCCGCGGCCGTCCACGGCGCGGACTGGCTGCACGTCGACGTCATGGACGCGCACTTCGTGCCCAACCTGACGCTCGGCCTGCCCGTGGTGAAGGCGCTGCTCAAGGCGACGGACATCCCGCTGGACTGCCACCTGATGATCGAGGACCCCGACCGCTGGGCCATCGGTTACGCCGAAGCCGGCGCCTACAACGTCACCGTGCACCTCGAAGCCGCCGCCGACCCGGTCCAGCTCGCCAAGAACCTGCGCGCGGCCGGCGCGAAAGCCGGGCTGTCCATCAAGCCGGGCACGCCGATCGAGTCCTGCACCGACGTCCTCAAGCATTACGACACGCTGTTGGTGATGTCGGTCGAGCCCGGTTTCGGCGGGCAGTCTTTCATGGCCGAGGTGCTGGACAAGGTGCGCACCGCGCGCCGGTTGGTCGACTCCGGGCACCTGAACCTGATCGTGGAGATCGACGGCGGCATCAACGAGGACACCATCGCCCAGGCCGCCGAAGCCGGCGTCGACTGCTTCGTCGCGGGCTCGGCCATCTACGACGCGAGCGACCCCGGCGCGGCCATGGCGAAGCTGCGGGCGCTGGCGGCCCGCTCGCGGTGACCACCCCGTCCCCGGCCGAGGCGATGGCGCTGGCCGTCGCGGCCAGCGCCCGGGTCCACGGCACCACCAGCCCCAACCCGCCGGTCGGCGCGGTCGTGCTGGACGCCTCCGGGCGGCTCGCGGGCGTCGGCGCGACGCAGCCGCCGGGCGGTCCGCACGCCGAGGTCGTCGCGCTGGCCGAGGCGGGGCACCGGGCACGCGGCGGCACCGCCGTGGTCACCCTCGAACCGTGCGCCCACCACGGCCGCACCCCGCCGTGCACGGACGCGCTGCTCGAAGCCGGTGTCGCCAGGGTCGTCTACGCCAACGCCGACCCGAACCCGAAGGCCGCCGGGGGAGCGGAGGTCCTGCGCGCCGCAGGCGTGGCCGTCGAGCACCTGCCCACCCACGTCGAGCCGCTGCGCGCGTGGCTGCACTACGCCCGCACCGGCCGCCCGCACGTCACGTGGAAGTACGCCGCCACCCTCGACGGCCGCACCGCCGCCGCCGACGGCACCAGCCGGTGGATCTCCTCCGAGCAGTCCCGCGCCGAGGTGCACGCCCTGCGCACGACCATCGACGCGATCATGGTCGGCACCGGCACCGTGCGCGCCGACGACCCGCGGCTTACCGCCCGGGGAACAGGCGTGACCCGGCAGCCGTTGCGGGTGGTCGTGGGCACCAGCGACCTGCCGCCGCACGCGCGCGTCCTCGACGAACAGGCCGAGACCCTGCACTTGCGCACCCATGACCCGGACGTGGTACTGGGTGAGCTGGCGAAGCGGAACGTGGTGGACGTCCTCCTGGAGGGCGGCCCTACGCTGGCGGGTGCGTTCGCGCGGGCGGGCCGGATCGACCGGGTGCTCGCCTACGTCGCGCCCAAGCTGCTCGGCGACGGGCCGGCCGCCCTGCGGGACGCGGGGGTGTCCACCGTCACCGACGCTGTGGGATTGGTCGTGGAGCAGGTCAGTATGTGCGGGCCGGACGTGCGGATCTCCGCAGTTCCGTCGCCGGCGCACTAGAGGAGGACACGGTGTTCACCGGGATCGTCGAGGAACTGGGTGAGGTCGTCGCCGTCGCGGACCTGCCCGACGCGGCGCGCGTCACCATCAAGGGTCCGGTGGTGACCAGCGACGCCAAGCACGGCGATTCGATCGCGGTGAACGGCGTGTGCCTCACCGTGGTCGACGTCGTCGACGGCGCGTTCACCGCCGACGTCATGCGCGAGACGCTGCGGCGCAGCAGCCTGGCCAAGGTCGCCGAGGGCGACCGGGTCAACCTGGAGCGCGCCGCCGCCCTCGGCCAGCGCATCGGCGGGCACATCGTGCAGGGCCACGTCGACGGGACGGGCACCGTCCTGGCGCGGGAGAAGGCCGAGCACTGGGAGGTCGTCCACATCGGACTGCCGCCCGGCCTCGCCCGGTACGTCGTGGAGAAGGGCTCGATCACCGTGGACGGCGTGTCGCTGACCGTCGTGTCGGTGAGCGAGACCGAGTTCAGCGTCAGCCTCATCCCGACCACCCTGGAGCTGACCACGCTCGGCCGGCGCACGCCCGGCGACCTGGTCAACCTGGAGGTCGACGTGCTGGCCAAGTACGTCGAGCGGCTCGCGACGCCGCATCTGCGCGACACCGGAGCGGAGGGGACGCGGTGAAGGACTTCTCCGACATCGAGCGGGCCGTCAGGGACATCGCCGACGGCCGGCCGGTCATCGTCGTGGACGACGAGGACCGCGAGAACGAGGGCGACCTGATCTTCGCCGCCGAGAAGGCGACGCCGGAGCTGCTCGCCTTCATGGTCCGCTACACCTCCGGGTACGTGTGCGTGGCGCTGACCGAGGCCGACTGCGCCCGGCTCGACCTGCCGCCGATGTACCACACCAACCAGGACCAGCGCGGCACCGCGTACACGGTCACCGTGGACGCCCGCGAGGGCGTGTCCACCGGCATCTCCGCCGCCGACCGGGCCCGCACGATCCGGCTGCTGGCCGACCCGTCCTCGGAGGCCAAGGACTTCAACCGGCCCGGCCACGTGGTGCCGCTGCGCGCCCGCGACGGCGGCGTCCTGCGCCGCCCCGGCCACACCGAGGCCGCCGTGGACCTGTCCCGGCTGGCGGGCCTGGCCCCGGCCGGGGTGCTGTGCGAGATCGTGTCGCAGAAGGACGAAGGCGACATGGCGCGGCGCGACGAGCTGGAGGTCTTCGCCGCCGACCACGACCTCGCCCTGATCACCATCGCCGAGCTCATCGCCTACCGGCGGCGCGTGGAGACCCAGGTGGTGCGGGTCGCCGAGGCGCGCCTGCCCACCGCGCACGGCGTGTTCACCGCCGTGGGCTACGACTCCAAGCTGGACGGCATCGAGCACGTCGCGATGGTGTTCGGCGAGATCGGCGACGGCGAGGACGTGCTGGTCCGCGTGCACTCCGAGTGCCTGACCGGTGACGTGTTCGGCTCGCTGCGCTGCGACTGCGGGCCGCAGCTGGACGCGGCGCTGGAGGCGGTGGCCGCGCAGGGCCGCGGTGTCGTGCTCTACATGCGCGGGCACGAGGGTCGCGGCATCGGCCTGATGCACAAGTTGCAGGCCTACCAGTTGCAGGACCGGGGCGCGGACACCGTGGACGCGAACCTGGCGCTGGGCGTGCCCGCCGACGCCCGCGACTACGGCACCGGCGCGCAGATCCTGTGTGAGCTGGGCATCAAGTCCATGCGCCTGCTGACCAACAACCCGGCCAAGCGGGTCGGCCTAGAGGGCTACGGCCTGCGCGTGCTCGACCGCGTGCCGCTGCCCATCTCGCCGAACCCGGAGAACCTGCACTACCTGCGGACCAAGCGGGACCGGATGGGGCACGAGCTGCACCAGCTGGAGCAGTACGAGGCGTTGAGCCAGGGTGGCGCGATCGTGAGCACGACGGAGGGTGTCGAATGAGCGGCGAGGGCAGGCCGGCGGCGGCGGTCCCGGACGCGACGGGCTTGACGCTGGCGGTGGTGGCCACGAAGTGGCACGAGAAGATCACCTCGCAGCTGGTGGCGCGGGCGCTGGCGGCGGCGGGGGAGGCGGGCGTGGAGTCCCCCACCGTGGCGCGGGTCGCGGGCGCCATCGAGCTGCCCGTGGTGGTGCAGGAACTGGCCCGCACGCACGACGCCGTGGTGGCGCTGGGCGTGGTCGTCCGGGGCGGCACGCCGCACTTCGAGTACGTCTGCGACTCGGTGACGGCCGGCCTGACCCGGATCGCGCTGGACACCTCCACCCCGGTCGGCAACGGCGTGCTGACGTGCGACACCGAGGAGCAGGCCCTGGCGCGCGCCGGGTTCGAGGACTCGGTGGAGGACAAGGGTTTCGAGGCGGTGGTGGCCGCGCTGGACACGGCCCTGGTGCTGCGCGACCTGCGGGCGGGCCAGTGACCACGATGTCGAGCGTCGAGTTCCGCCCCCGCAGGATCCGCACGGTCGCCGTCATCAGCGCGGTGTTCCTGGTGGTGGTGTTCACCATCGTGGGGCTGCTGCTGGGCGACACGCCCACGGGCGTCATCTTCCGGACCTCCGACCAGGTGGCGATGATCATCCTGGGCGTGCTGCTGGCGTGCGGGGTGCTCCTGCTGGCCCGGCCGCGCGTGCGGGCCGACGAGTCCGGCGTGGAGGTCCGCAACGTCGTGACGGCGCGGCGGTTCGAGTGGTCCGAGGTGCTGCACGTGTCGTTCCCGGACGGGGCGTCGTGGGCGCGGCTGGAGCTGCCGGACGACGAGTACGTGTCGATCATGGCGGTGCAGGCGGTGGACCGGGAGCACGCGGTGGCGGCGGTCCGTGCCCTGCGCGACCTGCACAAGGCCGCGACCGGCTGACGCCCGCCGGGTTCGGACGGGCTGTACTTCGCGCCGGCCGGGTGCGACTGCGGGTGCGGCCGACTCCCGGCCGGCTGGGAGTCGGGGCCGGCTGGGAGTCGGCGCGGCGGGCGGCTCTGCGGTTGAGCGGCGCGGCCGGCGGGTTGTGGCCGGTCGGCGCGGTCGGGGTCGGTCGGCGCGGTCGGGGTCGGTTGGTGCTTCACCCTGTGGTCGGTCGGCGGCGTCGGGTTGTCGTACCTCGCTGGGACAATGAGCCCCGGGGCGCTTCGAACCGGATTGTCGTACCCCCGTGGGATCATGGAACCGGGGGCCGGAGGCCGCGCAACCCCCTGATCGTCGTGGTGCCGATGGCGGCGCGCTGTCGGCCATCGGCACTCTTCCCGCCTACCCCCGCCCTGCCTAGGTTCAGGTGACCGACTTGAACCGAGGGGGCCTGAAATGCGTAGACGGTCTGTGCTGGCGGGTGCCGTGGCGGCGGCGGGTGCCGTCACCCTGGGGCTCAACCCCACCGCCAACGCCCAGCGGCCCGGCGCGTCCGCGGCGCCGGAGCTGGACCTGGGCGACTTCCCCGTCGTGGCCCGCGTGCGCGCCCGGCGCGCGCTGGAGCACCTCAAGGTGCTCAGCGACGGCATCGGCCAGCGCATCGGCGGCACCGAGTCCGAGCACCGCGCCCGCGACTACATCGCGGACGTCCTGCGCAAGCTCCGCTACCACGTGGAGCTGCAGCCGTTCTCCGTGCCCGACAAGTACCTGTCCACCCTGACCCTGCCCGACGGCTCCACCTGGAACGCCGCGGCGTCCCGCTTCGGAGCCCTGAACACCTCCGCCACCGGCCCGCTGCTCGACCTCGACAACGGCGCCGCCCTGCCCGCCGACCTCACCGGCCAGGTCGTCCTCCTGGTCAACGTCCCCGCCGGGTCCACCGCCGTCCTCGACGCCGTCGCCAAGGGCGCGAAGGCCGTCCTCATCGGCCGCGTCTCCACCCCGCCCGCCGGCAAGACCAGCGCCTTCTCGCCGGCGCTCACCGCGAACGTCGCCGTCCCCGTGCTCGGCATCGCCCAGGTCCACGTCGAACGCCTGCGCGCCGCCAAGCCCGCCACGATCACCGTGGCCACCACCCACCACCCGAACCTGACCTCGTACAACGTCCTCGCCGAGCGCCCCGGCACGTTCGGCGGCGACGACGTCGTCATGGTGACCGCGCACTACGACAGCGTCCCCGGCTCGCCCGGCGCGAACGACGACGGCAGCGGCACCGTGCTCGCCCTCGAACTGGCCCGCGTCCTGCGCCACCTGCCCACCCACAAGGCGCTCCGCTTCGCCCTGTGGGGCTCGGAGGAGCAGGGCCTGCTCGGGTCGCGCTACTACGTCAACCAGCTGGCCGACCCCGATGCCGCCCGCATCGCCGGCGTCTTCCAGAACGACATGGTCGCCACCAGCCACGGCCCGGCCACCGCGTACTGGCTGCTGTCCGTGGACGGCGGCGACAACGCCACCACCCGCGAGGTCGCCGCGGCCGCCGCCCGCCTCGGCTACGGCTCCCAGGTGCACGGCCCGGTCGCCCGCGGCAGCAGCGACCACGTGCCCTTCCACGAGCGCAAGATCGCCGCCGCCAACTTCTCCTGGCGCGGCGAGGGCGGCCCCCACCAGCTCGAACCGCTCTACCACACGCCCGAGGACACCATCGAGCTCAACGTCAGCCCCGAACGCCTCCAGGTGTCCCTGGAACTCATCGGGGCGGCGGCCTACCGCCTGGCCTGCCAACGGAGCTAGCACGGCCGGGGGTCACCCGCCCGGCAGCGGGCGGGTGATCGGCATGGGCCCAGGACGCCCTCAGCGCTTCAGGTAGTGGAACACCCGCTCGCCCGTGCCGTCGGCGGGATCGGTCACGGCCTGGTACCGGCGATCCCTCTCGACCAGGTTCCCGTGCTCCTTCCCCTCGACCGGAAGGCTCGTGGCGGGAACCACGCAGTACAGCTTGGCTTTCGAGTCGTAGCACCAGGACGGCCACCACAGCACGTCCTCACCGCCCAAGCAGCTCGTCAGCTGCACGCGCTGTCCCTGGTAGCCGATGCACAGGTGCTGCCGGTACGTGCTCTGCACCTTGATCTTCTTGACGCCGGAACCGGTGCCCTGCTCCACCAGGTTCCAGCCTTGCCGCCGGTCGTGCTCCTCGCCGCACGCGGCCGGGAAGAGCGTCGCCGGACCGCCGTCACCGGAGAGCGTGATGCAGTCGCCGGTCTTCTTGTTCAACAGGTAGACGTTGGCGCCCCGGTCCGACGCCCATGCCGGCACACCCGGTGCGGCCAGCAGGAAAACGGTCGCGACAACGGCGACGATCGGCCTGATGTCCTTCATCTTCTTCTCCCCGCGCTCGGTGACGCCCGAAGTCCTCGTGCGTCCGCCCGGGGCTGCCCCGGGCATCGGGCGCCATGCCCGGGATGCCGCCACCGGCCACCTGTGGGGGAACAGCCGTAACCGGCCGGGGACCGACGTGGCGAATCGTGACCGCCCACGCGCTTCGGCGGCCACCCGGGCGCGCCGCGTCCACCACCTGGCAGGCGGGTCAGCGCGTCCGGTCCTCGGCGGCGGTGGTCGCCGGGGCACCGCCGGCCGCGTTGAGGAAGCGCTCGCCGAGCACCCGCAGGTGCTCGGCGAGCTCGGGCGGCGAGACGACGTCGAAGTCCACGCCGATCAGCCCGATCCACAACCCCAGCTCCTCCAGCGACGGCGACCCGGCGGTCAGCAGCGTCCGACCGCCGGCCAACGCCTCCAGGTGCACCGACGTCTTGGACGTCCGCCGCTCGACCTCCTCGATCGGCGCGTGCATGATCAGCTCGGCCCGGTAGGTGTAGGGCGCGACCGTCAGTTGCCGCGAGACGTACGACGCCAGGTCCGCGTCGGGCGGGTCCCTCGGCACGAACCGGGCGCCCAGCGTCGGCTCCTCGGCGATCCGGTCCACCCGGAACGTCCGCCAGTCCGCCCGGTCCACGTCCCACGCCACCAGGTACCAGCGCCGCCCCGTGTGGGCGAGCCCCAGCGGCTCGACGTGCCGCTTGCTCGCCTCCCCGTCCCGCCCGGCGTAGGGGAACCGCAGCCGCTGGTGGTCCCGGCACGCCCCCGCGATGGCCGTCAACGTCCGCGAGTCGACGGTCGCCACGGACGGCGTGAGCGACACGGTGTGCTCCTGCAACGCGTTGACCCGCCGCCGCAGCCGGGACGGCAGCACCTGCTCCAGCTTCGCCAGCGCCCGGACCGACGTCTCCTCGATCCCGGCCACCGTCCCGTTCGCGGCCGTCCGCAGCCCCACCGCCACCGCGACCGCCTCGTCGTCGTCCAGCAGCAGCGGCGGCAGCTCCGCCCCCGCCCCCAGCTGGTAGCCGCCGGACACCCCGGGCACCGAGTTGACCGGGTACCCGAGGCTGCGCAGCTTGTCGACGTCGCGCCGCACCGTCCGCACGTCCACCCCGAGCCGCCCGGCCAGGTCCGCCCCCGTCCAGTCGCGCCGGACCTGGAGCAGGGACAACAGCTTGAGCAGCCGGGCCGAGGTCTCCAACATGGCCGAAGTCTCCCACCGATCGAGGACAACTCCGGTCCTCGTCCCCGTGCCCGCCGCGGACGCGCGCCCGGGTCCGATCTTGCTAACCTCCGGACGTATCACCTGACTGGGAACGGGCGTGGTCCATGAAGTCGCCTCTGTGGTGGGTGCGGCACGACAGGATCGGTCGGAGCAGGCTCGTCATCCTCGCTCTCGGCGTGTTGTCGGTGCTCAGTTCGGTTGTCGCGGATTGGCCGGATCGGTCGGACGCCTTGGTGGCGTCGATGTTCACGGTCGTGTTGTTCGTCGGCGACTACCTGTTCTGGCGCGCCGACCTGCGCCGGGCCGCGAGATCGGACGACGGTCGACCACCCGCGTCCGACGGCTAGCCCGACTTCCGGCGAGCGCCTTCCGGCCACACGACGACCACCGGCACCCCGGACGCCCGCGCGGTCTCGACCACGTCGGCCGTCCCGCCCCGACCGTCGGGCGGGTTGCCGTCCCACACCGCGATCAGCAGCTCCACCGACGCCAGCATCCGCTCGTTGGCCATCACGTACGCGTGCCGGCCCGACAGCTCGTTGGGCAGCACGCTCACCACGTGCGCCCGGGCCAGCAGCTCGTCGTACTCCGCCCGCCGCTCCGGTTTGAGCTTGTCCCGGTAGTCCATCGCGGGCAGCACGACCTCGACCCGGCCGCCCAGGTCCAGGACCGCGCGCGCGAACAGTTGGTCCGCGCCCGGCGCCAGGCAGGTCACCCCCACCAGGGACGACCCGCCCGCCGCCTCGGCCTCCAACGCCGTGCGGATCGCCGCCCGCACGTCGTCGACGCATTCGGGCACCAGGTTGCTGTGCCCGGTGATACCCACGCGCATCAGGCCGTCCGCACACCGCGAATGGCGTCCCGCGTCTCCCGCACCGCCGGGAGGTCGCGGTGGCGCTCGGCTTCCTTCGCGAAGTCGTGCAGCTTGCGCACGACCCGTCCGGACGCCAGGCCCGCCGCCGTGGGCAGCACCTCGTTGATCAGGGCGCACGCCTCTTCGGGCTCGTCCGCGACCATGCGCGTGCGGGCCAGCCCGATGACGTCGAACGCCCGGTTGCGGACCCTCGACGGGTCGCGCAGGGACAACGCCCGGCGGATGTGCTGCTCCGCCTGCGGCGCCTGGCGCGGGTCGTGACCGGCCAGGTCGCGCATCCTGGCCCCGATCACGCCCTCCAGCTCCGCCTCGTCGAAGCTGTCCAGCCACCACGGCTCCGCGCCCGGCCTGCGCTGCGCGAAGCTGTCCTGCGCCTGGCCCACCGCGCGGTGGAACTCGCGAACCTGTCCCATCTGCGCGTACGCCCACGCCTCCCGGGTCCGCAGCAGCGCTTCTAAAGTCGGCGTCGCGCTGCGCCGCGTCCCGTACTGGCCCAACTGCACCAGTTCCAGCCCGTCCTCGGGCCGCCCGAGGTCGAACATCTGCCGCGCCATGGCCGCCAGGCACAGCGCGGCGAACGGGTCGTTGCGGCCCGCCTTCGCCATCCGGATGCCGAGCACGTAGTACCGCTGCGCGGCGTCGTGCATACCGGCGTCCCACGACATGCTCGCCGCCACCTTGGACAGCTCCGCTCCGATGAAGAACGCGCGTTCCGTGGTGGGGCCCGCGGGCGCCCGCGACAGCCGCTCGGCCAGTTCCTCCAACTGCCCCAGCACCGCCTTGCGCGCCAGCCCGTACCCGCCTCGTCCACCCCACCCGCGCAGCCCGTCCGCGACGTGCTGCAACGCGTACAGCTCCTCCTCGCTGATCGCCGCGCTCGACGACCACCGGGACAGGGGCTGGAGGGGGTGGAGCCACCGCTGCAGCGGTTCGACCAGGGCGGGACCCATCGCCACCGCGGCTGCTCCGGTGAGCGCCGCTCGTCTGCTGATCGCCAAGTCGCTCCTCGCCGTCTCCTCGACCGATCTGGCAATGCTCGACGCGTCCCACGCCGCGGCGAGCACATCGGGCGGGGCGCCGTGGTCGGCGGGACCCGCCTGGCTTGGGACACCGACGCGGTCGAACCACAGCCGGTCGCCGGGGATGCGCAGCGCCCGCGCGAACTGGCGCAGCTTCTCGATCCGGTCGATCGGGTTGTCCCCGGTCTCGTACCGCGACAACTGCGCCTGGCTGATCCCCAGCCACGACGCCATGCGGTCCTGGGTGACGCGGCTGACGTGGTGCGGGTGGCGGCGGTAAGCGGCGAGGACCGCTCCCATGTCCCGGTCGGTGAAGGCGGCGACCATCACCTCGTGGTCCCAGAAGTCGGCCGGGACCTCGGGCGGGCCGTACAGCTCGGTACGCGAATTGCGCCGACACCGGTGGCAGAGCCGGTCTGTGTTGTCGGCGGCGATCACCGCTCCGCACAACGGGCAAGCGCGCCTGGTACTGGATGCTCTTCGAGCTTTCGGTTCCATCGGCTCGCTCCCGTCACTGAGCGTGCTCGACAGTCTATCGGCATGTGATCGAGAGTCCATTCATTTCATGCATAAGGCGGGGTGGGGCGTCGTGCCGGACCCACGTGCGGCCGTGAGGTGCATCTACTTGATGCGTCCGGTGCATGGGGACGACCCGGAAGGGGTGTGGTGGCCGGCGGTATATGCGCCCACCCTGCGGTGGTGGCCCGGGACCGGGACGACCCCCGGCCCCGGGTCACCGCCCGCTCCACCCGACCGGGGAGGGACCTCCACGATGAGCATGACCGCGTCAACCAATGCTGACACCACACCGCGTCTCGGGCCGCCCCGCGACCGTGCGCACCAGCAGGCGCTCGGCGAGGCCATCGCGGGTTACCGGCTGCTGGGCTGGAAGGTGTCCGTCACCGAACAGGGCGTGTTCCTGCCGCTGGGCCCCGCCACCACCGCGCTGGCGATGCCCGCGCGGATCGGCTCGCGCGTGCTGGCCGACCTGAAGGCCCGGATGCTGGCCGGGCCCGTCACCGTCATACCCGGACCGCGGGAGCACTGGGTGTTCCTCGCCGAACTCGTCGCCTTGCTGCCCACGCACCTCAAGGCGCCGCCCGAGGTCCAGTTCGTCCGCTCGCCGCAGCGCATCGCCCTGCCGCCCACGATGACGCGCTACGGCTCCCTGCGGTGGGCGAACCCGCCGTCGCACTCGCGGCACTGGTTCCCGCCGTTCACCGCGGTCCTGGCCCTGGCCCGCACGGCCACCGCCGGGGACCGGTAGCGGCCGGTTTGTGAAGATGGGCGAGTGGAACGCAGAACACTGCTGGTGTGCGGTCTGCTCGCCCTGACCGGCTGCTCGTCGACCGGTCCGGCACGCAGGCCCGGCGTCGGCTCCGCCCGTGCGGGGGAGCGGGTCGCCGGGCTCCCGGACGTGCCCGACGGGTCGGGAGCGCTGGTTCCGGTGGGCGCGGACGGCCAGTTGCTGCTGGTCCGCTCGGGTTCGACGGTCCGGGCGTTCAACCCGGCCTGCCCGCACCAGGGCACGGTGGTCAACCCGCCGACCGCCGGCGTGATCACCTGCCCGACCCACCGGTCGACGTTCGACCCGTCCTCGGGCGCGGTGCTGTCGGGTCCGGCGGAGAAGGGGCTGGTCGAAGTACCCGTCCGGGTGACCGGGCAGGACGTCGTGCTCGCTTGACAGCGTCTCGACAGGTTCGCGACAGCGTTGAACCCGGCGTCCCGTGGTGTCGTATTGCGGTAGAGACCGAACGACGACGACCCACCACACGGAGGACCGGTTTTGACCACCACCGACAACCCCGGCCTGTCCCGCCGTTCGATGCTGTGCGGAGTCCTGGTGGCGCTGGCGGTACCCGGCGGCCTGGCCGCGTGCGGCACGGCGAGCACCCCGACCGCCACCACCGGCGGCACCGCGCCCGGCACCACGGGCGGCTCCGCGCCCACGACCACCGGCGGTCCGGCCGCTGAGGGCATCGTGTCCCTGTCCGAGGTCCCCGACGGCGGCGGTGTCGTCGTGGAGGCGGGCGGCAAGAGCCTGGTCGTCACCCGATCGGGTTCGACCGTGAAGGCTTTCGACGCGGCCTGCCCCCACGCGGGGACCACGGTCGGGGCACCTTCGGGTGGCACGATCACCTGTCCGAACCACGGCAGCCAGTTCGCCGCCTCCGACGGCGCGGTGAAGAAGGGTCCGGCGACGTCGGGCCTGAAGGCGGTGGCTGTGAAGGTGCAGGGCGACCAGGTCGTGCTGGCCTGACGGACGCGGTTGCGCACAGACGTGTACGGAGGGCGCTATCGTGGCGGCATGGCCTCCCCCGTCGAGCGCTCTTCCGAGCCGCACCGGTCAACGGTGAGCGGCGCGGATGTCGATCGCCTGGAGCCCGCGCCGGAATGGGCGGGCGATGAGGTCGCGGCGGAGAAGTTCCCCTCGCCCGAAGACATCCGCGCCGCCCTGCTGCCCGAAGAGGCACCGGACTTCGACGCCGCCTACGAGGCCGCGCTGGTCGCCGCCCGCAAAACGTTGCACCTCGACGAACTGCGCCACGTGCTGCGCGCATGGCGGCGGGTGGCCCTGATGACCGAGCAGGACCCCGAGGGGCACCGCCGGACCCTGGCCGCCATCGCGGAGGTCCGGCGCACCGGCCGGCCCCGGCCCGGTAGCGTCTCCTGGAACGATCTCAAGGCCGAACTCGGCCGCTGAGCCGATCCGGGAGCGGTCCACCGTTGGCGTACGACCTCGACATCGACCCGGAAGCGCGCGCCCAGGTAGCCGCCCTACCGCCCGAAGGGCTCGATTCCCTCGCCGAGGCGTTCGAAGTGCTGTCCCTCGTGCCCGAGCGCGGTGAGCCGGTCAACGCCGCCAACCCGACCGGAGGCCTCTACCAGCTCCCGTTCGGCTCCGGCCGCGGGTTGATCACCTACCTGCTGCTGCGGGACCAGCGCCGCGTGGACGTGCTCGTCGTGATGTGGATCGCCTTCACGTAGCCCTCGACAGGGGTCGGGCGCGCGTCTGGGTGTCGGTGGGCGCACGTAGGCTTGTCGGGTGGCCGATCCGTCGACCTATCGCCCCGCGACAGGCTCCATCCCCGACGCCCCTGGCGTGTACAAGTTCCGCGACGCCAACCGGCGCGTCATCTACGTCGGCAAGGCCAAGAGCCTGCGGTCGCGGTTGAACTCGTACTTCGCCGACGTCGCCGGGTTGCACCCGCGCACCCGGCAGATGGTCACCACCGCCGCCGGTGTCGAGTGGACGGTCGTCACCACCGAGGTCGAGGCGCTCCAGTTGGAGTACAACTGGATCAAGGAGTTCGACCCCCGGTTCAACGTCCGCTACCGGGACGACAAGTCCTACCCCGTGCTCGCCGTCACCCTCAACGAGGACTACCCGCGCCTGCACGTCTACCGCGGCCCGCGGCGCAAGGGGGTCCGCTACTTCGGCCCCTACGCCCACGCCTGGGCCATCCGCGAGACCCTCGACCTGCTCCTGCGCGTCTTCCCCGCCCGCACCTGCTCCGCGGGCGTGTTCAAGCGGCACAACCAGATCGGCCGGCCCTGCCTGCTCGGCTACATCGACAAGTGCTCCGCGCCGTGCGTCGGCAAGGTCACGCGGGACGAGCACCGCGACATCGTCCTGGACTTCTGCGACTTCCTGGCCGGCAAGACCGACGCGATGGTCCGCAAGCTCGACCGCGAGATGACCGCCGCCGCCGAGGAGCTGGAGTTCGAGAAGGCCGCCCGCCTGCGTGACGACCTGTCCGCCCTCAAGCGCGCCCTTGAGAAGCAGGCCGTCGTGCTCGGGGACGGCACCGACGCCGACGTGGTCGCCTTCGCCCAGGACGACCTGGAGGTCTCCGTCCAGGTCTTCCACGTCCGGGGCGGGCGGGTGCGCGGGCAGCGCGGGTGGGTCGTGGACAAGGTCGAGGAGGCCGGCGTCGCCGACCTGGTGGACCAGTTCGTCACCCAGTTCTACGGCGAGCAGGTCGAGTCCGCGCAGGCCAGCGGCATCGAGTCGGCCCCGGTGCCGCGCGAGGTGCTGGTGCCCGAGCTGCCCGACGACGTCGCCGCCGTGGAGCGCTGGCTGGGCGACCTGCGCGGCGGGAAGGTCGTGCTGCGGGTGCCGCAGCGCGGGGACAAGCGGGCGCTGATGGAGACCGTCGAGCGCAACGCCAAGGAGGCCTTCCAGCAGCACAAGCTCAAGCGCGCGGGCGACCTCACGGCCCGGTCCGCGGCCCTGCAGGAGCTCCAGGAGGCCCTCGGGCTGGACACCGCGCCGCTGCGCATCGAGTGCACCGACATCAGCCACGTCCAGGGCACGGACGTGGTGGCCTCGCTGGTCGTCTTCGAGGACGGCCTGGCGCGCAAGTCGGAGTACCGGCGCTTCGCCGTCCGTGAGGGGGCCGACCAGGGGGACGTGGCGTCCATCGCCGAGGTGGTGCGCCGCCGGTTCCAGGCGTACCTGCGGGAGAACAGGGACGACGGCCCGCTGCCCGGCATCGACCCGGAGACCGGCAAGCCGCGCAAGTTCGCCTACGCGCCCAACCTGCTCGTGGTCGACGGCGGCGCGCCGCAGGCCCAGGCCGCCAGTGACGTGCTGGCCGAGCTGGGCATCACGGACGTGGCCGTGGTCGGCCTGGCCAAGCGGCTGGAGGAGGTGTGGGTGCCCGGCGAGCCGGACCCGGTGATCCTGCCGCGCACCAGCGAGGCCCTCTACCTGCTGCAACGGGTCCGCGACGAGGCGCACCGGTTCGCCGTGGCCTACCACCGCCAGAAGCGGTCCAAGCGCATGACGACCTCGGCACTGGACGACGTGCCGGGTCTCGGGCAGACGCGGAAAGCGGCGCTGCTCAAGCACTTCGGCTCACTGAAGAAACTCCGTGAGGCGAGCATCGAGGAGATCAGCGGGGTGCCTGGTGTGGGCAGGCGCACCGCCGAGGCCGTGCACGCGACGTTGAGCGCGGCCGGTACCGAAGGGGAGCAATCGTGAGCGCACAGGCCGGCGAGAAGTCCGGCATCGAGGTCGCGGTGGTGACGGGCCTGTCGGGAGCGGGCCGGTCCACCGCCGCGAAGTGCCTGGAGGACCTGGGCTGGTTCGTGGTGGACAACCTGCCGCCCGAGCTGATCGCGACGATGGTGGAGCTGGGCGCGCAGGCGCGGGGGGCCATCACCAGGGTCGCGGTCGTCATGGACGTGCGCAGCAGGGCGTTCACCGACGACCTGGCGGCGGTCATCAAGGACCTGGACGCCCGCGGCTACAAGCCGAAGGTGCTGTTCCTGGAGGCCACCGACGACGTGCTGATCCGCCGCTTCGAGTCGGTGCGCCGCGGCCACCCGTTGCAGGCCGACGGGCGGCTCCAGGACGGCATCGAGGCCGAGCGCGTCCTGCTCACGCCGCTGCGCGAGGAGGCCGACCTGGTGCTGGACACCTCCGCGCTGTCGGTGCACCAGCTGCGCGCCAAGATCGAGGACACCTTCGGCAGCGAGTCGGCCACCCGGACCCGCGTCACCGTGCTGTCCTTCGGCTACAAGTACGGCCTGCCGATGGACGCCGACCTGGTCATGGACGTCCGGTTCCTGCCCAACCCGTTCTGGATCCCGGAGCTGCGCGAGCAGACCGGCCTGGACGGGGACGTGCGCAACTACGTGCTCACCCAGGAGGGCGCGGAGGAGTTCCTGGACCGCTACCACGAGCTGCTGCGCCTGATCGGCGCCGGTTACCGGCGGGAGGGCAAGCGGTACCTCACGCTGGCCGTGGGCTGCACGGGCGGCAAGCACCGCAGCGTCGCCATCTCCGAGGAGCTGGCGTCGCGGCTGGCCGCCGAGGACGGCATGGCCGTGAAGGTCGTGCACCGGGACCTGGGACGCGAGTGAGCTTGAAGGCAGTGGCACTCGGCGGTGGGCGTGGCTTGCACGTCACGCTCACCGCCCTGCGGCGGATCACCGACGACGTGACCGCGGTGGTGACGGTCGCCGACGACGGCGGGTCGTCCGGTCGGCTGCGCCGCGAACTGGGCCTGCTCCCGCCGGGCGACCTGCGCAAGGCGATGGTCGCGCTGGCCGACACCGAGGGCACCGGCGCGCTGTGGGCGGAGCTGTTCCAGCACCGCTTCGGCGGCACGGGCGCGTTGGCCGGGCACGCGATCGGCAACCTGGTCCTGGCGGGCCTGCTGGAGCAGCTGGGCGACCCGGTGGCCGTGCTGGCCGAGGCGGGCAAGCTCCTGGGCGTGCGCGGGCGCGTGCTGCCGATGTGCACCGAGCCGCTGGAGATCGAGGCGGACGTCACCGGGCTGGACGAGGACCTCGACGTGGTGCGGCGCATCCGCGGCCAGGTCGCGGTCGCCACCACCCCCGGCCGGGTGCAGCGCATCCGCCTGCACGGGCCGGGCGGCCCCGGTGAGCCCCCGCAGGGGTGCCCGGAGGCGGTGCGGGCCGTGCTGGACGCGGACGTCGTGCTGCTCGGGCCGGGGTCGTGGTTCACCAGCGTGCTGCCGCACCTGCTGGTGCCGTCCCTGCACGAGGCGCTGACCCGCACGTCGGCGAAGAAGGTCGTCGTGCTCAACCTCGTCCCCCAACCGGGGGAAACCGCCGGGTTCTCCCCGGAGCTGCACCTGGACGTGCTGTGCGCGCACGCCCCGGATCTGCGCGTCGACGCCGTCATCGCGGACGCCGACGCGGTGCCCGTGCCGGACCGCCTGCGGCGCGCCGCCGCAGCTCTGGGGGCCGCGGCGCACCTGTCGCCGATCGCCCAGGCCGGTTCACCCGACCGTCACGACCCGGCCGCTCTCGCGTTGAGCATTCGTCGGGCGTTGGACGGCCTGCCTGCGGGGCCCGGCGAGCCGTCGAGTACAACGCTGGTGGAACAACGCGAGACCAGGGGAGGCGATGCGCCGTGGCGATGACGTCCGCGGTCAAGGACGAGCTGAGCAGGCTGGCCGTCTCCAAGACGTGCTGCCGGCGGGCCGAGGTCGCGTCGCTGCTGCGGTTCGCGGGCGGCCTGCACATCGTCGGCGGGCGGGTCGTGGTGGAGGCCGAGCTGGACCTCGGCTCGACCGCGCGCCGGCTGCGCCGGGAGATCCACGACCTGTTCGGCCACCAGTCCGACGTCTTCACCATCACCTCCAGCGGCCTGCGCAAGGGCACCCGCTTCGTGGTGCGGGTGGTCAAGGACGGCGAGGGCCTGGCCCGCCAGACCGGCCTGCTGGACCCGCGCGGCCGTCCCGTGCGGGGCCTGCCCGCGCCGGTGGTGTCGGGCGGGGTGTGCGACGCGGAGGCAGCGTGGCGCGGGGCGTTCCTGGCGCACGGGTCGCTGACCGAGCCGGGCCGGTCGTCCTCGATGGAGGTCACCTGCCCGGGTCCGGAAGCCGCTCTGGCGCTGGTCGGCGCGGCGCGGCGGATGGGCATCGGCTCGAAGTCCCGCGAGGTCCGGGGCGCGGAGCGGGTGGTGATAAGGGACGGCGACGCGATCGGCGCGATGCTGACCCGCCTGGGCGCGCACGACAGCGTGCTGGCCTGGGAGGAACGCCGCATGCGCCGCGAGGTCCGCGCCACGGCCAACCGCCTGGCCAACTTCGACGACGCCAACCTGCGCCGCTCGGCCCGCGCGGCGGTCGCGGCGGCTGCCCGGGTGCAGCGCGCCCTGGAGATCCTCGGGCCGGAGGCCCCGGACCACCTGGCGGCGGCCGGCGCCCTGCGCCTGGCGCACCGCCAGGCGTCCCTGGAGGAGCTGGGCCAGCTCTCGGACCCGCAGATGACCAAGGACGCCGTCGCCGGGCGCATCCGGCGGTTGCTCGCGATGGCCGACAAGCGGGCGCGTGAGCTGGGCATGCCGGACACGGAGTCGGCGGTCACGGCGGAAATGCTGGAGGCCGAGGTCTGACCGCCGACTCCGGCGGTCAGACGACCAGTTCCACCGCGCAGGTGAGGCCGGGCGCCTTGGACAGCTTGACGTCCGTGGTCAGCAGCGGGACTTCGAGCGCCGTCGCGAGGGCGACGTACAGCGCGTCGTAGAACCGGACCGTGTCACGCAACTCCCACGCGTGGCGGGAAACGGCGCCGGCGTGCGGGTACCGGTGGTCGATCAGACCCTCCAGCACCGCGAGTTCGGCCCGCGCGGTCTCCTCGGTGACCTCCTTGCGTCGGACGGCCCGCCTGAGCACGTCGCCGACCTCGGCGTCGATCAGGTGGGGCGCGTGGCAGATCGACTCGGTGATCCGCTTGCGCAGCACCACCCCCACCGCGGTCTGCCCGCGCAGCGCATCCACGGCCGCGCTCGCGTCCACCACGTACTCAGTCACGTCGGACCTCTTCCCGGGCCTCGCGGATGGTCTCGTCGCTGATGCCGGGACCGGGGTCGTTCGCGATGACCCGTTCGAGGAGGGCCATCAGTTCGGCCTTGTCCGGGCGGATTGCGGTTTTGATGAGAAGCTCCCTCATGTAGACCTGCAGTGACTGGCCGGCCACCGCCGCGCGCCGGCGGAAGGTCTCGGCCACCTCGTCGGGAACGTCTCGCACCTGGATCGTCGCCATAGCGCCAATCTAGCGCTACTTCAGCGCTACAACAGCGCGACCGGGCGGCGCGGTCGGTGTCCCCCGAGAAAGCCAGGGTAGGAGTGCTGGGCGCACACGTCGTTCGGCGGGTGCGCACAACATGCGCACCCGCACGTCTGGGGTCGTCGGCGGGGCAAGGGTCTTTCGGTCCTCTCGCCGAAGACGTTCACCGGGCCGTTGGAGTCCTTGTGCCCGGCGGGAAACCAAGATCAACTCCGACACACCGGACAGGGATCACTCCACTGACCGGAGGTGCGACTTGTACTCCAACCGCAGGCTGGCCGCGTTGGCCATCGCCGTCGTCGGCGGCGCGGTGCTCGGGGCGGCGCTGTTCACCGGCGTCGCCCGGGCGCACGCGCCCGACCCCGGGACCGGCTTCGTCGGCACGGCCGAGGTTCGGACGCCCTTCGGCTGGAACGCGCCAAGTCAACGCCTCGGCGGTCTCCTGCACGCCGGAATCCGTCCGATCGTGCACCGCTGTGCGCACCTGGGTCGCGGGTGAGGAGCGCCGGGTGCGAGTCCGCTCCGCTCGACCGCCGGCCTGACCTGTGGGCTGTGTCACGTCGGGGCGGGGAACGGGCCGGGGGTGCGCGCCGCCCAGGACTTGCGGGTCGGCGGTCGGGTTGCGACTGTCGGGTGAGGTCGTCGGGTCGGTTGTTCACGGGATCGTCACGGCGCGGGGCCGGGTCGGTGAACGGACCGTGCCGGCATTGCGCAAGGCGATTGCGGGAAAGGTCACGCACGGTCGCGGTTACTGAACCGTAGCACTGGATTTTCTTGCTCGATAAAGAGATCCTGGTGGTCCACGTGACCAGGGGCGCAGTGCGGGGACTAGGCTGGCTCGCGGCTGCTCGAAACAGTCAATCCGCACGCCCACTGGCACATCGCCAGTCGAGTATCGAGGAGACTCACCGTGACGGTTCGCGTAGGTGTCAACGGTTTCGGCCGCATCGGTCGCAACTTCTGGCGCGCCGTTCAGGCCGGCGGGCACGACATCGAGATCGTCGCCTTCAACGACCTCGGTGACGTCAACACGATGGCGCACCTGCTGAAGTACGACAGCATCCTCGGTCGTCTCCCGTACGACGTGAAGGTCACCGACGAGGGCATCGAGGTCGACGGCAAGACCATCAAGGCGCTGGCCGAGCGCGACCCGGGCAAGCTGCCCTGGAAGGACCTCGGCGTGGACGTCGTGGTCGAGTCGACCGGCTTCTTCACCGACGCCACCGTCGCGCGCAAGCACGTCGACGAGGGCGGCGCGAAGAAGGTCATCATCTCCGCCCCCGCCAAGAACGAGGACCTGACCGTCGTCCTGGGCGCCAACGACAGCCAGTACGACGGCTCGCAGACGGTCATCTCGAACGCCTCCTGCACCACCAACTGCCTCGCCCCGCTGGCCAAGGTGCTGCACGACGCGTTCACCATCGAGCGCGGTCTGATGACCACGATCCACGCCTACACCCAGGACCAGAACCTCCAGGACGCGCCGCACAAGGACCTGCGCCGCGCCCGGGCCGCCGCGCTGAACATCGTGCCCACCAGCACCGGTGCCGCGAAGGCGATCGGCCTGGTCCTGCCGGAGCTCAACGGCAAGCTGGACGGCTACGCGCTGCGCGTGCCGACCCCCACCGGCTCGGCCACCGACCTCACCGTCACCGTCGGCCGCGAGACCACCGTGGACGAGGTCAACGCCGCCTACAAGGCCGCCGCCGAGGGCGCGCTCAAGGGCTACCTGCGCTACAACGAGGACCCGATCGTGTCGACCGACATCGTCACCGACCCGGCGTCCTGCATCTACGACGCGCCGCTGACCAAGGTCATCGGCAACCAGATCAAGGTCGTCGGCTGGTACGACAACGAGTGGGGCTACTCCAACCGCCTCGCCGACCTGGTCAACCTGGTCGCCTCCAAGCTCTGACCCCGAAGGCGACACCGGTGAAGACTCTCAGCGACCTGATCGCCGAGGGTGTGTCGGGTCGGCGCGTCCTGGTGCGCGCCGACCTGAACGTCCCCCTCGACGGCGACAAGATCACCGACGACGGCCGCGTCCGCGCGTCGGTGCCCACCCTCAAGGCACTGCTCGACGGGGGCGCGCGCGTCCTCGTCGCCGCGCACCTGGGCCGCCCCAAGGGCGAGCCCGACCCGAAGTTCTCCCTCGCCCCGGTCGCGGTGCGGCTGGGCGAGCTGCTCGGCCGGACCGTCGAGCTGGGCACCGAGGCGGGCGCCGACGGCACCGTCACGCTGCTGGAGAACATCCGCTTCGACCCGCGCGAGACCAGCAAGGTCGACGCGGAGCGCGAGGCGTTCGCCGACGAGCTGGCGGCCAAGGCCGACGCGTTCGTCTCCGACGGCTTCGGCGTCGTGCACCGCAAGCAGGCGTCGGTCTACGACGTGGCCAAGAAGCTCCCGCACTACGCGGGCGGCCTCGTGCTGGCCGAGGTCGAGGTGCTGCACAAGCTCACCGAGGACCTCCAGCGCCCGTACGTCGTGGTGCTCGGCGGCGCGAAGGTGTCCGACAAGCTCGGCGTCATCGCGAACCTGCTCACCAAGGTCGACCGGCTGCTCATCGGCGGCGGCATGGCCTACACCTTCCTCAAGGCCCAGGGCCACGAGGTCGGCGGCTCGCTGCTCCAGTCCGACCAGCTGGAGCAGGTCTCCGGCTTCCTCGCCGAGGCCGAGCGGCGCGGCGTCGAGCTGGTGCTCCCGGTCGACGTGCTCGCCGCGACCCACTTCGCCGCCGACGCGGAGTTCGAGGTCGTCAAGGCCGACGCCATCCCCGCCGACCGGCAGGGCCTGGACATCGGCCCGGAGACGCGCGAGCTGTTCGCGGCGAAGCTGGCCGACGCCAAGACCGTGTTCTGGAACGGCCCGATGGGCGTGTTCGAGTTCGACGCGTTCGCCGGCGGCACCCGTGCCGTCGCCGAAGCGCTGGTCAAGAGCGACGCGTTCACCGTGGTCGGCGGCGGCGACTCGGCCGCGGCCGTGCGCGCGCTGGGCCTGCCCGAGGACGGGTTCTCGCACATCTCCACCGGTGGTGGGGCGTCTCTTGAGTTCCTCGAAGGCAAGGAACTCCCCGGCGTGTCGGTCTTGGAGGACTGATGGCCCAGCGTCAGCCGCTCATCGCCGGCAACTGGAAGATGAACCTCAACCACCTCGAAGCGATCGCCCTGGTGCAGAAGATCGCCTTCGCGCTGCCGGAGAAGTACTTCGCGAAGGTCGAGGTGGCGGTGCTGCCGCCGTTCGTCGACATCCGGTCCATCCAGACCCTGGTCGACGGCGACAAGCTGCTGCTCAAGTACGGCGCGCAGGACCTGTCCCCGCACGACTCGGGCGCCTACACCGGCGACGTGTCCGGCCCGATGCTGGCCAAGCTGGGCTGCTCCTACGTCACCGTGGGCCACTCCGAGCGCCGCGAGTACCACCACGAGGACGACGGCCTGGTCAACCGCAAGGTCAAGGCCGCGCTCAAGCACGGCGTCACGCCGATCTTCTGCCTGGGCGAGCAGCTGCCGGTGCGCGAGGCGGGCGACCACGTCCGGCACTGCACCGACCAGCTGGTGGCGGGCCTCAAGGGCCTGTCCGCCGACCAGGTGAAGGACGTCGTCGTCGCGTACGAGCCGGTGTGGGCGATCGGCACCGGCAAGGTCGCCTCGTCCGCCGACGCGCAGGAGGTGTGCGCGGCCCTGCGGGCCAAGCTCGCCGAGCTGCACGGCGAGGACGTGGCTTCGGCCGTTCGGGTGCTTTACGGCGGTTCGGTCAAGTCGGGCAACATCGGCGAGCTGGTCGCGCAGAAGGACATCGACGGCGCCCTCGTGGGCGGTGCGAGCCTGGATGCGGACGAGTTCACCAAGCTCTGTGCCCTGGCGGCCGGCGGCCCTCTACCCTGAGTCTCGAACATCCCCAAACCACCGCGGTGGTCCACGGTCGGCAGTTGACCGGGTACTCTGTGGCGTCACCTGCCTGACAGCGAGGAAGAAATGATCCTGTTCCTTCAGATCCTGCTGATCGTCTCCAGCTTGCTGCTCATCCTCCTGGTGCTGCTGCACCGCGGTCGCGGCGGCGGTCTGTCCTCGTTGTTCGGCGGCGGTATGCAGTCGAGCCTGTCCGGGTCGAGCGTGGTGGAGAAGAACCTGGACCGCCTGACGCTGTTCGTCGGTGCGATCTGGGTGATCGCGATCGTCGGCATCGGACTGCTGCTCAAGGTCAACTGACGACAGGGATAACCACAGTGGTGGGGGTGTGAGGGTCGATGGCTGGTGGTAACGCGATTCGCGGTACCCGCGTCGGCGCAGGCCCGATGGGCGAATCGGAGCGCGGCGAGTCCGCGCCCCGGCGCCGGGTGTCGTACTGGTGCGCCAACGGGCACGAGTCGCGTCCGTCGTTCGCGGTCGAGGCGGAGATCCCGGAGAACTGGGACTGCCCGCGGTGCGGTCTGCCGGCGGGCCGGGACGAGCAGGCCCCGCCTGCTCCTCCGCGCAACGAGCCGTACAAGACGCACTTGGCGTACGTGAAGGAGCGCCGCTCCGACGCGGACGGCGAGGCGATCCTCCAAGAGGCGCTCACCAAGCTGCGCAAGCAGCGGGAAGAGCCCTAGCAGGTACGGGCACGACAACGGCCCCCGGCGGACTCCCGAGTCCACCGGGGGCCGTTGTCGTGCCCGGAGCGGGGTGGGTTGGCGGGCAGGTTGAGGCCGAGCGGCCGGCGGGATGGCGTGGACAGGTGCGGCCCGGCCCGGCCCGGCGCGGCCTGGCTCGGTCCGGCTCGGCTCGGCCCGGCCTGGCTCGGCCCGGCTCGGCGTGGCTTGCTCCGCACCCCGTTGGCCCGGTGCGCGCGTGCCCGGTCGGCGTTCCTCCCTCGACCCCCGATCAGGTGCGGCGGCGCAGGGCGCTGAACTGGCGGCGCAGCAGCAGCGCGCCCACCAGGATGAAGAAGACCAGGACCACCAGGGTCGAGGTGGTGCCGCCGGTCGAACTGGTCAGCGCCACGTCCACGCTGCCCACCAGCACGATGCCGCAGTCCGCCCGGATCACGTGCCGCCCCGGCTGGATCGTCGCGAACTCCACCCGCGTGCTGAACGTCCCCGACCCGTCCGCCCGCGCCTTGCCCACGTCCTCGCCCAGCGACGACAGCTTCACCTCCGAACCCGGCCGGCACCCCGTCCCGGTCGCGGTCAGCGGGTCGCCGGGCTGGATGTTGTCCTTGTCCAGGGTCAGCGCGCCGTCGCCGTCGAACGGCTTGGTGGTCGTGGCCGGGGTCGACGCGCTGCTGGAGTCGGTGGTCGTGGTCGTCGTCGTGGTCGGCGAGGACGTGGTGGTCGTCGGCGGGCGGGTTGTGGTGGTGGTCGGCGCGGTGGTGGTGGTGACCGGTGGGGCGGTGGTGGTCGTGGTGACCGGGGGACGGGTCGTGGTGGTCGGGGTGGCCGTCACGGTGAAGCTGTCGGTCGGGTAGGCCGACGCCGCGCACACCGGCACCGCCGTCACCCGGTGACCCCCGATCGACGCGCCGGCGGGCACGGTGGCCGTGCCCGAACCCGCGCCCCGGCCGGCGTGGCGGCCGGAACCGACGACCTGTCTGCCGTCCCACACGATGCGCACCGTGTAGTCGGAGCAGTCGGGGTCCAGGTACACGCCGGTCCACGACAGCGTGAACGCGGCACCCGCCGGACCGGTGTCTGGAGTGGCGACCGCGGCGGCCGAGGGCTGGGCCGATGCCGGTGTGGCAACAAGGGTGGTAACGCCATAGGCCACGGCACCGAGTAGAGCTAGTGTTCCAGCCGTTCGCATACCGACTCCCGGACTCGTCCGTGCCCATGAACTTTCGAGGTGCCCCTGTGAGACGCATTATGAGCAGGGTCGGTTTACTGCTCTCCCTCGGGATCTTCCTGGGCGGCGGCACCTCCACCGCGCACGCCGTCACCCCCGACGCGGTCACCGTGAGCGCCATTGTGGACGGCAAACGGGTCACCGCGGACGATGAGCTCGTGCTCGACCCGGCCACCTCGACGCGCGTCGAAGTGACCGTCCACAACGGAACGGACACCGTCCGCCACGTCAAGACCGTCCGCCTGACCGGCACCGCGCTGGCGCTGACGTTCTTCTCCTACGACACGACCGTGCCGTTCGACGTGCCCGCGAAGCAGAGCGTCACCAAGGCGTTCGTGCTCGACCTCGGCCAGCTCGGCACCCAGGCGACCGGCCTGCTGCCCACCGACATCGAGGTGCTCGACGTCAACCGCGAGGTCCTCGCGACCGTCGGCGCGACCGGAGACGTCCGGGGCTCGCTGTGGTCGGTCTACGGGGTGTTCGGCATCGCCGTGTTCGTCCTGACCCTGCTCGCGTGGGCGGGCGCGCTGTGGGGCCTGGCGCGGCGCAAGCTGCCCGCGAACCGGTGGCAGCGCGCCATGCAGTTCCTGCCCGCCGGCGTCGGCACCGGCCTGGTCGCGGTGATCTCGCTGTCCGTGCTGCGCGTGGTGGCGCCGTCGCCCGCCGCCGAGATCCCGTTCCTGCTCGGCGCCGCGGCGGCGGCCCTGCTGCTGGGCTACCTGACCCCGCACCCGGCGCCGGACGAGCCGCCCGCCGACCCGGAGGCCACCCAGCGCATCACCCGCCCGCTGCCGGGTGGTGCGGCGTGACGGTGAGCCCCAGCGTCGTCGCGGCCCTGCCGCAGTACGACATCGGCGGCCAGATCGGTCGCGGCGGCATGGGCGTGGTGTACGCGGGCGTGCACCGGCCGCTGGGCCGCCCGGTGGCGATCAAGCGCCTCCCGCAGGTCCTCGCCGAGGACGACCGCATGAGCGCCCGGTTCGAGCACGAGGCCCGGCTGCTGGCCCGCCTGGACCACCCGCACATCGTGCCGGTGTACGACTACGTCCAGCACCACGGCGAGCACCTGCTGGTGATGGAGAAGCTCGACGGCGGCACGGTGTGGTCGAAGTTCAGCGAGCACGGCTTCACCCCGGCCCAGTCCTGCGCGCTCCTGCTGGCCACCCTGTCCGGCCTGCACGCCGCCCACGGCGCGGGCGTCCTGCACCTGGACGTGAAGCCCAAGAACCTGCTGTTCACCGCGCAGGGCGCGCTGAAGGTCGCCGACTTCGGCATCTCCCAGGTGGTCAGCGAGGGCGCGACCCTGGTGACCCACGGCGGCCAGGTCCTGGGCACCCCCGCCTACCTGGCCCCGGAACAGGCGCTGGGCAACCCGCTGAGCCCGGCGGCGGACGTCTACGGCGCGGCCACCGTGCTCTACGAACTGCTCAGCGGACGCCTCCCGTTCGACAGCGGCGGCGGCGCGCTGGCCATGATCCAGCGCCACGTCCACCAGGACCCGCGCCCGCTGACCGACGTCCCGCCGCCGCTGGCGGAGGTCGTCATGCGCGGCATCCAGCGCGACCCGCAGTCCCGGTACCGCAACGCCGAGACCTTCGCGATCGACCTGGCGGGCGCGGCGGCGGAGGTCTTCGGCCGGGACTGGCTGGTGCGGGTCGGTCTGCCGGTGCACCTGGCGCCGCAGGTCGCGGCGGCGAGCACCCGTCCGGCCACGCACCCGTCGGTGCCGCGGGAGACACTGGACATCCCCGTCCGGGCGACGATGGTGGACCAGCCGCCCTTGTGGTCCGGTCGGCAACCCCTGGTGCCGGCGAAGGACCTGATCGAGCCGCCCAAGCCCGCGGTGTGGTTCGCGGTCGCGGCGGCGTTGTTCGCGCTGCTGGTGGTGGCCCTGCCGTTCGCCGTGCCCGGCCGCGACCTGCCGGTCCTGCCGCACGACATGACCAAGCCGGTGGTGGTGGAGGGCGCGACCCGGCTCACGGTCGAGGCCGTGGGCGTCACGCTGGCCGACGTGGCGGGCCCCGGCGCGTTCGAACTGCCCGGGGCGAGCCGGTGGATCATCGGCGGGGCGGCCTCGGCGACGGCGGAGACGGCCGAAGGGGAACGCGAGTTCTCCCTCCAGCCGACGACCACGCCGATGATCAGCATCATGGGCGCCGGCAGCGCGGTGCTGCTGCTGTTCACGCTGGCCTACCTGGAGTCGCTGCTGCGGTCGCTGCGCCGGCGGCAGTCCGGCACGGCGGCGGTGGTCGCGGCGGCCCCGCTGGGGTTCGGGCTCGGTGTCGCGGTGTGGCTCCTCCCGACGGTCCTGCTCCGGCACGAGCCCGCGTTGTGGCCCGCCGTCGTGGGCGGCGTGCTGGGCGCGGGCGCGGCGGTCTGCACCGCCATCGCCACCCGGCGGGCGGCTCAACGGCACTGAGTTGGTTCGGCGTGCACGGCAGGGGGGAGTGCGCGCCGAGATCGTGGGGCCGGTCGCTCTCGCGGGCCGGTCGCTCTCGCGGGTCAGTCGATCTTGCGGGTCAGTCGATCTTGCGGGTCAGCGGGAAGGTGACCGCCACGCGGAAGCCGCCGTCGTCGCACGGTCCCGCCTCGAACGTGCCGTCCAGCAGGGCCGCCCGTTCGCGCAGGCCCACCAGGCCGTGGCCGCCGCTGGGCAGGGTCGCGCACTCGTGGGGCGCGAGCGGCGGGTCGTTGCGGATCTCCACGTGGAGTTCGTCCGCGTCGGCGTCGATGCGGACCGCGGTCGCCGCGCCGCCCGCGTGCTTGCGGACGTTGGTCAGCGCCTCCTGGACGGTTCGGTAGACCGCACCGGAGATCGGGGCCGGCAGGTCGTCCACCTCGCCCAGCACGGTCAGCGCCGCGGGCAGGCCCGAGGACGCCAGCAGCTGCGGCAGGTCCTCGATCCTGGGCTGCGGCGAGTCGTCGCCCGAGGTCGTGCGCAGGACGCTGACCAGCTGGCGCAGCTCGTCCAGCGTGCGCGTGCTCAGCATCCGGATGGTGCCCGCCACCTGCTGGGCGTTCGGGTCGGCCGCGGCCATCCGCAGGGCGCCCGCCTGCATGGCGATCAGGCTCACCTGGTGCGACACCACGTCGTGCATCTCCCGCGCCAGGCGGGCGCGTTCGTCGGCCCGCACGGCGTGCGCGTGCAGCATGCGCTCGCGCTCCCGGCTCTCGGCCAGTTCGGCGATGCGGGCGGACAGCTGCTCCCGCGCGTGCGCCAGCAGGCCGATCGCGATGGGCATGCCGGCCACGATGCAGCCGTAGATGGCGTCGTGGACGTGGGTCTTCCAGTCCAGCGCCAGGAACTCCTCCGGCGGCCACAGGAAGAACCGGCTGAACCACACCAGGCCCGCCGCGACGTAGGTCTGGGTGGACAGCAGCTTGCGCCGCGCCAGGGTGCCCAGGGCGATCATCGCCGCCAGCTGCGCCATGCCGGCCAGGAAGCCCGGGACGGTCAGCAGGACCACCAGGAACGGGAACCGGCGGCGGAACACCAGGGCCGCGACCGCCACGACGGACAGGGCGTAGTTGTAGACCTTCGCGTCCGGCGCGAACCAGAACCACACGTCGAACGCCGCGATCGCCACGGCCGCCACGTCCAGCAGGAGCTGCCGGTGGCGGGCGAGCCACGCCCGGAGGCCGCGGGCAGCGTCGGCCACCCGTTCGGTGGGGACGCCGTTGACCCCGCCGCTCGGCAGCCTCTCGACAGCGTTGCCGGCCAGGACCCGTCCTCCCGTCTCAGCCATCCGCCGCTTGTCACCGTACTGGGCTGTCATCACGCTTGGCATGACCCGCTCCTTAGCCCGCGCCGTCCTCGCACCGTCCACCCTCACCCAACGAGACGTGCTGATTACTCGTACGGGACGCGGAGCCCTCTACAAAGTTGCGAGCGCGAACGTCCGTTAAACGGACGCGTGAACGAGATCACGCCGCCCACCCGGAGGTGGACGGCGTGATCGTGGTCGAACGGGTCAGGCCAGCGGAGGGGTGAACAGGTCCGGCACCTTCGCCGCCGCCGCCGAGTCGAGCAGCCACAGCGTGCGGCGCTGCCCGCGCGCGCCGGCCGCCGGCAGCTGGACCTCGCCGGCGCCGGTCAGGGCCATCGCCACGGCCGCCGCCTTGCCCGCGCCCGTGGTCATCAGCCACACCTCGCGGGCGCGGCTCGCGGCCGGCAGGGTCAGGCTGACCCGGGTCGGCGGCGGCTTCGGGCAGTTGCGGACCGCCACGACCGTGCGCTCCTCCTCGTACACCGCCGGGGAGGACGGGAACACCGACAGCGTGTGCCCCTCCTCGCCCACGCCGAGCAGGCACACGTCGAACGACGGCACCGGGCCGTGGTCCTCCGGGAGCGCCTTCGCGGCCAGCAGGTCGGCGTAGGCGTCGGCCGCCGCGTCCGGGTCGTCGCCGAACCGGCCGTCGGAAGGCTCCATGACGTGCACCCGCGCCGGGTCCACCGGGACGTGGTCGAGCAGCGCCGCCCGCGCCTGGGTCTCGTTGCGGTCCGGGTGCCCGGCGGGCAGGAACCGCTCGTCGCCCCAGTACAGGTCCACGCGGGACCAGTCCACGGCGTCGCGCGCCGGGGTGGCGCGCAGCTGCTCCAGCACCGCGATGCCGGTCCGGCCGCCGGTCAGCACCAGCGACGCCGAGCCGCGCGCGGTCTGCGCGTCCACCAGCCGGGTGACCAGGCGGGCCGCCGCGGCGGCGGCCAGCAGGTCGCCGTCGCGGTGCACCACCACCTCGGGCCGGCTCATCCCTTGGCCTTCGCCGCCGCGCCCTTGCCCGCGACCTTCACCGGGCCGCGGGCCGCCGCCTTGGCGGGCTTGGCGGGCTTGGCCTTGGCGGCCTTCGCCGCCTTGGCCGGGGTGCTCGCCCCGGCCTTCACCGCCCCGCCCGCAGCCGACTTGCCCGCAGCCGCCCCGCCCGCTGCCGCCCCGCCCGCTGCCGACTTGCTCGCGGCCGACTTGCCCGCTGCCGACTTGCCGGCGGCGGCCGTCGCGCCCGAGGTGGCCGTCGTGCCCGAGGCGTCGGCCGGAGCGGCGTCGGCGGGCGTGTCGCCGTTGGGCTTGGTGGTGACCGGGGCCGGCGCGGCGCCGTTGGCCGAGGCCGCGGGCTTGCGGGTCACCGGCTTGCGGGCCGCCGCCGACGCGGTCTTCGCCGGGGTCCGGCCGCGCACGACCTTGCCCAGCGACCGCAGGGCCAGCTCGTACACCTCGTCCGGGTCCAGCCGGCGCAGCTCCTCGGCCAGGCAGTCGCGGATCTCGCGGCGCTGCAGCGCCACCCGCCGCTGCGGCTGGCCGGGCTGGGTCAGCGTGCCGACCTTGCCGTCCGGCCGCACCAGCTCCACCACCCCGGACCTGCGCTCCAGCCGCACGTCCACGATGCCCTCGCCGCGCACGGCCTTGGTCCGCTTCACCGGCGCCTTGAGCGACCCGGCGAGCCACGCCGCGAGCAGGTCGGTGGACGGGGAGTCCGCCTCGCCGCCGACCTCGGCCTCGGTCACCCGCTCGTACGGGGGCAGGTCGAACGCCGAGGCGAGCATGGCCCGCCACAGCGTCAGCCGCGTCCACGCGAGGTCGGTGTCGCCCGGCGTGTACCCGGCCCGGCGCTGGTCCAGCGCCTTGATCGGGTTCTTCTCCGCCGCCGCGTCGGTGATGCGGCGCTGCGCGAGCCGGCCGATCGGGTCCTGCGCGGGCACGGCCGGCGCCTCGTGCGGCCACCACGCCACCACCGGGGTGTCCGGCAGCAGCAGCGGCACCACGCACGACGCGCCCTCGTTGGCCAGCTCGCCGTACAGGCGCAGCACGATCACCTCGGACGCGCCGGCGTCGCCGCCGACCCGGATCTGGGCGTCCAGCCGGGGTGCGGCCCGGCGGGCGCCGCGCGCGACGACGATCACGCGGCACGGGTGCTCGCGGCTCGCGTCGTTGGCCGCGTCCACCGCGTCCTCGGTCTTCGCGCCGTCGTCGGTCACGATGACCAGCGTCAGGACCCGGCCGAGGGTGACCGCGCCGCCCTCCTCGCGCAGCTGCACGAGCTTGCTGTTGACCTGCGACGTGGTGGTCGAGGGCAGGTCGATGATCACGGACGCCTCCAGTGCCTGCCGGTGCGGGCCAGCATCTCGTCCGCCGACGCCGGTCCCCAGGTGCCTGCCTTGTACTTCTCCGGCGCGCCGGTGGCGGCCCAGTGCTTGAGGACCGGGTCCAGGATCTCCCAGGACAGCTCGACCTCGTCGTTCTTCGGGAACAGCGACGGCTCGCCGAGCAGCACGTCCAGCAGCAGCCGCTCGTAGGCCTCGGGCGAGGACTCGGTGAAGGCGTGGCCGTACCCGAAGTCCATCGTGACGTCCCGGACCTCCATGGTGTTGCCCGGCACCTTCGAGCCGAACCGCATGGTCACGCCCTCGTCCGGCTGCACCCGCACGACCAGGGCGTTCTGCCCCAGCTCCTCGGTGGCGGTGTCGTCGAAGGGCAGGTGCGGGGCGCGCTTGAACACCACGGCCACCTCGGTGACCCGGCGGCCCAGCCGCTTGCCGGTGCGCAGGTAGAACGGCACCCCGGCCCACCGGCGCGTGTTGATCTCGCAGGTGATCGCCGCGTAGGTCTCGGTGGTGGAGTCCTTGGCGAAGCCGCCCTCCTCCAGCAGGCCGGGCACCTTCTGCCCGCCCTGCCAGCCACCGGTGTACTGGCCGCGCGCCGTGGTCTCGTCGAACGGGCCGACGGGCCGGGTCGCGGACAGCACCTTGACCTTCTCCGCCCGCAGGTCGCTGGGCCGGAACGACACCGGCTCCTCCATCGCCGTGAGGGCGAGCAGTTGGAGCAGGTGGTTCTGGATCACGTCGCGGGCCGCGCCGATGCCGTCGTAGTAGCCCGCGCGACCGCCCAGGCCGATGTCCTCGGCCATGGTGATCTGCACGTGGTCGACGTAGTTCGCGTTCCAGATGGGTTCGTAGAGCTGGTTGGCGAACCGCAGCGCCAGGATGTTCTGCACCGTCTCCTTGCCGAGGTAGTGGTCGATGCGGAACACCGACTCCTCGGGGAAGACGTCGTTGACGATCTTGTTGAGCTGCTTGGCGCTGTGCAGGTCGTGGCCGAACGGCTTCTCGATGACCACGCGCCGCCACTGCCCGGGGTTGTCCGCGGGCGGGGTGGCGAGGCCGGCGCGCTTGAGCTGGTTGACCACGGTGGTGAACGCGCTGGGCGGCACCGACAGGTAGAACGCGTGGTTGCCGCCCGTGCCGCGCTCGCGGTCGAGGTCGGCCAGCGTGGTGGCCAGCGTGTCGAACGCGATGTCGTCGTCGAAGGTGCCCTGGACGAACCGGATGCCCTCGGCGAGCTGGTCCCAGACCTCCTGCCGGAACGGCGTGCGGGCGTGCTGCTTGACCGCGTCGTGCACGACCTGCATGAAGTCCTGGTCGGCCCAGTCGCGGCGGGCGAAGCCGACGAGCGCGAAGCCCGGCGGCAGCAGGCCGCGGTTGGCCAGGTCGTAGATCGCGGGCATGAGCTTCTTGCGCGACAGGTCACCGGTCACGCCGAAGATCACCAGGCCGCTGGGGCCCGCGATGCGCGGCAGCCGCTTGTCCCGCGGATCGCGCAACGGGTTGCGCTTGGTCGGAGCTGTCACGACCCGTCCTCCTGGATGGCCTCGACGAGCTGGGCCAGCCCGGCGACCCGGTCGGTCAGGTGCAGCCGCAGCACGGGACGACCGCGCTCGGCCAGCACCTGGCCGTCGCCCAGCGCCTGCGCCAGTTGCAGCGTGCTCAGGTCGTAAGGCCTGCCCGGCACGTCCAGCTGGTACTCCGAGGCGCCGGTGAGCTGGAGGAACACGCCGTTCTGGTGACCGCCCTTGTGGTACTGGCCGGTCGAGTGCAGGAACCGCGGGCCCCAGCCGAACGTGGTCTGCAGGTGCGACCGCTGCGCCAGCTCCGCGCGGGTGAGCGCGAAGGACGCGTCGTCCAGCCGGTCCAGGTAGGCCTGCACGGACAGGTAGCCGTGGTCCGGCGCGGCGGCGACCAGCGCCTTGATCGCGTCGGCGACGGTCTTCACGTCCGGGGACAGCCAGCCCTCGCTCGGGTACACCTCGACCGGGCCGTCCACGAAGGCCGGCTGGACCGGGGAAGCGGCCGGGGCGTCCAGGAGGGACCGCGCCGCCTTCTTCGCGGCCTCCACGTCGGGCTGGTCGAACGGGTTGATCTCCAGCACCCGCCCCACCAGCGCGGTGGCGTACTCCCACACCAGGAACTGCGCGCCCAGCGTGCCCTCGACCGCGATCGAGGACGAGCCGGTGGCCGGTCCGATCGCGACGGTCGTGGCGTCCGAGCGGGCGTCCACGAACCCGGGCGCGCCCGGACCCTCGACCACGACCGGCAGCAGGCCGGTGCCGTTCTTGCCGGTCGACTCGGCGATCAGCTGCTCGGCCCAGTCGCCGAGGCCGGAGATGCCCGACCCGGTGTCGGCGAACACGATCTTCTCCGCGCCGTGCGCGTGCGCCACCGCGAAGGTAGCCGCGAGCACGATGGCCGGGTTGTCCGCGTCGTCGGCCGACACCAGCGGGGCCGCCGCGGCGGCCTCGTCCAGCAGCGCGCCGATGTCCGCGCCCGCGAGCCCGGCGGGCACCAGGCCGAACGTGGTCAGCGCCGAGTACCGGCCGCCCACGTGCGGGTCGGCCAGGAACACCCTGCGGTACCCGGCCTCGCGGGAGGCGGCCTCCAGCGGCGAGCCCGGGTCGGTGACCACGACGATCCGCGACGCGGCGTCGACGCCCTCGTCGGCGAACGCCTTCTCGAAGATCCGGCGGTGGCTGTCGGTCTCGACGGTGCCGCCGGACTTGGACGACACCACGAGCACCGTGCGGGTCAGGTCGCCCTCCAGGGCGTCGGCGACCTGGCCGGGGTCGGTCGTGTCCAGCACGACCAGCGGCACGCCGGCGGTGCCGGTGATGACCTCGGGCGCGAGCGACGAGCCGCCCATGCCCGCGAGCACCACGCGGTCCACGCCCTCGGCGCGCAGCTCGTCGCGCAGGGCCTCGATCTCGGCGACCAGCGGGCGCGACGTCTCGTGCAGGGTGGTCCACGCGAGGCGGATGGACGCCTCGGACTCCGCCGCGGGACCCCACAGCGTGGCGTCCCCGGCGGTGAGCTTGCTCGCGGCCTGGTCGCGGACCAGGTCGCCCACCACGGTGGCGACCTGGTCTTCATTCGGCGAGCGGACGATCTCCACAGAGATCACCTCGGTCATGTCAGCCCTTCGCCTGGTTCAACTGTCCGGTCACCGTCTCCAGCAGCTCCGCCCAGGACTTCTCGAACTTGTCGACGCCCTCGGTCTCCAGCACGGCGAACACGTCGTCGAGGTCGATGCCGACCCCGGCCAGCGCGTCGAAGACCTCCTGCGCCCGCGCGGCCCGCCCGGTCACGGTGTCACCGGTGATCCTGCCGTGGTCGGCGACGGCGTGCAGGGTCTTCTCCGGCATCGTGTTGACCGTGTCGGCCACGACCAGCTCGTCCACGTACCGCGTGTCGGAGTAGTTCGGGTCCTTCACGCCGGTGGACGCCCACAGTGGACGCTGCGCGCGGGCGCCCTCGGCGGCCAGCGCCGCCCAGCGCTCGCCCTTGAAGGTCTCCTCGAACGCCGCGTAGGCCAGCACCGCGTTGGCGATGGCGGCCTTGCCGCGCAGCTCCTTGGCGGCCGGGGTGTCCAGCGCGTCCAGCCGCTTGTCGATCTCGGTGTCCACCCGGGACACGAAGAACGAGGCCACGGAGTGGATGCCGCGCAGGTCGTGGCCGTTCGCCTTGGCCTGCTCCAGGCCCGCGATGAACGCCTCCATGACGTCGCGGTAGCGCTCGACGGAGAAGATCAGCGTCACGTTCACGCTGACGCCCTCGGCGAGCACCTTGGTGATCGCGGGCAGGCCCGCGATCGTCGCCGGGATCTTGACCAGCAGGTTCGGCCGGTCCACGACCTTGGCCAGGTCCAGCGCCTCGGCGATGGTGCCCTCGGTGTCGTGCGCCAGGCGCGGGTCCACCTCGATGGACACGCGGCCGTCCACGCCGTCGGTGGCGGTGTAGATGTCGCGGAACAGGTCGCACGCGTTGCGCACGTCCGTGGTGGTGATCTCGCGGACGGCGGCGTCGGTGTCGGCGCCGCGCGCGGCCAGCTCACGCACCTGCTCGTCGTAGGCGCTGCCCTTGGCCAGGGCGGCGGCGAAGATCGTCGGGTTGGTGGTCACGCCGACCACGTGCTGGTTGGCGACCAGGCCGGCGAGGTTGCCGGTGTTCAGCCGCTCGCGGGACAGGTCGTCCAGCCAGATCGACACACCGGCGTCGCTGAGCTGGGCCAGCGGGTTGGCAGTCATTTCATCGCCCCTTAACGGAAGTTCAGCGGACCTTGGCCAGCGACCGGCGGGCCGCCGCGACGACGTTCTCGGTGGTGAAGCCGAACTCGCGGAACAGCGTCTGGTAGTCCGCGGAGGCGCCGAAGTGCTCGATCGACACGATCTCGCCCGCGTCGCCCGCGAACCGGTGCCACGGCTGCGCGATACCGGCCTCGACGACCACGCGCGCCTTCACCGAGGACGGGATCACCGACTCGCGGTAGGCCTCGTCCTGCGCGTCGAACCACTCGACGGACGGCATGGACACCACACGGGTGGCAACGCCCTCGGCCTCCAGCACCTTCCGCGCCTCGGCCGCGATCTGCAGCTCCGAGCCCGTGGCGATGATCACCAGCTCCGGCTCGCCGTCGCCGGCCAGCACGTAGCCGCCGCGCTTGACGCCCTCGACCGCCTTCTCCTTGGTGCCCTCCAGCACCGGCAGGTTCTGGCGGGACAGCGCGAGGCCCACGGGACCCTCGGTCTGCTCGATGGTCGCCTTCCACGCCGCGGCCGTCTCGTTCGCGTCGCCGGGGCGCACGACGGTCAGGCCGGGGATGGCGCGCAGGGCGGCCAGGTGCTCGATCGGCTGGTGGGTCGGGCCGTCCTCGCCCAGGCCGATGGAGTCGTGCGTCCACACGTAGGTGACCGGCGACTTCATCAGCGCGGCCAGGCGGACCGCCGGGCGCATGTAGTCGGAGAACACCAGGAACGTGCCGCCGTACGGGCGGGTCGGGCCGTGCAGCGCGATGCCGTTGAGGATCGAGCCCATGGCGTGCTCGCGGACGCCGAAGTGCAGCGTGCGGCCGTACGGGTGGGCCTTCCACATGCCCGTGGAGATCGACTCCGGGCCGAACGAGTCCGAGCCCTTCATCGTGGTCAGGTTGGACTCGGCGAGGTCGGCCGAGCCGCCCCACAGCTCCGGCAGCACGTCGGCCAGCGCGGTCAGCGTCTCACCGGAGGCCTTGCGGGTCGGCACGCCCTTGGGGTCCGGGTCCCACGACGGCAGCGCGTCGGCCCAGCCCTCGGGCAGCTCGCGGGCGACCAGGCGGTCGAACAGCGCCTTGCGCTCCGGGTTGGCCGCCGCCCACGCGTCGAAGGAGGACTGCCACTCGGCCTTGGCGGCCTCGCCGCGCTTGACGACCTCGCGGGCGTGGGCGAGGACCTCGTCGGCGACCTCGAAGGTCTGCTCGGGGTCGAAGCCGAGGATCTCCTTGACGGCCTTGACCTCGTCGTTGCCCAGGGCCGCGCCGTGGGCGGCGCCCGTGTTCTGCTTGTTCGGCGCGGGGAAGCCGATGATGGTGCGCAGCAGGATGAAGGAGGGCCGCTCGGTCTCGGCCTTGGCCTTCTCCAGCGCCTCCAGGATGCCGGAGACGTTCTCGCCGCCCTCGACGACCTGCACGTGCCAGCCGTAGGCCTCGTAGCGCTTGGCGGTGTCCTCGGACAGCGCGATGGCGGTGTCGTCCTCGATGGAGATCTTGTTGTCGTCGTAGATCACCGTGAGGTTGCCCAGCTTCTGGGTGCCCGCGATCGAGGACGCCTCGGAGGTCACGCCCTCCTCGATGTCGCCGTCGGAGGCGATCACGAAGATGTGGTGGTCGAACGGGCTCTCGCCCAGCGGGGTCTCCGGGTCCCACAGGCCGCGCTCGCGGCGGGCGCCCATCGCCATGCCCACGGCGGAGGCCAGGCCCTGGCCCAGCGGGCCGGTGGTGATCTCCACGCCGGGGGTGTGGCGGTGCTCGGGGTGGCCGGGGGTCTGCGAGCCCCACGTGCGCAGCGCCTTGAGGTCGTCCAGCTCCAGCCCGTAGCCGGACAGGAAGAGCTGGACGTAGAGGGTGAGGCTGGAGTGGCCCGCGCTGAGCACGAACCGGTCGCGGCCGACCCAGTCCGGGTCGGCGGGGTCGTGGCGCATCACGCGCTGGAACAGCGTGTAGGCCAGCGGCGCGAGGCTCATCGCGGTGCCGGGGTGGCCGTTGCCGACCTTCTGCACGGCGTCCGCGGCGAGGACACGCGCAGTGTCGACGGCGCGCTTGTCGAGCTCCGTCCAGTCGTCGGGCAGATGGGCCTCGGTCAGCCGGGTGATGTCATCGGTGACGGACACGGACTTCCAGCTCCAGTCTCACGTAGGCGGCGGTGTCTTCGACGGTCGGTCTCAATCGATCCCGTCAGGCCCTATCCGCGGTTTTCCCTCGTCCGCCGGTCAGCCTAGTGGGCGGTAGCGGCGTCCGTGCGACTTGCGCAATGTGGGTGTACGCACAGGGCATACGAGCGGGTCCCCCCCGGCGTTCAGACGTACCCGAACGGGCTGTGTTTTCAACGCGCGGTTACGATCTGCTCATCCCCCGACCCGACCGAGGAGTGCGATGAGTGCCGTCAGCGAGCTTCCGGCGCGGTCGCCCCGACAGGTGGTCGGGGCGTACGTGGCCCTCACCAAGCCCCGCGTCATCGAGCTGCTGCTGATCACGACCATCCCGGCGATGCTCCTGGCCGCCCGCGGCCTGCCGCCGTTGTGGCTGATCGCGTGCACCCTGACCGGCGGCACCCTGGCCGCGGGCTCGGCGAACGCACTGAACTGCTACGTCGACGCCGACATCGACTCGGTGATGAAGCGCACCGGCGCCCGGCCGCTGGCCCAGAACGCCATCCCGCCGCGCAACGCGCTGATCTTCGGCGTGGTGCTGGGCGTGGTGTCGTTCGGCTTCCTGTGGCTGACGACGAACCTGATCTCGGCGGTCTTCGCCGTCGCGACGATCCTGTTCTACATCTTCGTCTACACGCTGGTGCTCAAGCGGCGGACGTCGCAGAACATCATCTGGGGCGGCATGGCGGGCTGCATGCCGGTGATCATCGGCTGGTCGTCGGTGACCGGGACGGTCGCGTGGCCGGCGCTGGTGATGTTCGGCGTGATCTTCTTCTGGACCCCGCCGCACACGTGGGCGCTGGCGATGAAGTTCAAGGAGGACTACGCGCGGGCGGGCGTGCCGATGCTGCCGGTGGTGGCGACGGCGCAGCAGGTGACGCGGCAGATCGTGATCTACTCGTGGATCACCGTGGTGTGCACGCTGTTGCTGGCGCCGGTGACGTCGTGGATCTACGTGACCGTGGCGGCCGTGTCGGGCGTGTGGTTCGCGGTCTTCGCGCACCGGCTGCACGGGGTCGTGCGGCGCGGCGGGTCGACGAACACGATGAAGTTCTTCCACATGTCGAACCTGTACCTGATGTTCGTGTTCTGCGGGTTGGCGGTGGACGCGGTCATCGGCCTGCCGGTCCTGGGCCGGTCGTTCTAGTCCTCTCCGAGCGCGGGCTCGGGCCGGTGGCCGGCCGGTAAGCCGATGTCCGGGCGGTGAGTCGCCACACCGCCCTCCGCGTCGTCAGCCGAGCCCGCTCACAGGCACGCCATCCGCTCCACCACCGCCTTGCGCAACCGCGTCAGCGCCCGGTGCTGCGCGACCCGCACCGCGCCCGGTGTCGACTCGACCGCCTCCGCCGTCTCCTCCGCGGACAGCCCCACCACCACGCGCAGCACCAGGATCTCCCGCTGCTTCGCCGGCAGCAGGGCCAGCAGCCGCGACATCTCCTCCGACAGCTCCCCGCGCAGCACCAACGCCTCCGGACCGGCCTCGGGCAGCGGGCCGTCGGGCACGTCGGCCACCGGGTCCACGCGGTTGCGGGCGTTGTAGCGGTGCGCGTCGGCGACCTTGTGGGCCGCGATGCCGTACACGAACGCCAGGAACGGCCGCCCCTGGTCGCGGTAGCGGGGGAGCGCTTGCAGGACCGCCAGGCACACCTCCTGCGCCACGTCGTCCGCCGCCGACGTCCCCAGCCGCGCCCGGCAGTAGCGCAGCACGGCCGGCCGCACCACCCTGAGCAGCTGTTCCACCGACCGGCGGTTGCCCGCGAGGGCCGCCACCACGGTCTCGGGGGTCACCGTCTCGGGTAACGGGACCGTCCTGTCGTCGGCGAACACCTCGCACCTCCACCCCCACCGCGGTCGCGCGCCACGGCTTCGCGGGTGTGGGACGCGCCACTGTGCGTGGTCTTACGTGAGTATTCAGCCCAACTTCCGTGCGCAAATGGAGTAACTCGGGCCAAGGGTCGTTTAAGAGACAGCGGCCAGTAGTCGGTCTACTGTCGGATCGTTCAACGATTCTACGATGCACTGCCAGAGTTCGAGGTTCGCCGTCGCCCAGCGGGAGTAGGTGGCCGCCGCCTCCGGGTCGTAGAAGTAGTACCCCTCGTCCGCCTTGGCCTGCTGCTCGCCGACGATCTTGTGCGCCAGCTCGCGCAGCGTGATGCCGTTCTCCTCCAGGTACTTGGGCGCGAGCACCACCGGCGTCACCGGCAGCGCCTTGAACAGCGTGTCCGCGTCCGACAGCGCCTGCGCCTCCAGCGAGATGCCCCGGTGCCGGGTCCGCATCTCGGCCTCGTCGACGACGAGGTCGACCCGGGCGGAGACCTGCGGGCACACGCCCGCCCGGGCCAGGATGGACAGTCGCAGGTCCCGACCGTCCACCGGCAGCGAATTCTTGCGCACCATGTAGTTCACGTCGTGCACCAGAGCGGCCACCTCGACCAGCGCGGCGTCCGCGCCGTTGCGCCGGGCGAAGTGGACCGCCTTGTCGCGCACGAAACTCACGTGGTGCCAACCGTGGAACTGCAGCTTCGCCGCGAGGTCGTGGCACAGGCGCCACACCTCGCGCTCGACCTCGAAGATCGACCGTGCGGTGACCGTACTCATCGGACCCTCCCGTGCCGGGTGGGCCGATGGTAAGGCGGGCCGGTGATCCTTAGAGCGTGTTCGTCAGTTCCTCCAACCTGGACTCCACGGGCACGTGCCGGTGGCTGGTCCGGGTGTCCGGGTCGAACGACAGGCTCCACGGCGTGACCGCGCGGCTCTTGACCAGGAACGTCAGCGTGTCGTCCGCCGCCTTGGGGATGCGGTGGAACTCGTGCGCCAACATCGTCCCGGCGTCACCCTCGACGGCCTCCGTGCTGCGCAGCAACGTGGTGTCCACGATCGACCCGCCGTCCGGCGCGAGCCGGGCGTCGAAGCGTTCGTGCAGGTAGGACCCGGCGAGCAGGACCGTGCAGAAGTGGTAGCGGTGGTTGTGGATGGAATCGGCGTAGCCGTGGCGCCAGTCCTGCTGCGGCTTGTACTCGTGCAGCCAGAACGTGAACGGCTCGGCCGGCTCGTCGCGCAGGCACCACGCGAAGTGCGTGGTCGTCTCGCGCGATCTGGCGACGACGCGCATCTCCTCGCGTGGCGTCAACGACCGTAAATGCGCACGAAGTCCGTCCCGCAGGCCCGGCCGTCCCGCCCACTCCCGGAACCGGCCCTCGACGCGTGCCCAGTGGTCGGCGACAGGGGAGCCGACAACGCGGGGTTCGAGGACGGGGGAGTCGGTGACGGGACGGTCGGCCACGGCGACGATCGTGGCCAGCTCCGCGAGGGCGGAGCACCCGGCAGACTCGGTGAACACGAATTGATCAGCTCCCCAACTGAGCGGAGGTGGAGAATTCCCGGCGGAATGCGTGGAACTTCTCTTCGAGCGCGCGGAACCCCTCCGCCGTCAGCGGGGCGCCGGTGATCTTCTCGAAGAGGACGAGGAAGTCCTCGCGCGTGGTGCCCGGCGTGATGACGACGTGGAGCCCCGCCTTGGAATTGCTGATGCGCAGGAACTCCGCGCGTTCCATGCCGTAGAGGAACGACCCCTCGGAAAAACGCAGGGTGCGCGGGTAGAGCCGGACTATGCCCGCGCTGGTGTTGCTGTACAGGGTGAGCCACGCACTGTCGTCGAACAGTTCGAGCCGGTCCAGCGGCGGGTCCGACACGATCGTCAGGTCGATCCGCGAGCACCGGCTGCGCGCGCAGAACAGACCGACCAGGCCGATCGAGATCTGCTCGCGCAACCGGTCCACGATGGTGTCGTAGTCGCCGTCCGCGCCCTCGTGGCGCAGCAGGTAGCGGGCCCGGCCGCTGATCGCGTCGTCGTCCCGCGGGTCGGCCAGGACGGCGCGGAGCTCGCACTCCGCCTGCGACAACAGCAGTCGGCAGGCCGCGTACCGGCCCGCGAAGCCGCGGAACCCGTAGAGCCTGGTGCGCTCCAGGTCCTGCATCATCACCTGGTTGAACACCGGGTCCGGCCGGGCGGTGGGCTCGAACACGTGGGTGGGGAAGAACTCGCGGTCCAACGCCCGGTACTCGAAGGTCAGCTCGCGCAGCGCCTTGCGGCTCTCCTCGACCACCGGCGTGACCAGCGCGCGTTGCGCGGCCGAACTGGTGATCAGGGTCTGCGTGAAACCGACGACGGCGGAGATCATCGTGCCGGTGCCGAGGGACAGGACGAAGTTGCGGATCGCGCCGGGGTCCATCGTGCTGGAAATGGCCAGGCAGGTCCCCGAGGTCACCACGAGGATCAACAGGAGCAGGCCTGTCCTGGTCCAGAACAATTCCTGCAACAGGTTGCCGCGATCGCCGGCCGGCTTCGCGGACACGGTGGGTCACCTCCTTCGGCCTTGCACCCGAAAGGCCGAATGCCGTCAGTATCCGATCAAGTGCGCGGAGTTACTGTACGCTGGGGTGTCGAACTGCGATAGCGGTAATTAGTGCACAATTGCGGTTTCGCGTGAAGATCGAAAACAGCGCACGGTGACCGGCGTTGGGCCTGCTGGTGGGCCTGGCGGCACGGCGGACGAGCCCACGCCATAAGGTCTGCAACCATGCGTACCGTCGGCCGTACGGCCCTGGCTCTCGTGCCCCTGTTGTCCGCCGGACTGGCGCTGACCGCGTGCACCGCGAGCGACCGGCCGTCCACCAAGACCAACACCCCGTCGGCCACCCCGACCGCCGCCGCCAGCGAGGCGCAGTCGCTGCCCACGCCCAGCGGCCCGCCGTGCGAGCCGGCCCAGTACCAGGTGACCGGCGCGGCGGGCGCGAAGCCCGCGATCACCGTGCCCACCGGCTGCAAGCCGCAGGACGGCCTGCTGGTCAAGGACCTCACCGAGGGCACCGGCGCCGAGATCAAGCAGGGCAGCGCCGCCGAGGTGCACTACGTCCTGGCGACCTTCCGCGACCGCAAGACCCGCGAGGCCTCCTGGGACGCGGGCAAGCCGCTGGAGCTGGAGAACATCGGCCAGGCCCGGGTCATCCAGGGCTGGAACGAGGGCCTGATCGGCCTCAAGGAAGGCGGCCGTCGCCTCCTGGTGGTCCCGCCGGACAAGGGCTACCCGGACGGCAAGGGCTCCATCGCCCCCGGCGAGACCCTGATCTTCGTCGTGGACGCGGTGAAGGTCCAGTCCTGACCCTCGGCCCCGCCAACGCTCCGCGCGCCACCCGGGCGCGCGGAGCGTTCCGCTGTCTGGGCTGTCTGGGCTGTCTGGGCTGTCTGGGCTGTCGGGTTGCCAGCGGTTTCAGGGCAGGAGCAGCAGCTTGCCGGTGGTGCGGCGGCCCTCCAGGTCCTCGTGCGCCCGCCGCGCGTCGGCCAACGGGTAGCGGCCACCGACGCGGACCTTCAAAGCGCCGCTCTCGACGGCCGCGAACAGCTCCCGCGCCCGCCACTCCAGCTCCTCCCGGGCGGCCGTGTACGCGCCCAGGCTCGGCCGGGTCAGGTACACCGACCCGGCCTGGTTGAGCCGCTGCGGGTCGACCGGCGGCACCGGGCCGCTGGACGCGCCGAACAGCACCAGGTAGCCGCGCGGCTTCAGGCTCGCCAGGCTGCCGTCGAACGTCGAGGCGCCGACGCCGTCGTACACCGCCGCCACGCCCGCGCCGCCGGTCAGCTCCCGCACCGCGGGCGCGAACTCCACCCGGTCGTACCGGACGACCTCGTCCGCGCCCGCCTCCCGCGCCAGCGCCTCCTTGGCCTCGGTGGACACCGTGGCGATCACCCGGGCCCCGCGCGCCTTGGCCAGCTGCACCAGCAGCAGCCCCACCCCGCCGGCGGCGGCGTGCACCAGGACGGTGTCGCCCTCCCGGACGGGGTAGGTGGACGCGACCAGGTAGTGCGCGGTCATGCCCTGGAGCATCAGCGCGGCGGCCGTCTCGTCGGCCACGCCGTCGGGCACCGGCACGGCCGCCGCGGCGGGCACGACGGCCTGTTCGGCGTAGCTGCCCTGCGCGTGCGCCCACGCCACCCGGTCGCCGACGGCGACACCGGTCACGTCCGGGCCGACGGCGGCGACCCGCCCCGCGCCCTCCAGACCGATGCCGAAGGGCACGGGCAGCGGGTAGCGGCCCTCCCGGTGGTAGGTGTCGATGAAGTTGACGCCGGCGGCGGCCACGTCCACCAGCAGCTCCCCGGAACCCGGTGCGCGCGCCTCGACCTCGCCGAACTCCAGCACCTCCGGTCCGCCGGTCGCGCGCACCACCACTGCCTTGGGCATAGTCAGCCGTCCTCCGTTGTCCGTTGCCTGTTCCCACCCAACCCGCGCGGGCCCGGGACTGTTCCGCGTCTCACCGGCCGAGAGCGACGCGCCGCGCCAGGCCCAGCGGCAGCGCGCCGGACCCGGCGAGCTTGTCGTGGAACTCCCGCTGCGTGCCGGTGAACTCCTCGCGGATCTTCTCGATCTCCAACGCGCCGGTCAGGTACGACGGGGCCTGCGTGGGCCACGCGCAGTACCGCGTCACCTCGCCCTGCGCCGTGCCCGGCGTGAGCGACGCCTTGGTCGTCATGAACCGCTCCGCCTGCTCGACGGTCATGTCCCCGCAGTGCAGCGCGGTGTCCACGATCATGCGCGCCGCGCGGAACAGCCGCGCCTCGACGTGCGCCAGCTCCTGCGCGCGGGCCTTGCGCTCGTCGCCGACCTGCTCGGCGGTGAAGTAGCCGTGCTCGCGCAGCAGCTTCTCCGCGTACAGCGCCCAGCCCTCGGAGAAGTACGGCGTGCGGAACACCTTGCGCACCGGCCGGTCCTGCGCGGCCAGCCACGACAGGTGCCAGTGGTGGCCGGGGTAGGCCTCGTGCACGGCGATCGTCGCGAGCTGGGCGCGGGAGTTGGTGCGCAGCCGCTGCTCGGTCTGCTCGGCGGTGAAGCCCTCCGGCGGCCACGGCACGAAGAAGTGCCCGACGCGGCCGTTGGTCAGCGGCGCGGGGGACATGTAGGAGGCGACGGACAGCACCGGCCGCTGGAACGTCGGCGACGGCACCACCCGGCACTCCTCGCCGTCGGCCAGCGTCACCAGTCCGCGCTCGACCAGGAAGGCCCGCGCCCGCAGCGTCTCCGCCTCGTACTCGGCGCGCATCGCCTCGGGCGTGGGCGGGTGGTCGTCCTGCAGCGCGGCCATCACCGAGTGCCAGTCGTCGGTGCCCGCGAGCCGCTTCATCTCGGCTTCCAGGTCGGCGTAGGCGGCCTTGCCGCGCTCGTGCAGCTCGCCCGCGCCGTAGCCCAGGACCTCGTGCTCCAGCAGCAGTTGCGAGTACAGCGCCTCGCCCATCCGCCAGTCGCCGCGGGCCCGGGTCGCGAACTCGTCGAGGAACGCGGCGAACCGGTCGAACGCGGCGGCGGCCGGTTCGGCGGCGTCGGCCAGCTTCGCCCGCAGGCCGGGGTCGCCGACCTCGGCGGGCAGCGTGCCGGTGAGGAACGCGCGACCGGTCTTGGCCTGCGCGGCGGCCCGCTCCACGATCTTGGGCGCGGCCAGCTCGGGGTCGAGGTTGCGCTCGGCGTGCGCCAGCAGCGCGGGCACCTCGGCCAGCCGGGCGACGACGCTGTCCACCAGCTCCGGTTCCGGGCGCAGCCGGTGCAGGAACGCGGTGAACAGCGGGTACAGCACGGCCGCGGTGTAGGTCGACGGGTCGCGTCGCCACGCCGGCCACGTCGCCTTGGCCCGGACGCCCTTGAGCACGGACACGACCAGGTCGAGGTCGACCGACTCCTCCAGGTCGTCGGTGCGCACGGCGGCGAACCGGTCGAGCCAGACGCCCGCCTCGCGCTCCTGCTCGGCCAGGGCGGTGGCGCTGAAGTCGCCGAGCGTGTGGTCGTGCTCCAGCGAGCCCAGCATCGCGGCGGTCGCGGGGTTGCGGTCGAAGTGCCAGGTGAGGAACTCGCCGACCAGGCTTTGTGGTGTGGTGGTTTCGGTCACGTGCACGGAAGTTACCCGCAGGTTCTAGTCTTGTCGGGTGGCAGAGGACAAGAAGGTCGGCGCGGCGGTGAAGACGGCGACGCGGTTCGTGGCGGAGCACGGCAAGCCCGCCCGCGCGGTGGTGCAGAACATCGGCCGGGCCGGCGCCCGCGTGGTGCTGGTCGGCGACGACGGCGCGATGGGCGACGTCGTGCTGCCCGACGTGGCCTCGGCGGAGGCCCTGGTCGAGGCCGTGGCCGACCTGGAGAAGCACGAATGGGACCGCGAGACCACCGCGGCGACGAAGATCGGCCCGGCGCACCGCCGCAAGATGGCATCCCCCTGGGCGATCTGACCGCTGTTTCTTCGCTGCCGGGAGACCTTGGCAAGCGAAACGCGCCTGTTTAGGCTGCGCTGGTGAAGGTCCTCCTCGCGAGCTGCGCGTCCCTGCCCACCGGTGACGGCGACGACGACGCCCTGGTCGGCGCGCTGGCCGACGTCGGCGTGGACGCGGCGTGGACGGTCTGGGGTTCCGGCGAGACCGCCGACCTGGTGGTCCTGCGCTCGACGTGGGACTACACCGACCGGCGCGACGAGTTCCTGGCGTGGTGCGCCTCGGTGCCGGTGCTGGCGAACCCGGCGGCGGTGGTGCCGTGGAACACCGACAAGTCCTACATGCTCGACCTGGAGCGGTTGGGCGTGCCGGTGGTGCCGACGGTCCTGGCCTCGTCGGGGTTCGCCGACTGGCCGACCGGCGAGTTCGTGATCAAGCCCACGGTCGGCGCCGGTTCACGGGGCGCGCTGCGCGTGGCGGCCGGCGATTTCGAGACGGCCGCGGCCCACCTGGCGGGCCTGGGCGGTCCGGCGCTGGTGCAGCCGTACCAGTCGGCGGTGGACGCGGTCGGCGAGACGGCCCTGGTGTACTTCGGCGGCCAGTACTCGCACGCCTTCACCAAGGGCGCGATGCTGACCGAGGACGCCGAGTACGACGAGTCGGGCCTCTACATCGTGGAGCGCCTGTCGGGTGCGCACCCGACCGGGCCGCAGCAGCGGGTCGCCGAGGACGCCCTGGACGCGGCGGCGGAACACCTGGGGTTGCGCCGGACCGACTTCCTGTACGCGCGGGTGGACCTGGTGGCCGACGCGTCCGGCGCGCCTTTGCTGCTGGAGCTGGAGCTGGTCGAGCCGTCCCTGGGCTTCCGCCAAACCGACGCCACGGCCCCGCTGCGCTTCGCCTCCGCGGTCCGCGCCGCCCTTCGCGCGCGGTCCTAGACGCGGTAATAACCTTCGAACCGCACGCAGAAGGTCAGGTACAGCGCGTACTTGTGGCCGGCGCGCAGGTTCCCGTCCAGCTTGTCGTAGCCGAGGAGCATGCCGGGGTCGTGGAGGAACGAGTCCGGTAGGGCCAGGCCGTCCGCGCCGAAGTGGTCCGTGTGCAGCTTGCTCGTCCCGCTCATCAGCTCCGGTGTCAGCGGTCGGTCGGCGGACAGCAGCGCGATGTGCCAGTACTCGCGCGGCTCGGTGTTGTCCGCCTTGAGCGTGGCGCTGACCTCCGCCTGGCCGGCCGAACCGGTGGACGGGTCCCCGATCCGATCCGGCAGGGTGACCTTCAGGCGCAGGCCGCGCACCGTGTGGGAGCCGTCGATGTCGAGGTTGTCGGCCGCCGAGTTCTCGACGTAGACGCGGAACATCAGGTGGTCGCCTTGGGTGACCTTCTCGTGGAACCCCCACGACGGGGGACCGCTGCCGCAGTCCGGGCCGGTGTGGCGGACCACCAGGAACGTGCGCTCGTCACCGACGTGCGGGTTGTCCGTGATCGAGTTCAACGTCACGAAGCCCGGCGGCTCGGCCGTGGTGAACAGCTCCCGCTCCGGACCCCACCCCGACCGCAGGCGCTGCCCGGTCGCGTCGGGCGGGGGCACGGGGGACTGGGACGCGGAGGTCGACGGGGTGCCGCTGGTGACCGGTGACCAGGCGTCCTCCACCGGCTTGGCGATCAGGGGAACGGTGGCCGTCACGAGCAACGTCACCGCGCCCAGGGCGATCCCGGCCTCCGCCTTCCGCTTCCTGCGCAGGTACAGCCACACCAGCACGCACAGCAGCAGGATCACGCCCGCCCCGGCGACGCTGATCAACAGGGCGCGGGGCACGGGTCAGCGCTCGGCGACGATCTGGCGGTGCGCCGACCACAGCAGCACCACGGACAGCAGGGTCAGCACCACCCCGATCGACCACGCCACCGCGCCGCTCCAGACAGCGGTGTTGTCCCACTTGATCTTCGTCCCGGCGAACCACACCGCCACCGCCCCCAGCGACAGCGCCGAAATGCCCGGGAACATCAGCACCAGCGGGTTCTCGTACACCGGTCTGAGCAGCTGCCGCTTCAGGTACCGCCGGTGCCGCCACTCCTCGAACCGCAGCCCGCCGGGCACGCGCCCGTCCAGCTCCCGGTGGATGTAGACCTTCGCGTGGTGGATCAGCCGGCGGTAGAAGATGCCGCGCGTGCACAGGATGTAGGAGCTGAACGGCACGATCAGCAGCAACGGCAACCGCCCGGCCGACGACAGCGCGAACCCGAACACCGCGCCCGCGCTGGTCACCTGGAACACGGTGACCTTCCACATCATCTCGGTCGCGAACAACACCTCGGCCCGCAACGCGGTGTACTCCGCGAGCGGACCGGCGTGCTCGTCGACGGGCTTCGGCGGCTCCACACCCCGGCGGCCGAACAACGGCATCGGCAGACCTCCCCACGGGGAAGATCCGCACGCAGCGCCCGATCGTTACCGCAACGCCCGAACCGGTTCCCGGCGACGAGCCGGGCGCGGGCCGCACCGCGACCCCGGACCGCTGCCCGGGGTCGGGCCGCTACCGCAGTCCCGAACCGATGCCCGTCAACGCCCGGACCTCCATCTCCGCCTGCTTCGCCGGGTCCGCCTCCTCCCGGCTGAGCACCGTGCCCAGGAACCCGCACAGGAACGAGAACGGGATCGACACCAGCCCCGGGTTGCCCAGCGGGAAGAAGGCGAAGTCCACGTCCGGGAAGATCGACGTCTTCGAGCCCGACACCGCCGGCGAGAACGCGATCAGCACGATGCACGACACCAGGCCGCCGTAGATCGCCCACAGCGTCCCGTTGGTGTTGAACCGCTTCCAGAACATCGAGTAGATGATCGTGGACAGGTTCGCCGACGCCGCCAGCGCGAACGCCAGCGCCACCAGGAACGCCACGTTCTGCCCGTTGGCCGCGATGCCGCCGACGATCGCCAGCAACCCGACCACGACCGCGGTCAACCGGGCGACCCGGACCTCCTGCCGCGGCTCGGCGTGCCCGCGCTTGATCACGTTCGCGTACACGTCGTGCGCGAACGACGCCGACGCCGTCAGCGTCAGACCCGCGACCACCGCCAGGATCGTCGCGAACGCCACCGCCGCCACGATGCCCAGCAGCACCGCGCCGCCGATCTCGAACGCCAGCAGCGGCGCGGCGGAGTTCTCGCCGCCCGGGGCCTTCTTGATCGTGTCCGCGCCGACCAGCGCCAGCGAGCCGAAGCCGATCACCAGCGTGCACAGGTAGAAGATCGACATCATCCACGTCGCCCACACCACCGACCGCCGCGCCTCCCGCGCGTTGGGCACGGTGTAGAAGCGCATCAGCACGTGCGGCAGGGACGCGGTGCCCAGCACCAGCGCCAGCGCCAGCGAGATGAAGTCCAGGCGCGCCAACGGGGTCCCGCCGTACCGCGCGCCCGGTTCGAGCACCTGCGGGCCGAGGGGGCTGTTGCGCGACGCCGTCTCCATGATCGACGACAGGCTGAACCCGAACTTGCCCAGCAGGAACACCGTCATCAGCGTGACGCACAGGATCAGCAGCACGGCCTTGATGATCTGCACCCACGTGGTGCCCTTCATGCCGCCGACCAGCACGTACAGCACCATGACGATGCCGACGACCGCGATCACGACCGCCTGCCCCGCCTTGGTGTGCACGTCCAGCAGCAGCGCCATCAACGCGCCCGCGCCCGCCATCTGCGCGATCATGTAGAACAGCGAGATCACCAGCGTCACGTTCGCCGCCGCGGCGCGCACCGGCCGCTGCCGCATCCGGAACGCCAGCACGTCCCCGAGGGTGAACCGGCCCGTGTTGCGCAACCGCTCCGCGATGATCATCAAGCCCATCAGCCAGGACACGACCCAGCCGATGGAGTACAGGAACCCGTCGTAGCCGTTGACCGCGATGCTGCCCGAGATGCCCAGGAACGACGCGGCCGACAGGAAGTCGCCCGACAGCGCGATCCCGTTCTGCGGCCCGGTGAAGCTGCTGCCCGCCGCGTAGTAGTCCGACGCGGTGGTGTTGCGGCTGCCCGCCCGGTACACGACCCAGAGCGTGATCAGCACGAAGACGGTGAAGACGCCGACGTTGATCGCCGTGTTGCCGCCGGTCACGCCCGACCCTTCCCGGTCAGCGCCCGGACGGTGGCCACCTGCGGGTCGAGCCTGCGCCGCGCGTAGCGCGCGTAGGCCAGGGTCAGCGCGATCGTGCTGACGAACTGGAGCACGCCGAACACGATCCCGATGTTGATCACGCCGTACACCTCGGTCGCCATGAACTCCGGCGCGTAAGCCGAAAGCGCGACGTAACCGAGGTACCACGCTAGGAAACCCAAAGTCGCGGGGAGTACGAACCGCGTCACGCGCCGTCGCAACTCGCGGAAATCCTCGCTGTCCCGCAACGCCACGAAGTCCGGCTTGCCCGATTCGTCCACCAGCAGCGGGACCCCTGGATCTTCGTCGAACGTCGCGAAACCGCGCGCGCGTCTCGATTCGCTCGGAGGCAGGATCGCCTTCGTCATCAAACCTCCAGGGATTTCGCCTCGGTCCACCGCGGACGCCGTCGGTGCGGGGTTCGGCGAGCGAGAAGCGTAACTCCGCGACGCTCCCAGTCAACGCCCTTCCCGCCGCCACGGCCGGTGAAGGGACTGTTAGCGCAGCTCACGACCTCGGCGGGGGCCGGATCTCGTTCGGGTCGCGGGCCGCGTTCGCCGCGACCCGTGCGCCGAACGGCGGATGACCTGCGCCGAGGTCGTTGTCCTGGCCTGATCCACCACCTACTATCCCGCAACAGCATCCGCCGCCTGCCGCTCGTGCCGGTGACGATTTGCGTAGTCGATCGGTTACTCATTTACCCCGGGACTTGTGTGGTGACAGGCGAAAACGGCACGCGTCGGCAGTGGTGGTCCGCCGTCGCCGACTGGCGGAATTGGCGGCTGCCGGTCAAGCTGGCCGCCGTCCTCGCGGTGCCGGTGCTGGTCGCCGTCGGCGCGGGGCTGGTGCAGATCCGCAGCTACATCAAGGCGGCCGACCAGTACTCGGGCATGCAGCGGCTGGTCACGCTGCGCGCCGGCCTCGACCCGCTGATCACCAGCGTCCAGGCCGAACGCGCCTTCTCCGCCGAGCGCACGGAGGGCCAGGGCGTGGACCTGTCGCGCTTCCGCGACATCGTGCGCGCCACCGACACCGCCGCCGCGGGCGTCAAGAACCTGGTGGAACGCGCCCGGCTCGGCGAGGTCGCGGGCGCGCGGTTCCGGGACGTCACCGTCCAACTCGACGGCCTGCCCCAGTTGCGCGACCGCGTGATCAGCGGCGGCGTGGACCTCGCGGGTGGCATCGGCGGCTACAGCGTCGTCCTGCGCGCCCTGCTCGACTTCGACCAGGCGATGGTCGGCGACTTCGGCGAGTCCACCCTGTCCGGCACGGCCACCGCGCTGCACAACCTCGCGATGGCGGCCGAGCAGATGTCCTGGCAGCACGCCACCGTGCTGGCCGGCATCAGCCGGGGATCGTTGCTGGACAACGAGAAGACCGCGCTGGAGCAGTCCTGGACCCGCCAGCAGGACAAGCTCGCCGACTTCAACGCCGTCGCCACGCCGCAGCAGCAGGCCGACTACCGCGCCACCGTCGCGGGCCAGGACGTGGACGCCCGCAACAGCCTGTTGCAACAGGTCCGCAGCGACCCCGGGTCGATCACCGACCGGGTGGCGGTGGCGGCCTGGAACGACGGGTCGGTCGGCGCGCAGCGCCAGATCGGCATCGTGCTGCGCGGCCTGGAGAAGCAGCTCGCCGACGCCGCCGAGCGGTTGCAGGACGAGACCAGCGACCGGGCGGGCTTCGCCTCGGTGATCCTGCTCGCCTCGCTGTTCGCCGCCGCCGCGGTCGGCTTCGTCGTCGGCAACTACCTCCTGCGCTCGCTGCGCGCCCTGCGGGTGGCGGCGCTCGACGTCGCCGAGCACCGGCTGCCGACCCTGGTGGCGCAGCTCAAGGAGGACGCCGCGCCGGACACCTCCGTCGAGCCCGTGCCCGTGCACACGCGGGAGGAGCTGGGCCAGGTGGCGCGCGCGTTCGACGCGGTGCACCGCCAGGCCGTCGCCTCCGCCGCCGAGCAGGCCGACCTGCGCACCGCGATGCGCAGCGCGTTCGTCAACCTGTCCCGCCGCAGCCAGGGCCTGGTGGAGCGGCAGCTCAAGCTCATGGAGGAGCTGGAGCGGCAGGAGGAGAACCCCGAGCAGCTGGCGAACCTGTTCAAGCTGGACAACCTCGCCACCCGGATGCGCCGCAACAACGAGAACCTGATGGTGCTCTCCGGCAGCGACATGGCCCGCCGGTTCACCCGCCCGGTGCCGCTGGCCGACGTGCTGCGCGCCGCCGCGTCGGAGATCGAGCAGTACCAGCGGGTCGTCGTGCAGGCCACGCCGCAGGTCGAGGTCGTCGGGTACGCGGCCGGCGACCTGGTGCGGCTGGTGGCCGAGCTGCTGGACAACGCGACCAACTTCTCCCCGCCGCGCACGCAGGTGATCGCCGGCGGTCGGGCGCGGGCCGGCGGCGGCGTGTTCGTGGACGTGCTCGACGTGGGCGTCGGCATGTCCGAGGAAGACCTGGAGCAGGCCAACCGCAAGATCGCGCAGGCCGCGGCGGACGAGGCGGGCGAGCTGCCGGTGTCGCGCCAGCTCGGGCTGTACGTGGTCGGGCGGCTGGCCGGCCGGCACGGCATGCAGGTGATGCTGCGCGAGCAGGGCGAGGGCGTGCGCGCGGTGGTCGCGCTGCCGCAGGAGCTGGTCCGCGCGGCCAGCGCACCGGAGCCGCGCCGGGTGACGGCGTCGGAGCAGACCTTCGCCGGCCACGTGGCGGTGACCTCGGCCCGCTCGGTGGCGCGGCCCTCGACGCCGCCCAGCGGCACCGCGCTGCCGACCCGCACGCCGGCTTCGCCGAACGGCACCCCGCTGCCCACGCGCACCCCCACCCCGCCCAACGGCACGAAACTGCCCACCCGCACTCCCACTCCGCCGAACGGGACCCCGCTGCCCACCAGGACACCGGGGCCCGTGCCGGCCGCCAACAGCGCGCCGCCGCCGACCCGCACGCCGACTCCGCCCGGCGGCACGCCGCTGCCGACGGGCGCCGCACCGGGCGGGGCCCGCAACCCGTCCACGTGGTTCACCGGCAAGCCCGTCCCGCCGGGCCCCGCGGAACCGGCGCGGCAGCGCCCCAACGACGTTCCGGTGCAGGCGGAAGTGCCCGCGGCGGAGAACTCGACGGCCCTGCCCAAGCGCAGGCCGCGCACGAACCTGGTGGCCGACCGCCCCGAAGCGCCGGAACCCGGTGCACCCGTTCGGCGTGATCCGAACGCGACACGGGGATTTCTGGCCAGTTACCAGACCGGTATCCGGCAAGGTGTACGGGAGTCCGGTGATCACCGAACGGGGCGGGAGAGCACATGAGCGGGCAGAGGTCACGGCAGATCGACCAGTTCGGCTGGATCGTGAGCAACTTCGCCGAACGCGTGCCCGGTGTCGCCCACGCCGTGGTCATCTCCGTGGACGGCCTGCTGCTCACCGCGTCCAGCGGCCTGCCCGACGACCGCGCCGAGCAGCTGTCGGCGATCGCGGCGGGCGTGGCGAGCCTGACCGAGTCGGCCGCGCGCTGCTTCGACGGCGGCCCGGTGCTGCGCTCGGTGATCGAGATGCAGTACGGGATCATGCTGCTGATGTCGATCCGGGACGGCTCGTGCCTTGCGGTGCTGGCCGCGCCGGACGCCGACGTCGGCCAGGTGGCCTACGAGATGACCGTGGTCGTGGACCAGGTGGGGCAGCTGCTCACCCCGGAACTGCGCGCCGAGATCCAGGGCGTGAAACGGATGATGGCCCGCCCGTCGGCGTGAGGTGGTCATGAGCCAGGAGCCCGAACCGTCCGCCGAGCAGACGTTCGCCGACCTGCTCAACGGCTTCAGCCTGGACGCGGGTCGGCGGCGCAAGCCCGCGCCGCGGCCCGAACCGGACCAGGCGGAGGTGCCCACGCGCCCGCACCCGGTGTTCCAGGACGACGTGGACTTCGACTACCCGCGCGACGAGGAGGCGGCGTCGATCGTCCGCGCCTACTCGTGGACCGGCGGGCGCACCACGTCGTCGGTCCAGCTGGAGATCGAGACGCTGGTCTCGACGGTCGACTGGGACTACCCGGGCGCGATGAAGGCCGAGTACCAGGAGGTCATCTCGCTGGTGGCCCGGCCGCGGTCGGTGGCGGAGGTCGCGGCGCTGCTGCGGCTGCCGCTGGGCGTGGCGAAGGTGCTGCTGGGCGACATGGCCGAGCGCGGCCTGATCGACGTGCACCGCACGGTGTCCTCCGACGGCGAACAGCCCGACCTGGGGCTGATGGAGCGCGTGTTGGCCGGCCTCCGGCGACTCTGACTGCCTACTATGGCTTCAGTGTCGGCCGAAACAGGGGGTTGGGCTGGTGAGTGTCGGGCGTGAGACTCGGCTGTCGGCGTGGATCGAGCGGTTCGCGGCGCACTTCGAGCGCGAGGGCATCCCGCTGATCGGCGGGCGCATCCTCGGGTACCTGCTGGTGTGCCAGCCGACCGAGCGGACGGCCGCGGAGCTGTCGCAGGAGCTGGAGGCGTCCAGCGGGTCGATCTCCACGAACCTGAAGTTCCTGGTCGGCGAGGGCCTGGTGACCAAGCGGACCCGCCGCGGGCGGCAGGCCGCGCAGTACCGGATCAACGAGAAGCGGTGGGGCGACCTGGTGGCGCGCAAGCTGGACGCGCTGACCAGCGTGCGCGAGCTGACCGAGGCCGGGATGCGGCTGATGAGCGGCGACCCGGAGCGGGCGGTGCGGCTGCGCGCGGTGGACGACCTCTACACCTGGCTGGCGACCGAGTTGCCGGCGGTCTGGGAGCGCAGGCCCTCGTCCTCGCGCTGAACCGGGGGGACGGCGACCCGTTCGCGGGTGGCCGTCCACAGGTTGGCGGTGGCGATGACGACCGCGCCGGCGCCCAGGACGTGGAGGGAGACCAGCACCTCGGGCACGCCGGTCCAGTACTGGACCATGCCCAGCGCGCCCTGCGCGACGACCGTGGCGACCAGGACCGCGTAGGGGCGGCGGGCGTGCCCGTGCAGGACGAAGCCCAGGGCGATCAGCATGCCGAGGAACAGGAACAGCAGGTCGGCGTGCAGTTGGGAGAGGGTCTCCACCGGGACGTCCAGGCGCGGGGTGGACGCGTCGCCGGCGTGCGGGCCGGCGGCGGTGACGAACGTGCCCGCGAGCAGCAGCAGGCCGAGCACGCCCGCCTGCACGACCTGGAGCCGCTGGACGTTGGCGGAGATCAGCGGCCGGGCGGGCGCGTCGCCCTCCCGGAGCGAGGCCAGGAGCAGGACGGCCAGCCAGGTCAGGACCATCGAGATCAGGAAGTGGACGCTGACGGTCCACCAGAGCAGGCCGGTCAGCACGGTGATGCCGCCGACGACGGCCTGCACGCCCACGCCGACGAGCTGGATCACGGCGAGCGTGACCACGCGCCGGCGGCGGGGCTTGGAGTACCAGGCGGCCAGGACGCACAGGGCGGCGATGACGCCGACCAGGCCGGTGAGGGTGCGGTTGCCGAACTCGACCCACTGGTGCAGCGGCGCGACCTCGGGGTGCTCGACCGGGGTGAGGCTGCCGGCGACGCACTCGGGCCAGGTGGGGCAGCCCAGGCCGGAGCCGGTGACGCGCACGATCGAGCCGGTGACGGCGATGCCCGCCTGCGCCACCACCACGGCGACGGCGAACGCGCGTTGGAACTTCAGCAGGAAGGCGACGACCCAGTCAGGCACGGTCACCGATGGTAGGTACCACTTGCTGAGAAGTCGCGGGCGGGTCAGGTGAGCTTCGTCGTCCTCGCGGCCAGTGCGGCGGCGGCCACACCCCAGGCGATCAGGACGAGCACCTGCTTCAGGGCGGGCGCCCGGTTGTCCACGACGGCGGTGTGCAGGCCTTCGGCCAGGGCGGCGGAGGGCAGCAGTTCCACGACGGTCGCGAGCCAGGCCGGGAGGGTGCTCACGCCCAGCGCGACGCCGCCGACCAGCAGGAGCAGGAACCAGACGATGTTGGCCAGGGCCAGGACGATCTCCGCGCGCAGCGCGCCGCCGAGCAGGACGCCCAGCGCGCCGAACGCGAGCGTGCCGAGCAGGAGCAGCACCGCGGTCCACAGCCAGCCGGCGGGGGAGGGCAGGTCCCAGCCGAGCAGCGCGCCGATGACGCCGAGGATGAGGACCTGGACGACCACGACGGCCAGCCCCGCCGCGATGCGGCCACCGACGAGCAGCCAGCGGGGCAGGGCGGTGGCGGCGAGTCGTTTGAGGACGCCGTAGCGGCGGTCGAAGCCGAGGGCGATGGCCTGGCCGGTGAACGCCGAGGAGATGACCGCGAGCGCGAGGACGCGGGCGACGGACGAGCCGACGCGGGGTTCCGGGACCGGGATGACCGACATCACGCTCATGGCGACCAGCAGGGCCACCGGGATGAGCACGGTGAGCAGGACCTGCTCGCCGTTGCGCAGGGTCAGGACGGCTTCGGTGCGGGCCTGGGTGAGCAGCATGCGGCCCAGGGAGCCCCGGCCTGGGCGGGGGGTGAACGTGCCCGGTGCGAACCTCACGACCGCAGCTCCCGTCCGGTCAGGTCGAGGAAGACGTCCTCCAGGCTGCGCTTGGCGACGGTGAGCTCTTCGGCCAGCACGCCCTGTTGCGCGCACCACGAGGTGACGGTGGAGACGACCTGCGGGTCGATGCGCCCCTGCACGAGGTAGCCGCCGGGACTGGCCTCGCGCACCTTCATGCCCTCGGGCAGCGCGCCGACGAGCAGGGACAGGTCGAGGCCGGGGCGGGCGCGGAAGCGGAGTTGCTGGTCTTCCAGCGCGGTCAGCTCGCGCGGCGTGCCGGCGGCGACGACCCGGCCCCGGTCGACGATGACGACGTGGTCGGCGAGCGCCTCGGCCTCGTCCATGAGGTGGGTGGTGAGCAGGACGCTGACGCCGTCGTTCTTGAGGGCGGCGACGAGTTCCCACACCAGGCGGCGGGCTTGGGGGTCCATGCCGGCGGTGGGTTCGTCGAGGAAGACCAGTTCGGGGCGGCCGACGAGGGCGCAGGCGAGGGAGAGGCGCTGTTGCTGGCCGCCGGAGAGGCGCTTGTACGGGGTGCTCTTGGCGCTGGTGAGGCCGAGGACGTCGAGCAGCCAGGCGGGGTCGAGCGGGTCCGCGGCGCAGGCGGCGACCAGTCGCAGCATCTCGTCGGCCCGGATGCCGGGGTACCCGCCGCCGCCCTGCGGCATGACGCCGATGCGCGGCCGGAGGGCGGGGGAGCGCGGGTCGAGACCGAGGACGCGCACCGTGCCGCCGTCGGCCCGGCGGAACCCCTCGCACACCTCGACGGTGCTGGTCTTGCCCGCGCCGTTGGGCCCGAGCAGGGCGAGGACCTCGCCACGGGGGAGGGTGAGGTCGAGTCCGTTCACCGCGACGGTGGAGCCGTATCGCTTGACCAGCCCCGACACTTCCACGGCAGGGTGCTGGGGGTGCGGGCTCACGACGGCAAAGCCTAAGGCCCACCCGAGCCCACTCGTCAGGCAGGTCTCCACGCCCGCGCCCACCAAGCGATGACGACTCGCGGGTGGCCGCCACAAACCCGCCGCCTGCGCCCGCCCGCCCGCCGCTGCCCGCCCGCCGCTGCCCGCCCGCCGCTGCCCGCCCGCCGCTGCCCGCCCGCCGCCGCTGCCCGCCCGCCGCCGCTGCCCGCCCGCCGCCGCTGCCCGCCCGCCGCCGCTGCCCGCCCGCCCGCCGCCGCATCCCCCTGCCGCCGTCTGCCGGTCGCCCGCTTCCCCCGTCCGCCGTCCACCCGGTCCGCAAGGCCCACCAACCGGGGTGGGGGCAGCCCCACCCCCGATGTCCGGGTGGCATCAGGGTCGCCTCGGGGGTGTTCCGGATACTTTCTGATCGCGAATCCCGCCAGGATTTTTCCCGTGACGGTGATTCGGGGGGAAAGACGGGCGGCGGTGTTGTCGTTCGCGGTGGCGGGGTTGGTCCTGTCGTTGTTCCCGGTCGGGTATCTGCACGTGGTGGCGGTCGGGGAACTCAGTCCGCTCAGCCACACGATCAGCGACTACATCTTCGTTGCCAATGGCAGCGGCCTGCTCGCCGTCACCGCGCTCTCGCTCGCCGCCGCCTCGGTGGGGCTGCTCGTCGTGCTGGTGCGCAGCGGTCTGCCCAGGCGGGGGCCGGTGTCGTGGCTGCTGGGGCTGTGGGCGGTGGGGTTGACGGTCGCCACCGTGTTCCCGACGGACCCGACCGGGTCGCCCGCTTCCTTCTCCGGACTGGTGCACCGCTACGCCGGGGCGGTCATGTTCACGAGCCTTCCGCTGGCGGGCTGGTTGATTTCCCGGCGGTTCATCCGCAGTACTCCCGTCCGTCGTTTTTCGGTGGCCGCGGGGATCACTGCGGTGGCATTCATGGTGAGCCATGTTTCGCTCACCTACGACGGCCAGGTGTTGCTCGGTCTTTTCGAACGGATCCTCTTCGCGTTGCTGTACGGGTTGCTGTTCGCCCTCGCCGCCGCGGTGAGCCGGGAGGTCTCGCGATGACGTGGCTCGCCGTCGTCCTCGCCGCCGCCGGGGCGGCGTTCTTCGCCTTCGCCGCCCGGTTGCAGCACGAGGCGGTCAACGACGTCCCGGACCTGAGGGTGCGCGACCTGCTGCGCCGGCCGCGGTGGTTGGCCGGGCTGGTGCTGCTGGTGGTCGGCGCCGGGGTGCACGCGGTGGCGTTGGGGATGGCGCCGTTGACCGTGGTGCAGCCGGTCGGGGTGCTGGCCATCGGGATCACCGCCCTGCTGGACAACCGGCGGCGGGAACTGCCGGCCGTCGCGTTGACGACCTTCGGCGTGGGGGCGTTCGTGTTCCTCGCCGCCGGCAGCGCGACCGCCACCCCGGTCGCCGCCGAGGCCGAGGTGACCGCCGGGCTGGTCGTGCTCGGGCTGGTGGCCGTGCCGGGCCTGGTCGGGGTGCTGTCCGCCCGGCCGGCGGTGCGGGCGCTCGCGTTCGGCGCGGCCGGCGGCGTCTCCTACGGCTACGTCTCGGTGCTCATGCGGTCGGTGTCGCAGGACGTCCAGACCGCCTCGCTCTCCTTCGGCACCGGCCTCTCGGCGGCCGGTATCGCGCTCGCCCTGCTGGTCGGCGGCTGGTTCATCCAGCACGCCTACGCCAGCGGACCGCCGCACGTGGCGGTCGCCTGCCTCACCGTCGTCGACCCGCTGGTCGCCGTCGGCATCGGCACCACCCTGCTCGGCGAGGCCACCCGCACCTCCGGCCCCACGGCCGTCGCGGAACTCGCCTGCGCCGCCGTCGCCATCGCCGGCGTCGCCCTGCTCGCCCGCAAGGACTCCCGGACACCCATGAGATCGGAGAACAACCCCATGAACGGACGCGCCATGCGGATCGTCGTCGCCGCGGAGACGTTCCCGCCGGACGTCAACGGCGCGGCCCGCTTCGCCCACCGGCTCGCGGTCGGCCTCGCCGGCCGGGACCACGACGTGCACGTGATCTGCGTGGACCCGGTCGGCGCGGCCCGCACCGAGCACGTCGACGGCATCACGGTCCACCGCCTGCGCTCGCACCGCACCCCGTTCCACAAGACGTTCCGGATCGGCCTGCCGTGGCAGGTCGGCAAGGACGTCCGGGCGCTGCTCGACCGCATCCGGCCCGACCTGGTGCACGTCCAGGCGCACTTCGTCGTCGGCCGCTACACCCTCAAGCACGCCAGGGAGATGGGTGTCCCGACGGTCGCCACCAACCACTTCATGCCGGAGAACCTGTTCGGCCACGCGCACATCCCGCAGTGGTTCCAGGGCCTGGCCTCCCGGTGGGCGTGGAAGGACCTGACGAAGGTGTTCGACCAGGCCGACGTGGTCACCGCGCCGACCCCGCGCGCCGTCCAGCTCCTGCACGACAGCGGGTTCCCGCGGCGGGCCGTGCCGGTGTCGTGCGGCATCGACATCGACCGCTACCGGCTGCGCAAGCCCGTCCGCGCGGGCGACGGCCCCACGGTGCTGTTCGTCGGCCGGTTGGACGAGGAGAAGCGGGTGGACGAGCTGCTGCGGGCGGTGGCGCTGGTGCCGCGCCTGCGCGCCGACATCGTCGGGGACGGGTCGTGCCGGGCGGAGTGGGAGCTGTTGGCGCGCGACCTCGGGATCGCCGACCGGGTCCGGTTCCGCGGGTTCGTCGGCGAGGAGGAGCTGCTGGACGCCTACGCCGGTTGCGACGTGTTCTGCATGCCGGGCATCGCCGAGTTGCAGAGCCTGGCCACGATGGAGGCGATGGCGGCGGGCAAGCCGGTCGTGGTGGCCGACGCGATGGCGTTGCCGCACCTGTGCCGGCCGGGCCGCAACGGCTGGCTGTTCACCCCGGGCGACGTGCAGGGCCTGGCCGAGCGGCTGCACGCGGTCGTCGCGGACCCGGCCGTGACCGCCCGCATGGGTGTGGCGAGCAGCGAACTGATCGCCGCGCACGCCATCGACCAGACCCTGGAGACCTTCGAGGGCCTCTACCGCGGGGCGATGGGCGTGCCGGCGCCGGCCCGCCCCGCTCTGGTGGCCTGAGGGTCAGGCCACGACGCCGCGGCGGGTGGCGATGCGGTGCGCCACCCGCAGTCCGCGCGGCCCGAGGACGGGCCGGCCGGAACCGTCCAAAGTGGTCAGGAAGCGGAACAGCATCGCGTGGCCCTCCAAGCGCCGCAACAGCCCTTCGGCCACGTTGTCGCCGTAGTCCACGACGGCCGACTGCTCCACCAGCCGCCGCATGATCGACCGCCGCTCCTTGAGCGGCACCCACCACGTCGTCACCAGCAGCAGCACCAGCCCGAACGACAGCGTGGTGGCCAGCACCGCCTCCCAGCCGGTGAACCGCAGGGAGAACACCTGCACGACCGCGCCGATCACGAGCAGCGCCGACCCGTACACGGCGGCCCACCCGGCGGTCGCGGCGGCCGGCGGCTCGGCGTGCTCGGTGGTCCACACGCCGTCGCGCTGCCGCCACCGCTGCAACGACCGGCCCAGGTGCAGCGAGGCGACCACGCCGAACACGATCGCCAGGACCGTCGCGACCACCACCACGGCCGGGTCCACGTCGTAGAGCCGGTAGCGGACCACGGCCCAGATCGCGACCACGATCGCCGCCGCGAGCAGCACCCGCAGCACCAGCCGGGGGCGGCGCCGGATGCGCCGCAGCACCGCCCGCGCCACCGCCAGCGGCGTCCCGACCGGCGCGGGCAGCGACCCGATCACCAGCAACGCCACCACGACGACCACCACCCCGGCGACCGCCACCAGCCCGGTGGTGACGCCCTCCTCGGAGGACGCCAGCGCCGACCGGGTCCGGTCGATCGCCACCGCCGCCAGCGGGATCACCGGGGCCAGCAACACCAAGCCGTGCAACAGGGTCCCGGTGCGCAGCGCGGCGTACCCGAAGGCGGCCAGCAGGGTCGCGGTGCCGAACGCCGCCGCCGGGCCGACCGCCCACGGCGGCAGCAGGTCGAACAGCGCCAGCACCAGCAGCGCGCCGCCCAGCGCGAACCCGAGCAACCCCAGGAACTGGGCCAGCTGCCCGCCCCGGGTCAACCCGGTGATCGTCCAGTACGGCAGCAGCGCCGCGCCGCGCAGCGCCCGCGTCAGCGGTTTGGCCGGACCGAGCCCGGACCGCTCGCTGTCGGCCACGGTCACCGCGACCGCCGCCGCCGTCGCCGCGGTCCGGATCACCTGGTCGCTGGAGGCCTCCTGGGACAGCGGCTCGCGCCCGATCCCGGCCCGGTCGAACGCTTCCAGCGCCTCCAGCCCGACCTCGACCCGGTCGGCGTCGGTGCGCACCGGCAGCCGCCGCAGCAGGGCCGCCTGCTCCTCCAGGAACAGCTCGCCGCGCGACCGCTTGTCCGCACCCTCGTGCCGGTCGGCCAGGATCGCGGCGCGCAGCGCGGGCAGCTCCTCGCAGATGATCCGCACGTGCAGCGCCCACGCGGCCAGCTCCGCCAGGGCTTCGCAGGTGGGCGGCTGGTCGCCGTCGGCGTCCTCGTAGACGGCGGTGAGCTGCTCGACCGCGCGCTCCACCACGGGCGCGAGGCGGTCCGGCAGGCCGTCGCCGAACAGCCTGCCCGCCAGCTCGTCCACCCGCCGCCGCGCGCGTTGCGCCGGTGACGCGCCCCCGTGCGGGGTGAGCCGGTCGATGCGCAGCAGCCGCTTCGGGTCGCACACGATCTTGCTGAGCATGGTGGCGCCGTCCAGCCGGCCCCAGATCCAGTCGTTGACCCGCCAGGACCGCTTGAGGAACCCGGAGAACCGGCTCAGCGACGCGCCGCCTGCCTTGTCGTCGGGGGTCTGGCTGTGCTCGGCGAAGGCGTTGCGGGTCTGGAGGCTGATCTGGACCAGGTCCACCGCCTGGTCCATGCCGCCGCGCGCGTCGTCGGCCAGGCACGTCGCCGCGACCTCCAGCGCCAGCAGCCGCGACAGCCACATGTCCCCGGCGACCAGGCCGGCGGCGGTCTCGGCGTCGGTGCGGGGTTCGAGCAGCAGCGCCTTCCACGACGTCAGCCCGGCCATCTGCACGCGGTCGTCGGCCAGGGCGTCCAGCGCGTCGCGGGCGTCGCCGAGGATGCCCGCGATCCGGTCCACCTGCGCCCGCACCCGCTCGCCGACCGGGCCGCGCAGCATGCCCTCGGCGAACGCCTCGACCCGCAGCTCCCAGTACTCCCGGTTCAACGGGGTGTGCTCGCGGGTGGTCCACTGCCCGTCCAGCTCGGCGCGCAGCTCGCGCAGCCGCGCCCGCACGTCGTAGAGGTTGGTGCGGGCCTGCGCCAGGCGGCTCGCGGGGCTGTCCGGCACCACCCACACCAGCCGCTTGAGCAGGTCCATCGCGGCGGAGGCGAGCCGTTCGGCCATGGTGATGCCCCACGGCCAGCCGTGCTCGGGCAGCGCGGCCGGCTGCGGCTGCCCCGGCACGTAGGGCAGGCCGCCCCACTTGGCCAGGTGGGCGCGCTGCGCGGCCTCGGCCGCCGCCCGGACCCGTTCGAAGGTCCACCCGGCGGTGTTCGCGCCGGGCACCTCGAACTGCCGGGTGGTGACGTCGCGGGCCGCGTGCCGGATGCGGATGTCCTCGTAGTGGTCGTGCAGCGTGGCGGCGAGGTCGTATAGCCGGCCCACGACCGAGCCGCCGGCGGCGAGCCGGCCCAGCAGGGCGCTGCGCCCGCCGCGCCGCGACGCCGCCAGCCGGTTGTGCTCCTCGATGCGCTCCACGTAGGTGCGCCCGCTCTGGCTGGTCAGGGCGCTGAGCAGCTTCGCGCCGGTGCCGATGGTGCTGGGCAGCATCCCGTCCACCGGCGCGACCGGCGGCTGCTTGGACTCCGGGGCGTGCGGGAACACCAGCAGCATCACCCGCCGCACCGGGCCCTCCGCGGGCATCCGGTCGATGGCCTCCAACGCCTCCTTGGTCGGCGTGTTGACCAGCACGCCGCCGTCCACGACGTAGCGGGACGTGTTGTCCGTGCCGTTGGCCCACGACGCGACGTCGGCCATGTTCGGCCGCGCGTCGCCCGCCGCCTCCTCGGTGACCGGCACGAACGACGGCTCGAACGCGAACGGGAACGACGCGGAGGACCGGGCGGCCAGCGCGAGCTGGTCCACCAGCGTGGGCAGGCGCTCGGCGGTGAAGTCGTCGCGGCCGGTCGGGTCGCGGCGGAAGGAGAAGCTGCCCTGGTGGGTGGACTGGGTCAGCGACTGGCCCAGGTCGTCGTGGGTGGTCGTCGGCACGCCCGCGAGCAGGGTCGTGGTGATCCGCAGGTCCACGGGCCGCTCGCCCGGCGGGGTGGGGGAGAAGTCGGTGGTCAGCCGGTTGAGCGCCTCCTGGAGGCGGGGCAGGAAGAACTCGTCGCCCTTGAGCAGCGACACCGGCGACCCGCGGAACGGGGTGCGCAGCAGCTGCTCCATGCGCCCCTGCTCGGCCCACAGGTCCCGCAGGCGCTCCAGCTTGGCGTTCTGGTTGACCTGCGACAACGCCAGCGCGGCCCCGTTGATGCCGCCGGCGGACGTGCCGGTGACGACGTCGGCGCGGGCCGTGCTGCCGACCAGGTCGAGCAGGTCGGCGTAGGCGCCCTCGGCCCGGGTGAGGCGGTCGAGTTCGAGGACGACGCCGCCCATCCACACGGCCAGGCTGACCCCGCCGTTGAGGACGACGGCGAACCGGATCTGTTCCTGCGGCACGTCGGCCATGCGCGCTCCCTCCCCGGACGGCGGTGGGATCCTCCCAGGTACCGGTTAGTCGCCCGCCCGCCGCGCCGGGTTACGCCCCGATCGGGTCAACCCGTCCGCACAGTTGTCCGAACGTCGCTGCGCGGGGGAAGATCCGCGGCGGTTCGGGCGGGCACGTCGCCTCGCTCCGCGTCGTCCAGGAGGCGTCCCCGTGCGTGCGTTGCCCGTGCTGTCGTTGTCTTTGCTGGTCGCGGCTGCCCTGAGCGGCCCGCACACCCCCGTGGTGCCGCCGCTGGCCCCCGTCGGGGCGCAGCCGCCCGCCACCACGTCGTCGCCGACCACCCCGCCGCCGGCCCTCGCCGACCCGACCCCGACCCCGGCCGCGCCCGCCGAGTCGGTCGCGGTCGCCGTTCCGGCTGGTCAGCCGGTCGGGACCGCGCCGGTCGACGGCGAGTCGGTGGCCGAGCGCAACGCTCGCATCCCGGCCCCGCGCCCGCCGTTGCCGACGTACGCGCAGACGACGTCGCCCCCGCCGCCGACGATCCACAACGGCGGCCCGACCACGGTTCCGCCGACCACCGACGAGGCGCCCGTCCCGCAGCCGGAGCCGGACCCGAACCCGCCGGCCACCACGCAGCCGCCGACGCCGTGAGGCGGGGTGGCCACCCGTCGCCGGATGGCCACCCCGTTCGCGCTAGCGGTTCACGTAGTCGCGGACCTGGCCGTACACGGTCGCGTCGGTCAGCAGCGCGCTGTGGCTGATGCACGCCGTCCGCGTGTTGCGGGCCCCGGACAGCACGGTGCTGTCCGGTGGGTCGATCACGCCGTCGCACGACGACCACCACGTCCCGTAGTCGGGCGCGCCGGGTGTCTCGTCGCCGGAGTTGAGCGCGGTCAGGAAGTTCGAGCCGACGCGCATCTCGGTGCACGACGTCTGGAAGCAGGTGTTCGCCGACCGGGTCCCGTGGTTCGGGCCGCCCAGCGACACCCACTGGTCGATCTTCGCGTCGCCGCCCAGGTTGCGGGCGTAGTAGCGGGAGGACAGGCCGCCCATCGAGTGGGTGAGCACGTCCACCTTCGCGGCCCCGGTGGCCGCGAGCAGTCGGTCGACCTCGGCGCGCACCACCTCGGCGGTGGTCGCGTTGGACTTCGCGGTGTCGTAGGAGAAGGCGCGGAGGTGGTCGTCGGGCCGGCCGTCCGCGCGGAACCGGCTGATCATCGTGTTCCAGTTGGACGCGCTGCCGTTCCAACCGTGGACGAACAGCACCGGGTCGTGCGCGGCGGCGTGCGCCGACGGCGACGTGAGCAGGGCAGGGAGAAGTAGCGCGGCGGCCAGGGCACACCGCTTCCAGGGCAACTCCACGAACGGGCCTTCCGACGGACGTTGGCGGATTCGTCGTGAGGGGGACCGGTACCGGACGGCAGGGGCGGTGCCGCTATGTTACTGCGAGGTAACCCGGTGAAGTCAACGGTCAGGCCGCGTCGGGCACCGGGTCGCGCTTGATCAGCGGCATGATCTGCCGCCGCGACGCGAACACGCACAGCGCGAACGCCAGCAACGCCGCCGTCACCGCCTGCGGCACGATGTAGGCGCGCCCGTCGAACGCCGACCCGGTCGGCGGCAGGATCACCGCGATGAACGCGCTGGCGCTCATCGCGATCAGCCGGAACCGCTTCGCCAGCACCGCCGTGGCCAGCGGCAGCGCCGCCCACAGCACGTACCAGGGCTGGAGCACCGGCCCGAGCACCAGCACCGCGCCCAGCCCGGCGCCCAGCCCGTTGACCGCCTTGATCCGGCCCCGGAACGCCTTCCACAGCAGCGTCCCGGCGATCACCACCGACACCGCCTGGAACACCAGCCGCATCAACGCGATCATCGAGTCGGTGTGGTTGCCCAGCCCCAGCAGCAGCCCCAGGCCGCCGCCCAGGAAGCCCATCGCGGTCGGCGGGGACATCCAGCTCTTCACCGTGCTGGCCACGTTCAGCGTCTGCACCCAGCCGAACCCGAGCCCCGTGCCCAGGCACGTGGCCACCATGACCACCCCGGAGATCACCGCCAGCAGCAGCGCCGCCTTGACCAGGTCCTTGAACGTCCCGCCCCACCGCCGCGCGATCATCACGCCGAGGAACCCCAACGCCAACGCGGCCGGGATCTTCACCGCCGCGCCGAACGTGATCATCGTCGCGCCCAGCGCGATCCACACCAGCTCGTCGCGGGTCATCGGCGCACCGGGCGTGACCGGCATCCGGCGCAGCGCCAGCTCCAGCCCGACCAGCATCAACCCGATCGCGAGCCCTTCGTTGTGCACGCCGATGACCAGGTGGAACAGCACCAGCGGGTTCGCCGCGCCCAGCCACAGCGCGCTCACCGGCGGCACCCCGAACCGGCGCGCGAGCCGGGGCAGCGCCCACACGATCATCGCCAGGCCCAGCAGCACCAGCAGCCGGTGCAGGAACACGCCGGGCAGCACGGAGTTGCCGGTGACCATCGAGATGACCCGACCCACCGCCAGGAACAGCGGCCCGTAGGGGGCGGGCGTCTCCCGCCAGATGTTCGGGACGTTGGTGGTCAGCGGGTGGTCCACGCCCAGCGCCGTGGCCGGCCCCATCTCGTAGGGGTCCTGCCCGTTGGCCGCGATCTGCGACTGCGCGAGGTAGCTGTAGACGTCCCGGCTGAACATGGGCAGCACGAAGACCAGCGGCGTGATCCACATCATCAACGTGCGGTCGAGCTGGCTGCGCGACATCAGCCGCGGCCGACCCGGTCGCGCGAACCGGCCGAGCATCAGCCAGGCGGACACGACCAGGAACATCCCGGTCCAGACCACGCCCATCGCGGCGCTGGGCATGCGGGCGAACAACCCGAGCACCGGCGTGCCGGGCAGGGGCGAGAACACGGGCGCGGCCCCGGCCCCGAGCGAGCCGACGAACATCAGCAACGCGCCGACGGTGCCCCACCGGCGGATGATGTCGAGCTGCCGCCGTTCGGGGGCGTCGAGCGGTGCCGCCTCGCCGATCGTCTCCCGGTTCCCCATCACCAATCCGCCCGCCGTCACCCCCGAAGAGTAGCGAGCAGCGCTCAACGCCGTGCCGGATGCCGACCAACCGCCACCCACCGCCTCCCCACCCCTCCACTCCCGCTCCCGCTCCTCGCTTCCCGCCAACCGCCGGCCGCAGGCCCACAGCACCTCTTCGTCAACCGGCCGCGCGCTTTCGCGCCGCAGGCGCGTTGCTTTGCGCCGAAGGCGCGACGCCGTGCTGCAAGCCCACGGGAAGGGCCTCGGGCTTCCTCCGTACGGCCTGGGCGCAGCCCAACCGCGCTTTGGTCTTTTCCGCAACCACGCTTTTCGGTTGCGGAAAAGACCAAAGGGTGGTTGCCTCCGGCAGGCCGTGCGGAGGGAGACCGACGCCTTTCCCCTCCGGGGGCCTGCCGCGCGGCGAGCGCTTCTTTCCTCTGGGCTCGCTACGCTTCGCTGCTCACGCGACGCGCTGCGCGCTCCTGAGCGCTCCCGAGCGCTCCCGAACGCTCCTGAACGCGCTGCGCGCTCTCAAGATCAAAAGCGCCTCGCCGGCGGGCAGGCCGCCAAAGATGACACAAAAGCAAAAGAAAGGGCGGGGGCTTCTTGCTTGTGCCATCTCCGTATGGCCTGGCGGAGCCAACCACAGATTTCCCCGGGTGCCGCTAAAATTTTTGCTCGTTCCTCACAAAAATTTCGGCTGCACCCGGGGAAATCTGTGGTAGCCCTTCGGGCAGGCCATACGGAGATGACACAAGCAAGAAGCCCGGGTTGGGTTGTGCCGCGCGGCGGCCAAGGGGAGGCGCGCTGCGCGCGCCGGACGTGGGTGGCGTTGAGCGGTGGCGCGGGCGGAATGAGGGGGTCGGGGGCGAGGTGGGGGCGGGTCGGGTGGCGCTCGGAGGGTGGTCCAAGATCGGGTGTTGCGGCGAGTGGTGCGGCGGGGGTGGCCGAGTGCCTGCGTGGCTGCGGAGCCGCTACCTGCCGGTTCCCGGTCCGCACGTACCCGGCGGCGTGAGTCGGATCACCCCATCGGCGCTGATCTTTGCGAGCGTCCGCGAAATAAGCAACACTGGTGTTGTGAAAAACGTCGGGATCGACCAGACCGCTGTGCCCGCCGGGCACGACGGGCGGACCCGGCACGCCGTCGCACGCCTGCTGCTGGAGCAGGGCCCGATCACCGCGGCCTCGGTCGCGGAACAGCTCGGTCTCAGCCCCACGGCGGTGCGCAGGCACATCGACGCGCTGGTCGCGGACGGTGAGGCGGTCAGCAGGGAGGCCCCGCGCCGGGGTCAGCGCGGTCGGGGGCGCCCGGCCAAGCTGTTCCTGCTCACCGAGGCGGGGCGGGCCCGGTTCGGGCACGCCTACGACGACCTCGCCGTCGCGGCGCTCCGGTTCCTCGCCGAACAGGGCGGGGAGGAGGCGGTACGAGCCTTCGCGCGGCGGCGGGTGTCCGCACTCGTCGACCAGCACCGGGCCGCCATCGTGGCCCAGCCCGACTCCGCCGAGCGGGCCAAGGCCCTGGCGGTGGCGTTGACCAGGGAGGGCTACGCTGCCTCGGCGCGGCACGTCGGCACCGGTGAGCAGCTCTGCCAGCACCTGTGCCCGGTCGCGCACGTGGCCGCCGAGTTCCCGCAGCTGTGCGAGACCGAGACGGCGGCGTTCGCCGACCTCCTCGGCACCCACGTGCAGCGCCTGGCGACGATCGCGCGCGGTGACGCCGTGTGCACGACGCACATCCCGAACAACACACCCCGCACAACCGTCGGCGAAGCCGACAACCGAGCTTCAGATGGAGGGGAGCCCGCATGACTGCCGCTGCCGAGCAGCGCACCACCACAGCCCCGCTCAGCCAGGAGGAGACCCTGGCGAGCATCGGCAACTACGAGTTCGGCTGGGCCGACTCGGACGTGGCAGGCGCGAGCGCTCGCCGGGGCCTGAACGAGGACGTCGTTCGGGACATCTCGGCGAAGAAGAACGAGCCCGAGTGGATGCTGGACTTCCGGCTGAAGGCGCTGCGCCTGTTCGACCGCAAGCCCATGCCGACCTGGGGCTCCGACCTCTCCGGCATCGACTTCGACAACATCAAGTACTTCGTGCGCTCGACCGAGAAGCAGGCGGCGAGCTGGGAAGACCTGCCCGACGACATCAAGAACACCTACGACAAGCTGGGCATCCCGGAGGCGGAGAAGCAGCGCCTCGTGGCCGGTGTCGCCGCCCAGTACGAGTCCGAGGTCGTCTACCACAAGATCCGCGAGGACCTCGAAGAGCAGGGCGTCATCTTCCTGGACACCGACACGGGCCTGCGCGAGCACCCGGAGCTGTTCAAGGAGTACTTCGGCTCGGTCATCCCGTCGGGTGACAACAAGTTCTCCGCGCTGAACTCGGCCGTGTGGTCGGGCGGCTCGTTCATCTACGTGCCGAAGGGCGTGCACGTGGAGATCCCGCTCCAGGCCTACTTCCGGATCAACACCGAGAACATGGGCCAGTTCGAGCGGACCCTGATCATCGTCGACGAGGGCGCGTACGTGCACTACGTCGAGGGCTGCACCGCCCCGATCTACTCCTCGGACTCGCTGCACTCCGCCGTCGTGGAGATCATCGTCAAGAAGGGTGGTCGCTGCCGCTACACGACCATCCAGAACTGGTCGAACAACGTCTACAACCTGGTCACCAAGCGCGCGAAGGCCGAAGAGGGCGCGACCATGGAGTGGATCGACGGCAACATCGGCTCCAAGGTCACCATGAAGTACCCGGCCGTGTTCCTGATGGGCGAGCACGCCAAGGGCGAGGTCCTCTCGATCGCGTTCGCGGGCGAGGGCCAGCACCAGGACGCCGGCGCGAAGATGGTCCACATGGCCCCGCACACCTCCTCGACCATCGTGTCGAAGTCGGTGGCGCGCGGCGGTGGCCGCACCTCCTACCGCGGCCTGGTCCAGGTCAACAAGCGGGCGCACCACTCGAAGTCCACGGTCAAGTGCGACGCGCTGCTGGTGGACAACATCAGCCGCTCCGACACCTACCCCTACGTCGACGTCCGCGAGGACGACGTGTCGATGGGCCACGAGGCGACCGTCTCGAAGGTGTCCGAGGACCAGCTGTTCTACCTGATGTCGCGCGGCCTGAACGAGGACGAGGCCATGGCGATGATCGTGCGCGGGTTCGTCGAGCCCATCGCGCGCGAGCTGCCCATGGAGTACGCCCTCGAACTGAACCGCCTGATCGAGCTGCAGATGGAAGGGGCCGTCGGCTGACATGGCCGTCACCACTCAAGACCAGCAACACGGCCTGACGGCCCACTCCCACGGTGCGGGTGCCCCGGTGTCCTCGCGCGCGGACCACTTCACGTCCTTCGACGTGAACGCGTTCGAGGTCCCCGGCGGTCGGGAGGAGATCTGGCGCTTCACCCCGATGAAGCGCCTGGCGAACCTGCACAACGGCGCGCAAGCCACCGCGAAGGCCACCGTCGAGGTCAACGCCGCCGAAGGCGTGAAGGTCGAGACCGCGGCCAAGGGCGACGAGCGCCTGGGCACCGCCGGCACCCCCGGCGACCGCATCGCGGCACAGGCGTGGACCTCGTTCACCGAGGCCACCGTCGTCACGCTGCCCGGCGACACCAAGGTGGGCCCGACCACCGTCACGGTGACCGGCCCCGGCAAGGGCGAGGTCGCCTACGGCCACCTGCACGTCAAGGCCGAGCGGTTCGCGCAGGCCGTCGTGGTGCTCGACCACCGCGGCTCCGGCGCGTACGCCGACAACGTGGAGTTCGTGGTCGAGGACGGCGCGCACCTGACCGTGGTCGCCATCCAGGACTGGGCCGACGACGCGGTGCACGTGTCCTCGCACCACGCCAAGCTGGGCCGCGACGCCACGCTCAAGCACACCGTCATCACCCTGGGCGGCGACCTGGTGCGGCTGACCCCCGTGGTCACCTACACCGGCCGCGGCGGCGACGCCGAGCTGCTCGGCCTGTACTTCGCCGACGCCGGCCAGCACCTGGAGCACCGCACCTTCGTCGACCACGCGGTGTCCAACTGCCGCAGCAACGTGGTCTACAAGGGCGCGCTGCAGGGCGACGACGCGCACACGGTGTGGATCGGCGACGTGCTGATCCGCGCGGCGGCCGAGGGCACCGAGACCTTCGAGCTCAACCGCAACCTGGTGCTCACCGACGGCGCGCGCGCCGACTCGGTGCCGAACCTGGAGATCGAGACCGGCGAGATCGAGGGCGCGGGCCACGCCTCCGCCACCGGCCGGTTCGACGACGAGCAGCTGTTCTACCTCCAGGCGCGGGGCATCCCCGAGGAGCAGGCCCGCCGCCTGGTGGTGCGCGGCTTCTTCCACGAGATCCTGCTCAAGATCGACGTCCCCGAGGTGCGCGAGCGCCTGGAAGCCGCGATCGAGGCGGAACTCGAAGCGGTGGGGGCGTGATCCGGGTGTGCTCGCTGTCCGACCTCGACGACCGCAAGCCGGTCGGGTTCGAGGTCGGCGCCGAGTACACCCCGGTCGTCCTGGTCCGCGACGGCGACACCGTCCACGCGCTGCACGACCTGTGCTCGCACGCGGCGATCGCGCTGTCGGAGGGCGAGGTGACCCGCAAGGGCGTCGAGTGCTTCCTCCACGGGTCGTGCTTCGACCTGCGGACCGGGCAGCCGTCCTCCCCGCCCGCCACCGACCCGGTCGACGTCTTCGCCGTCGACATCCGTGACGGCGACGTCTACGTCGACGTCACCGTCACCCTGAACTGACTGCCACACCAGGAGAAACCGAACACCAATGGCCACTCTGGAGATCAAGGACCTGCACGTCTCGGTCAACACCGACGAGACGGCCAAGGAGATCCTCAAGGGCGTCGACCTGACCATCAAGTCGGGCGAGACGCACGCGATCATGGGTCCGAACGGCTCGGGCAAGTCCACCCTGTCCTACGCCATCGCGGGCCACCCCAAGTACGAGGTGACCTCGGGCAGCGTCCTGCTCGACGGCGAGGACGTGCTGGAGATGAGCGTCGACGAGCGCGCCCGCGCGGGCCTGTTCCTCGCCATGCAGTACCCGGTCGAGGTGCCCGGCGTCTCGATGTCGAACTTCCTGCGCACCGCCGCCACCGCCGTGCGCGGCGAGGCCCCGAACCTGCGGCACTGGGTGAAGGAGGTCAAGGGCGCGATGGCCGACCTGGACATCGACCCGGCCTTCGCCGAGCGCTCGGTCAACGAGGGCTTCTCCGGCGGTGAGAAGAAGCGCCACGAGATCCTCCAGCTGGGCCTGCTCAAGCCGAAGATCGCGATCCTGGACGAGACCGACTCCGGCCTGGACGTCGACGCGCTGCGCGTGGTCTCCGAGGGCGTCAACCGGTACAAGGCCTCCGGCGAGGCCGGCGTCATGCTGATCACGCACTACACCCGCATCCTCAAGTACATCCAGCCCGACTTCGTGCACGTGTTCGCGAACGGCCGGATCGTCGAGTCCGGTGGCCGCGAGCTGGCCGACCAGCTGGAGGAGCAGGGCTACGTGAAGTACGGCAAGCAGGAAGCCGCGAGCACCAGCTGACGTTGCACCCGTCGTGACCCATTTCCGAGAGGAGGCGTCGGAGCTGTGACCACCACCGCTGCTCCGCTTGACGTCGCTACCGTGCGCGCGGACTTCCCGATCCTGGGCCGCACCGTGCGGGAAGGCAAGCGGCTGGTCTACCTGGACTCCGGCGCCACCTCGCAGCGGCCGAGGCAGGTCCTCGACGCCGAGCGCGCCTTCCTGGAGATCGCCAACGCCGCCGTGCACCGCGGCGCGCACCAGCTCGCCGAGGAGGCGACCGACGCCTACGAGGGCGCGCGGGCGAAGATCGCCGCGTTCGTGGGCGCCGACTTCGGCGAGATCGTGTTCACCAAGAACGCCACCGAGGGCGTGAACCTCGTGGCGTACGCGATGGGCAACGCGGCCACCAGCGGCCCGGAGGCCGAGCGGTTCAGGCTCGGCCCCGGCGACGAGATCGTGGTGACCGAGATGGAGCACCACGCGAACCTCGTGCCGTGGCAGCAGCTCGCGGAGCGCACCGGCGCCACGCTGCGCTGGTTCGGCGTCACCGACGAGGGCCGGTTGGACCTGTCCGACGTGGACGAGCTGATCAACCCGCGCACGAAGGTGGTGGCGTTCACCCACCAGTCCAACGTGCTCGGCACGGTCAACCCGGTGAAGTCCATCGTGGACAAGGCCGCCGCCGTCGGCGCCCTCACCGTCCTGGACGCGTGCCAGTCCGTGCCGCACTCCGCGGTGGACTTCCACGACCTGGGCGTCGACTTCGCCGTGTTCTCCGGCCACAAGATGCTGGGCCCGTCGGGCATCGGCGTCCTGTACGGCAAGCGCGCCCTGCTCGAAGCGCTGCCGCCGTTCCTCACCGGCGGCTCGATGATCGAGATGGTGCAGATGGCGCGGTCGACGTTCGCGCCGCCGCCGCAGCGGTTCGAGGCCGGTTCGCCGATGACGTCCCAGGCCGTGGGCCTGGGCGCGGCGGTGGACTACCTGTCCGCGATCGGCATGGACCGCATCGCCGCCCACGAGCACATGCTCACCGAAGCGGCGCTGAAGGGCCTCGCCGAGATCCCGGGCGTCCGCGTCGTCGGCCCGCTCGACACGCAGGACCGCGGCGGCGCCGTGTCGTTCGTGGTCGAGGGCGTCCACGCGCACGACGCCGGCCAGGTCCTCGACAGCCTCGGCATCGAGGTCCGCGTCGGCCACCACTGCGCGTGGCCGTTGCACCGCAGGATGAACGCCGCCGCCACCGTGCGCGCGAGCTTCTACCTGTACAACACCTTGGACGAGGTCCAAGCACTCCTGGACGGCGTGCGCGAGACCCAGAAGTTCTTCGGGGTGGCGTGATGCAGCTCCAGCAGATGTACCAGGAGATCATCCTGGACCACTACAAGAACCCCCACGGCCGTGGCCTGCGCGACCCGTTCGACGCGGAGTCCCACCAGATCAACCCGACGTGCGGCGACGAGGTGACGCTGCGCGTCAAGCTCGACGGCGACACCGTCGCGGACGTCTCCTACGACGGCCAGGGCTGCTCGATCAGCCAGGCGTCCACGTCGGTGCTCACCGACCTGGTGGTCGGCAAGCCGATCGGTGAGGCGTTCAAGAAGATGGACGCGTTCGTGGAGCTGATGCAGGGCCGGGGCCAGGTCGAGCCGGACGAGGACGTCCTGGAGGACGGCATCGCGTTCGCCGGCGTGGCGAAGTACCCGGCGCGCGTGAAGTGCGCCCTGCTCGGCTGGATGGCTTTCAAGGACGCGGTGTCCCGCAGCGAAGGAGCGAAGGCGTGACTTCCCAGGAAGAGGACGTCGTCCGCGGCGTGGAGGGCATGCCCGAACCCCCCGCGCCCAAGGCGGACAGGGCCAACCTCGACGACGTCGAGGAGGCCATGCGCGACGTGGTCGACCCCGAGCTGGGCATCAACGTGGTCGACCTGGGCCTGGTCTACGACATCCGCGTGGACGACGACAACGTGGCCCTGATCGACATGACGCTGACCTCGGCGGCCTGCCCGCTGACCGACGTCATCGAGGACCAGACCCGCGGCGCGCTGTGCGGCGGGCCGGGCGGCGGCATCGTGAGCGACTTCCGCATCAACTGGGTGTGGATGCCGCCGTGGGGCCCCGAGAAGATCACCGACGACGGCCGCGAGCAGCTGCGCGCCCTCGGCTTCACCGTCTGAAACCGCGGCGAACCGCACCGCGCTGTCGGTGCCGGCGGCTAGGGTCGATCCCAAGGACGTTCGATCGAACCAGGGGGGGGATCGATGTCGCGCTTGAGCGCGCTCGTCGCCGGCACCGCGCTGGCCTGCACGACCGTTGTCGCCCACCCGGCCCAGGCCGCCGAGGTGGCGGCCGTGGCCACTTCCGCGCCGTACGCGCTGTCCGTGGACGGGCAGGTCGAAGGCCTGTCGTTCACGGCCACGGAGGCCAACCCGACCAACGACCACCGCGTCCCGCAGCACGACTTCGGCGCGACGCCGCTGCACCCGGGCTGGGGCGTGCTGCTGTCCGCCCCGCAGGGCACCAAGGACGCCGACCTGCGCGCTGTGACGCGGGTCACGGACAGCTCCGCGACCGCGCACGCCGGCGTTTCCCTGCACCTCAACGACGCCAAGGGACCCTTCCTGTACTTCGGGATCCACAGCGGCTCGGTGAGCTGCGACCGCGTCGGCGGCCCGGACTACGCCGGCGGCGCGTCCGGGCTGATGCTGGCCGTCCGCAACGGCCACGAGGTGCTCCAGCAGGTCGAGCCCACCGCCACCGGCTGGTCGGCGGAGGTCCACGCGGTCGCCGCCGGCGACCAGGCCACCCCGGACGGGTCGACGCGCACCACGAGGGTCAACGTCCAGAAGGTCTCCGCCGTCGCCGACCTGGCCCCGTACGGCGACCTGTTCCCCGGCGCCTACCGGCGCGCGGGCGGCTACAAGGTGACCGTCACCCAGCAGCTCGACACGGTGCGGACCTACTCGTTCCTGGTGGGCGGCGTCGGCTGCGACGGCTGACCGCGCACGGCCCCCGGTTCACCCGAACCGGGGGCCGTTCCCACGTCGTCACCGGGCGTAGACGCGCTCCACGAACTCGGCGATCTGGTCCTCGGTCAGGTGCCGGGCGATGTCCGCCTCCGACACCATGCCGACCAGCCGGTGCTCCTCGATCACCGGCATCCGCCGGATCTGGTTCTCCTCCATCTGCCGCAGCACGTGCGAGATGTCGTCGTCCGCGTTCACCCAGTGCAGGTGCCCGGACATCTCCCCGGCCTTCATCTCCTCGCAGGACCGCCCCTCGGCCACGCACCGGACCACGATGTCGCGGTCGGTGATGATGCCGTGCAGCTTGTCGTCCCGCCCGCAGATCGGCAGGGAACCGACGTTCAGGTCCCGCATCATCCGGGCGGCGTCGAGCAGACTCTGGTCCTCCTTGATGCACTGGACACCGGCGTTCATGATCTCCCGTGCGGTGGTCATGCCGAACCTCCTTGTTCGCTCGCCACCACCCAGCATGCGCCGCCGCCGGCCCACCGGCATCTCGACCGGGCTAGGTCTGGGCGACCAGGAGGTCCACGACGTCGGACAGCGAACCCCGCCGCGCGAACGCCCGCCGCTGCCGCGCCGCGCCCCCGCCGTCGGCCAGCAGCCGCCCCACGCCGTCGACCACCAACTCCTCGTCACCGCAGTCCCGCAGGGCCGGCCGCACCCACTCCACCAGCGCCCGCACCCGGTCCTCCGCCGCCACCAACCGCCCGGTGTGCGGCTCGACCGCCGCGCCCTGCACGCCGTCCCGCGCGGCCCGCCACAACGCCGTCCGCAACCCGAGGTCCGACACCGCGGGAGCCGGCACGCCCGCCAGGGCCGTCGCCGCCAACGCCCGCACCAGCGCGGCGATCAGCACCGCCTCCTCGACCGTCCCCGCCACGTCGCACACCCGCAGCTCCACGGTCGGGTGATTCGCCGACAGCCGGACGTCCCAGTAGACCATCCCCTGGTCCAGCGCCGCCCCCGAGCTGCGCAGCGTCTCGGTCCGCACGTGGTAGTCGTCCGCGGAGGCGAACCACGGGGGAGCGCCCGCCGACGGCCACGGGCTCCACGACACGTACCGCCAGCTCGCGTACCCGCTGTCCCGCCCCTCGGAGAACGGCGAGTTCGCGCTGAGCGCCAGCAGCACCGGCAACCACGGCCGCAGGTGGTTGGAGATCAGCACCCCGGTCTCCTCGTCGGGGATCCCGACGTGCACGTGGCACCCGCAGATCGTCAACCCGTCGACGAGCGACCCGTACTGCCGCGCGATGTCGCGGTACCGCGGCCGGTCGGTCAACGGCGGTGGGCGCGACCCGCCCAGCACCGGCGTCCCCGACGCCACGATCCGCGCCCCGTGGTCCCGCGCCAACCCGCGCAACGCCTGGCGGGCCAGCATCAACTGCTCCCGCACCTCACCCATCGTCCGGCACACGGCGGTGGCGCTCTCCACCTGGAACCGGGTCATCTCCGCCTGCAGGTCCAGCTCGCCGTCGGCGTCGCCGAGCACCGCCCCCGCCAGCGGCACCAGCTCCCCGGTGACCGCGTCCACCAGCAGGAACTCTTCCTCGACCCCGATCGAGAGCGCCCCGGAGGACCCGACTCCCGGACGCGGCGGTGCGACGACCTCGACCTCGCTCACCCGGAGCCTCCCTGCGGTGGGTAGTCACCCTGATGCTATGAGTGATCAGCGTGGGCGCACAGGCATCGTTGCGGTGAACTTCGAAATACCCCCGCCCAGCCCGCCGCCAGATGCGAGGTCAGCCCGCCGCCAGGTGCGGCCCGCCGCGCAGCACGTCCACGTGGTCGCTGTTCGGCCGGCCCAGCACCCAACTGTTGCCGCGCAACGACTTCGCGTGCTCCTTCAACGGCGCCAGCAGCCGCGACACCTCGCGGTAGGACCCCACGGAACCGGCCGCGCACACCAGCGTCGCCAACGACAGCGTCACCGCGTGCCCCTCCGCGTCGAACGGGTGGTCCAGCACGCCCGCCGCGTACGGCACGACCTCGTTCAGCCCGGCCACCACGAGGAAGTCGTCCCCGCCGACGTGCCCGACCTGCACGCCCGGGAACGCCGTCGCGTGCTCCGACAGCACCCGGCCCAGCGCGCGGATCAGGTCGTCCCCGGCCGCGAACCCCACGCTGTCGTTGACCCGCTTGAACGAGTCCACGTCCAGCCACCCCACGGCGAAGATGTCGCCGCCCAGGATGCGCCGGTCCACCTCGCGCGCGATGGCGTCGCTGCCCGGCAACCGCGTCAACGGGTTCAGCGCCGCCGCCTGCTCCACCTTCAACTCCGCCACGCCGCGCACCACGTCCGCGACGCGCACCACACCGAGGCACTTGTCGTCGTCGTCCACGACCACCAGGTCGTCGTTCGTGCGCTCCCGGCCGGTGTTGGCCACGATGTCCAACATCTCCAGCGCCGAGGACTCCGCGCCGATCACCCGCGGCTTGTCCGCCAGCCGCGCCGCCTCGCGCTTGGCGTGCAGGGCGTGCCCGAACGGCCCGGTCACCGCGAGCAGGAACCGGTTGCGGTCCACCGTCCAGCACGGCCGGCCGTCGTCGTCCACCAGCACCACGCCGCTGACCGCCGGCTGGCTGGCCAGCACGTCGCGCACCTCCTCCGACGTCGCCGACTCCGGCAGCGTCGTGGCGGGGTGCAGGAAGTCGGTGACCTTCGGGCCGGACTTGCGGCGCAGCGGCGCGGTCATCGTCTTGGCCGCGGCCTCGGGGTCGTTGATCTCGCTGAGCACCGCCGAGATCGTCGCCGTCACCTTCGGCCGGCGCTGCGCCTCGGCCAGCAGGTTGCCCTGCGCCAGCCGCACGCCCAGCTTGCGCAGCGCGGCCAACTGCGCCTCGGTCTCCACACCCTCGGCCACCACCAGCGACCCGGTCGCCTCGCACAGGTGCTGCAAGCCCTGCACCAGCGCGAACCGCACCGGGTCCTCCAGGGCCTGCACGACCTCGCGGTCCAGCTTCACCACGTCCGGGCGCACCTCGGCCAGCAGCGACAGCGGCGAGTCGCCCTCGCCCACGCCGTCCAGGCCGATCTTGAACCCGTCCGCGCGCAGCCGCTCCAGGCCCTTGACCAGGCGGGGGCGCGGCGCGCGCGTGTAGGGGGTGCCGACCTCGACGACCAGCGAGGCCGGGTCGCGCCCGGTGTCGCGCAGCGCCGCGTACAGCGGGGCGAGGTGCTCGGGCTTGTCCGCGAGGGTCATCGCGAGCAGGTTGACGTGCAGCGGCAGGGTGAAGTCGTGGTCGGCGGCGTGGCGCACCGCTCGACAGGCCAACGCCACGTCGGTGTTGGCCAGGTACCCCGCGCGGAAGGCCATGCGGAGCAGATCCTGCACGCTGCCGTCGTGCGGGCGAGCCAGTGCCTCGACCGCGACGACACCCCCGGTGTTGAGGTTGAACAGCGGCTGGAAGGCGAAGCGAACGTCATCCAGCAATGCGGGCACGGCACAGATCGTGCCTGGTCGATCTTGTGTTGCCCAGACCGTTAACCAGGAGTTCGCACACCTTTGGCCCGTTGCAAAGGAAATGCCAGCCGGGCGCGCAACCCCCACGGCGCCGCGCGGAACAGCCCCGCCATCGCCTGGACGGTCCCGCCCAGGTCAGCCGGGTCGCCCAGGTACTTCCGTTGCTGATTCTCCGGCAATTGGAAAAAGTGGTCGAAGAATTCCGGAACCTCGTCGGGTCGCATCCGCAGCAACGCTTCGAGACCGAACATGCGCAACCCGTGAACGACCCGCGCCCGCCGCGACCACAGCACGGACTCCACCGGACGCCCGTCCGCCAACGCCCGCGCGACCACGGGCGCGAGCCGCAACGCCGTCGCCACGCTGTACCCGGTGGCCGGGTGCACCAGCCCGCCCGCCGCGCCGAACGCGCCCGGCCGCGGCACGCCGTCCAACGGGATCCGCACCCGCTCCTCCCGCTCCGGCACGGCCACCCCGAGCGCGGCCAACCGCGAGTGCAGCCTCAGCCGCAGCTCCGCCAGCGGCAGGCCGGGCCGACGCGCCAACGACGTCTCCTCCACCAACACCTCGTCCGCCGACACCGGCACCACGTAGAGGAAGGAGGGATCGGGCGTCCCCGCGTCCGGCGGCCTGCGCCAATCCATCACCACGGCCTCGTCCCCGTCGAGGAACCCGTCCCGCGGCACCACCACCCCCACCGCGTGCTGCGCGGCCCCGCCGCTCTCCCGGGTGCCCGATGCGTCGACCACCCGCCGCGCCCGCAGCACCCGGCCGTCCGCGAGCCGGACCGCCGTCGCCGTCCGCGCGACCACCGTCCCCCGCACCACCCGCACCGCCTCGGGCAGCGCCCGCAACCGCTCGTTGTCCAGCACCGCGTACCCGCGTGCGATCCGGTGCTCGCGCACCGCCCACACCCGCGACCGCCCCGTCACCACCGCCACCGGCGCGCCCTCGGGCAGCTCGTCCAGCCACGCCCCGTACGTCGCCCGCCACGGCCGGTCCGGGTGCGGGTCCACCAGCGAGGTCGCCAACCCCGCGGTCGCGCACGCCGACGCCAACGCCCGCCCGGCCGGACCGCCGCCGACCACCAGCACGTCCATCTACCGGGCGTCCCGCGAGTCCGGGGGACGGCTGTCGCCCGCCACCAGCGGCTCGTACTGCGCCACCACGTCCGCCAGCCGCGCGCACGTCCGCTCGATCGCCAGCCGCGCCGCGTTGCGCTCCGCGATCACCGCGCTCAGCACCAACGTCGTCAACGCCACCGTCCCGTTGAAGGCCTGCAACGTGACCATCTTGTCCACCAGGTCGAACTCGCCGCTGAACACCCCCGTGCCCTCCGCCGCCCCGCGCGCCGCGACCACCGCCGTGACGAACGAGCACGGCGCCGACCCGATGTGCTGGAAGCGCAGCGCCGCCCAGATGAGGAACGGGAAGACGATGAACGTCATGCGCACCGGCACCGAGGTGATGAACACCGTCACCGCGGCCGTCGCGACCAGCAGCCCGGCCAGTTCCGCCCACCGGTAGACGGTGGTCGGCCACTCGGTCCGGTTGCGCAGGGCCAGCACCAAGGGGACCACGACGAGCACGCCCATCGCGTCACCGGTCCACCACACCGACCACGTCGACCAGAAGTGCGTCCCGTCCACCACGCCGTTGATCACCAGCGCGCCCGTGCCGACGGTGGCGCTCACCGCCATCCCGCCGAACGCGCCGAGGAACACCAGCGCCAGCGCGTCCCGGATGCGGTCGACCTCCATCCGGAACCCGGTGTGCTTGAGCAGCAGGAAGGCGACCACCGGCCCGAGGGTGTTGCCCGCGCTGATCACGAACGCCGGACCGCTGTCGCCCAGCGTCGCGTTGACGACGAACGCCGCGATCGCGATCCCCGGCCACATCCGCACCCCACCCAGCAGCAGGGCCAGCAGCGCGATCCCCGTCGGCGGCCACAGCGGGGTCACCTGGTCGTTGACCAACGCCTGGAGCAATCCGAGCCGCGCGCCCACGTAGTAACAGGAGGCCACCACCAGCAGGCGGAGCCCGTACCTGCCCCACGGGCGGAGTCGAGGGGAGAGGAGCACCCGGACAGCATCCTCCGCTCCCGGCCCCCGCACCACGTCTAGCTGCGGTTTCGCCCTGACCGACCCCCCGATTTTGTTTGCGCACGACACTCGTGTAAGTTTCTCTCTGCCAGCGCGGAACGGGCCGGGAAAACCGGAACGCCAGCGCCGGACACAAGCCCCGGAGAAAGTCACTCGGATAGAGTGGGTTACGATGGTGAGCGCGTGTTCTTTGAGAACTCAACAGCGTGCCGAATAGCCAGTAAATTTATGAACCTCGTCAAGAGGTTTCCTTTGAGATTGACTGGACAACTGG
>NZ_BAAABU010000008.1:0-198477 GCF_039521145.1 Saccharothrix mutabilis subsp. mutabilis
CGCGAAGCGTGGGCTTGAGAGCGACAGCGTGAGTTCAAAGCGTAAAAGAGCCTCGCCGGCGGGCGAGCCACCGAAGATGGACACAACTACCAAAGCGAGGGCTTCTTGCTTGTGTCATCTCCGCATGGCCCGGCAAAGCCGACCACATTTTCCCGGGGTTGGTCGAAAAACTTTTGCTCGTTCCTCGCAAAACTTTTTGGCCCAACCCCGGGAAAATGTGGTAGCCCTTCGGGCGGGCCATACGGAGATGATACAAGCAAGAAGCCCGGCTTGGGTTGTGTCCCCTCCGGTGGGCTGCCCGTTCGGCGCTTCGCGCCGGTTGGTGTCGGGTCAGTTCAGGTCGGGGATCTTCGCTTTGAAGGCGTTGATCATGGCTTCGCGGCCGATCAGGTTGAACTCGCGGCCCAGGGTGCGCATGATCGAGTTCTCTGTGGGGCGGTAGAGGCCGTAGCGGTAGTAGCGGCTGCCTTCGTACGCGCCTACCGTGCCGCCGTCCGGGGACGGTTGGCCGGTGTACCTCGACCACTTCGCGCCGGCCGGGTCGGCGGTCGCGTTGGGTTCGGTCGGTTCGCCGCCGGTGTACCTGTCGTACGGGTAGTCGTACTCGTCGGCCAGGCCGCCGATGGAGTGGCCCAGTTCGTGCACCGCGATCTGGCCGGCCTGGTCGTTCGCGCCGGCCGCGGTGGCGATGCCGCCGCCTGCGCCGCCGTACTTGGCGGTGTTGCCCAGGGCGATGACCTGGTCGGCTTGGGGGGCGAGGGCGCCGAACTGGCCCGCCTTCGTCTGGTTGACGCAGAGGAGGCGTTCGGTGTTCACGTCCCGGCCCTGGCACCAGAAGCCCATGTCCAGCGCCGTGTCGCGGTTCGTGCCCAGGGTGGGGTCGTTGTCCACGCCCGACTCCGGGGAGACGACGTTGACCTGCCAGACGTTGAAGTACTGCTTGTAGGACTTGAACGGCTCGACCGCCGACAGTTCCGCCCACTTGCCCACCACGTGGTCGTGGTAGGTCGCCAGGTCGCCCTGCGTGTACCCGTCACCGACGAAGACCAGGTCGAAGCGCTGGTCGGGCGCGCCGGTCTCCTGGATCGCCACCACGTCCGCGGCCACCCGCGCCGGCTCGGCTCTGGTCTCCAGTGCCCTCGGGACGGCCACCTGGGTGATGCTCCCGTCCGGCGAGAACACCTCCCGCCACTCGACGGGGGACTGCGCGGCGCCACCGGGGGCGGGGGCGGTGACGACGACCAGTGCGACGGCCAGCACGGGCAGGGTGAGCCGGTGAACTCGCATGGTGGTGACGCTATGAAGCAGGTCACTCACTCACAAGGGTGGAAAGACGGGTTTAGCCGATAGGGGAACCGGGAAAGGCCCCTATCGGAGTGACGGGGGTCATCACTAAGGGCAGCCGGTGGGCGAGGGGTCCCGGTGGCTCCCTACCCTGGTTGGCGTGAACCCGACCGACCTCGCCATCTCGGGCCCGTTGGTGCTGGCCACGGGCGTGGCGGTGCTCGCCGGGGCGATCTCCTTCGCGTCCCCCTGCGTGGTGCCGCTGGTGCCCGGTTACCTGGCCTACCTGGCCGGGCTCGTCGGCGCCGAGGCGCCGGCGGTGACCGAGGGGGAGGGGCGCAAGGCCGGGCGGTGGCGGGTCGCGGGAGCGGCCGGGTTGTTCGTGCTCGGGTTCACCGTCGTGTTCGCGCTCACCTCGTTCGTGGTGCTCGGGTTGAGCGACGCCCTCTACTTCAACGCCGACACGCTCCAGCGCGTCGGCGGTGTCGTCACCATCGCGATGGGTCTGGTCTTCATCGGACTGGTGCCCGCGCTCCAGAAGGACATCCGGCTGCACCGCACCCCGCGCGGCGGGTTGATCGGCGCGCCGCTGCTGGGCGGGGTGTTCGCGCTCGGGTGGACGCCGTGCGTCGGGCCCACGCTGTCCGGGGTGCTCGCCCTGGCGCGCGGCACCGAGGTCGGGTCGGCCACCGGGCGCGGGGTGGTGCTGGTGCTGGCCTACTGCATCGGGCTCGGGTTGCCGTTCATCCTGATCGCGCTGGGCGCGCGGTGGGCGGTGCGGGTGACCGGGTGGCTGCGCGGGCACGTCCGGCAGGTGCAGGTGTTCGGCGGGGTGCTGCTGATCGCGGTCGGCGTGGCGCTGGTCACCGGGCTGTGGGGCGAGTTCGTGTTCTGGCTGCGGGACGCCGTGGTCAGCGACGTGGAACTGCCGTTGTAGTGAAAGCGTTCCTGGCCTTCCTGCGCAACACGTGGCGCGGTCTCACCGCGATGCGCACGGCGCTCACGCTGCTGTTCCTGTTGGCGCTGGGCGCGATGCCGGGCGCGTTGCTGCCGCAGCGCTCGCTCAACGCGCAGAAGGTCGCCGAGTACATCGCCGAGAACGGCTGGTGGGGCCGGTTCCTCGACCGCCTGCAGTTCTACGACGTCTACGCCAGCTACTGGTTCTCCGCGGTCTACGTGCTGCTGTTCGTGTCGCTGGTCGGCTGCCTGCTGCCGCGCACGTGGGAGTACTTCAAGCAGATGCGGGCCAAGCCCGTGCTGACCCCGCGCAACCTGTCCCGCCTGCCGCACCACGCGACCGCCGAGCTGTCCGCGAGCCCGGAAGCCGTGATGGCGTCGGCGAAGGCGCGGTTGAGGGGGTGGCGGCTGGTCGAGCGCGAGGAGGCCGACGGCGCGCGCAGCGTCAGCGCCGAGCGCGGCTACCTGCGCGAGACCGGCAACCTCGTCTTCCACTTCTCCCTGCTGGGCCTGCTGGTCGCGTTCGCGCTGGGCAAGATGGTCGGCTACGAGGGGCAGGTGATCGTCCAGTCCAAGGGCGGTCAGTTCTGCAACTCCGGCGTGTTCAACTTCGACAGCTTCCGGCCCGGCCTGCGCGTCGACGGCACCCAGCTGTCCCCGTTCTGCGTGCGGGTCAACGACTTCCACGCCACCTACCTGCACAACGGGCAGGCGCAGAGCTTCCGCGCGGACATCGACTACCAGTCCGGCGAGGACCTGCGGACCGGCACGTGGCGGCCGTACCCGCTGGAGGTCAACAGCCCGCTGCGCACCGCCGGCGACCGCGTCTACCTCCTCGGCCACGGCTACACCCCGATCTTCACCGTCCGGTTCCCCAACGGCGAGGTCCGCACCGGCACCACCCAGTGGCGGCCGGTCAACGAGGTCACCCTCGCCTCCGAGGGCGCGACGAAGTTCGACCCGCCCGGCGTCACCGACACCGAGCAGCGCCGCAAGAACCAGCTCGCCATCACCGGTCTGCTCGCGCCGACCGCCGGGTTCCGCGGCGAGCTGCTGGACTCGGTGTTCCCCGAGGCGCGCGACCCGGCGGTGGCGATCGACGTCTACCGGGGCGACCTGGGCACCGACTCCGGCCGCGGCCAGTCGATCTTCTCGATCGACGAGAAGCAGGTGCAGGACGGCAAGCTGACCAGGGTCGCGCGCCAGAACCTGCGCCAGGGCGAGGAACTCACCCTCGACGACGGCACGGTCGTCCGGTTCGAGGGCGTCAAGGACTGGGTGTCGCTCCAGGTGTCGCACGACCCCACGCAGGTGTGGGTGCTGGCGTTCTCGGTGCTGGTGATCCTGGGTCTGGGCGTGTCGCTGAGCGTGAAGCGCCGCCGCGTCTGGGTCCGGGCGGTCCCGGCGGCGGACGGGCGTACGGTTGTCGAGGTCGGCGGGCTCGCGCGCACCGACCAGGCCGGGTACGGCGAGGAGTTCGGCTCGCTCGCGCGTGACCTGCTGAAGGAGGAGAAGTGATGCCGGTCAACGAGACGCTGTCGACCTACAGCGACTGGACCTACGGTGCGGCCGTCTCCGTGTACTTCGTCGCGGCCGTGTTCTACCTGTGCGAGGCGGCCTTCGGGCGCACCAAGGTGCGTGAGCTGGTCGGCGCGGCGAAGGTGGCCGGCACCGCCGAGGACGGCACGTGGACGCCCGGCCTGGTGGTCAAGCAGGAGCGGTCCCGCGCCGAGAAGCTCGGCCGCATGGGCGTCGCCCTGACCGTGCTGGGCGCGCTGCTCCAGCTGATCTCCCTGGTGCTGCGCGGTTTCGCGACCGAGCGCGCGCCGTGGGGCAACATGTACGAGTACGGCTCGCTGCTGACGTTCGCCGCCGTGGCGACGTGGCTGGTGCTGATGCGCGCGTTCCCGGTGCGCAAGCTCGGCGGGTTCGTGCTGGTGCCGGTGGTCATCCTGATGTTCCTGGGCGGCACGGTGTTGTACGCCGAGGCCGCGCCCGTGCAGCCGGCGTTGCAGTCCTACTGGCTCGTGGTGCACGTGTCGGTGATCTCGGTGTCCAGCGGCATCCTGCTCGTGCCCGGCGTGACCAGCGTGCTGTACCTGCTGAAGTCCTCCGGCCGGGCGCGGTTCGCGAAGCTGCCCGACGCCGACGTGCTGGACCGGGTCGCCTACCGCAGCACGGTGTTCTCGTTCCCGCTGTTCACCATCGGCATCATCTGCGGCGCGATCTGGGCCGAGGCGGCGTGGGGCCGGTTCTGGGGCTGGGACCCCAAGGAGACCGTCGCGTTCGTGTGCTGGGTGGTCTACGCGGCCTACCTGCACGCCCGCGCGACCGCCGGCTGGCGCGGGCGTCCCGCGGCGTGGATCAACGCGCTGGGCTTCGCGCTCAACGTGTTCAACCTGTTCTTCATCAACCTGGTCACGACTGGATTGCACTCTTACGCGGGTGTCGGCTGACCGGCGTACCCAGTGTCGTGGAACCGCTGGGGGCCGACTACCGTCGAACCGTGAGGTCGGGGGAGGCTCGATCCGCTTTGCGCAGGGAGGACCCCAGCGGTGACCGGTCGCTACGAGAGTCCTGAGTCGTCGTGGCAGCCGCCGTCGGGCGCGGAAGGGCAGCAGCCCAACCCGAACCAGTCCGGCGGTTACCAGGTCGAGGGTTCGGGCGCCCACTACGTCGATCCCGCCACCGTCTACCTCGACCCCGCCCAGGGCACGCCGTCCGGGTCCTACCAGGTCGGCAACCAGTCGGGTCCGTACCAGGTCGGCAACCAGTCCGGGCCATACCAGGTGGGCAATCAGAGCGGGCCGTACCAGGTCGGTAACCAGTCCGGGCCGTACCAGGTCGGTAACCAGAGCGGGCCGTACCAGGTCGCCGGTCAGTCGGGGCCGCACCAGTTCCAGGGGCCGTTCCCGAACAACTTCCCGCAGAGCATCCAGCCCCAGCAGCCGCCCCAGCCGCCCCAGCCGCCGCAGCGCGCCCAGCAGGCCACGGCGCACGAGGTGTCGTCGCAGCAGCTGATCAAGCGCGCCAAGCGGCCCCCGCAGTCCGGCTGGCGCAAGACCGTGCACTCGATGACCGGCGGGCTGGTCAACCTGGGCGAGAGCCCGGCGGACGTGCGGCGGCGCGAGCTGATCGCGCGGATCAACCAGCCGCTGCGCGGGTGCTACAAGATCGCGATGCTGAGCCTCAAGGGCGGCGTCGGCAAGACCACCACGACCACCACGCTCGGCTCGACGTTCTCGTCGCTGCGCGGTGACCGGGTGATCGCCGTGGACGCCAACCCCGACCGCGGCACGCTCGCCCTGAAGGTGCCCCGCGAGACCACCGCGACCGTGCGGCACCTCCTGCGCGACGCGGCCCGCGTCACCAAGTACAGCGACGTCCGCGCGTACACCTCGCAGTCGCCCAGCCGGTTGGAGATCCTCGCCTCCGAGCAGGACCCGGCCGTGTCGGAGGCGTTCAGCGACCAGGACTACCTGCGCACGGTCGCGCTGCTCGAACTCTTCTACAACATCGTCCTCACCGACTGCGGCACCGGCTTGATGCACTCGGCGATGAAGGGCGTGCTGGACCAGGCCGACTCGCTGGTGCTGGTGTCGTCGGGCTCGGTGGACGGCGCGCAGACCTCCGCGGCGACCCTGGACTGGCTGGAGGCCCACGGCTACCGGGACCTGGTGGCCAAGTCCGTCGCCGTGATCAACTCGGTGCGGCCGGGGTCGGGCAAGGTGGACCTGGACAAGCTCGCCGCGCACTTCGCGCAGCGCTGCCGGGCCGTGGTGCGCATCCCGTTCGACGCGCACCTGGAGGAGGGCGCGGAGATCGAGCTGGACAAGCTCGGCCCGGAGACCCGCCTGGCCCTGCTGGAGCTGGCCGCGACCGTGGCCGACGACTTCCCCAACAAGGTCACCTGAGCACCAGAAGAGGGCCTCCCGCCCGGGAGGCCCTTCTTCGACGTGCGGTCACTCTTCTTCCGGACGCTTCTTCTTCGCCTGCTCGCCCAGCTTGCGCAAGAACTCCGGGTCGTCGTCCGGCGCGATCACACGGCGGCTGGGGGCGGAGTCGACCCGATCCGGCCCGAACGCGCGCCACAGCAGCACGGCGATGGTGAGCGCACCGATGAGCGCGAGCACGTAGAGCATGGTCGCCACCTCCTTCGCCACGAGGTTACCCGTGTCATGAGGTGAACGGACTCAGTGCCGCACCGGTTCGGTCGCCTCGGTGGTCAACTGCGAGAGCAGGGCCTGGACCTCGGACTCCCGGAACCGGCGGTGGCCGCCCGGGGTGCGGATGGAGCCGATGCGGCCGGCGGTCGCCCACCGGGTGACGGTCTTGGGGTCGACGCGGAACAGACTGGCCACTTCACCCGGCGTGAGCAGCCGTTCCCCCTGGTGTCCCTGCGTGACGGTCACGGTCTTCCTCCCCGATGCCGATCAGACGTACCGGACGCATCGTGGCATCCCGGCCTTCGGGTACTCGAACGCTTGGGTGATGGTAAAGAGGTAGTAAGGGACGAAGTGGGCGGTTCGGACATCGCCGCCGCTACCCCTACGCTAGGCCCGGTGGACGCACTTGATCGCCAGATCATCGCCGCCCTCCGCGAGAACGGCCGGGCCACCTACGCCGACCTGGGGCGCAAGGTCGGCCTGTCCGCCTCCGCCGTGCACGAGCGGGTCGGCAAGCTGGAGGCCACCGGGGTCATCGTCGGCTACCACGCCGTGGTGGACCCCAGCGCGGTCGGCCTGGGGGTGACGGCGCTGATCGGCATCCACCCCACCGACACCGCGGACGACGACGAACTGGCCGACGCGCTGGGCGAGCTGGTCGAGGTCGAGTCGTGCTACCGGGTGGCGGGCGACGAGTCGTTCATCGTGAAGGTCCGGGTGGCCACCGTGGACGACCTGGAGCGCTCGCTGGGCCGGCTTCGCCGCATCCCCGGCGTGGCGCGCACGCGGACCACGGTGGTGCTGTCCACGCGCTTCGAGGGCCGTCCCAACACCGCGACCGTCGACGGCGGCGCGTAGCCTGGGTAACCGTGCAACACCTGGGTCGTGATGTGACGCTGTACGTCTGCGCGCGGCTGGGCATGGTCGCCGCGGTCACGGCGGTCCTGGTCCTGCTCAACGTGCCGCTGCTGGTCGCCCTGGCGGTGGGCGTGGTCGTGGCGCTGCCGCTGTCGCTGTTCCTGTTCAAGGGCCTGCGCACGCGGGTGGCGCAGGGCTTGGAGGAGAAGCAGGCGGCGCGGCGGGCCGAGCGCGAGAAGCTGCGCGCCCAGCTGCGCGGCGAGTCCTCCGAGGGCTAGGCCGGCTGCACCGCCTAGACGACCAGCAGGAACATCCCGCCGAGGTTGGCCAGCACCAGGACGGCGAGCACCGCGGAGAACCGCGTGCTCTCCCGCAGCCGCAGACCGATGGCCAGGACCCCGATCGGCAGGACGGCTTTGCGCACGTTCGCGATCCGGAGCGCGCCGACCGCCACCCCCAGCGGCGACAACCCCGCTTCCGCCGCCCCGAGCACGTCCGCGCGCCACTGCTCGCGGTAGCGGTCCCGCAGGTGGCGGGGCAGCAACGCGACGGCACAGGTCACGACGAGCAGGGCGAGACGGGTCATCGCGCGGCCTCCGGTCCGGTGTTCGGCAAAGTCTTTTTTGCTCTGGCAGTCCGCCGGGCGACCACCTTGGCGGCCTCCCGCGCCCCGTCGGCGGTGAGCCGGTAGGTGCGCCGGCGCGGCCCACGCCGCTCGGGGTCGTCGTCCCACTCGGACGAAACCCAGCCCGCCCGTTCGAGCCGGTCGAGCAGGGGGTAGACGCTGCCGGACGGCCGGCCGGTCACCTTGATGATCTCCAGCCCCCACCGCGGGCGATCGCTGTCGAGGAGGACGGCAAGCACGTCCACCGTCGCCCCACCCACGCGCGCCAACGGCTCCACGGCCTTATCCTACCTATGTAGATCAAGGGTTGTCGAGGGTGGTGACCACCGGCTCGGCTCCGGCCGGCAGCCGACGCACCGAGCGCACGGCGAGCGCCGCCGGTGCGCTCAACACGGCGACCAGCGCGCCGGCGAGGAGCACGTGGCCGGCGCCGACGCGCTCGGCCGCCGGACCGGCCAGCGCCATGCCCAGGGGCGCGGCGGCCAAGCCGACCACGGTGGAGAAGCCGGTCGCCCGAGCGACCAGGTCGGCGGGGATGTGGACCTGCCGGGCGGTGTCGGTGAGCACGGCGTGGAGAGCGGACTGCACCCCGGCGGGAACAGCAGCGGCGACGAGCACTGCCACCGGTGCACCGGCCGCGAGCAGGACCAGCAGCGGGGCCAGGGCGACGGGGATGGCGACAGCCACCCGGAGCGGGTGCCGTGGCCGCCAACGCAGGGCGACGGTGCTGCCCAGCAGCGCGCCGACGGCGTACCCGTTGCCGATGAGGGCCCACGCCAGCGGGCCACCCAGGCGCTGATCGGCGATGATCGGGCCGAGGACCAGGAACGGGGAGATGCACACCCCGTTGATCACGGCGACCTGCACCGTGGTGGCCTGCAACCAAGGACGGGCGCGGAAGTCGCGCCACCCGTGCCGCACGGCGTCCAGCAGCGCAGGTCGAGGTGACACCGGCTGGATCGGGACCTTCAACGTGGCCAGCGCGACAGCGCTGACGGCGAACGTGGCGGCGTCGACGGCGAAGGACGCGCCCGCGCCGATGGTGGCCACCAGCGTCGCCGAGACGACCGGGGCGACCAGCGTCGCGGCGTTCTGGGCGGCGTTGACCAGGGCGTTCGCCTGCCGGCGCTGCGTCGCGGGCACCACGTCGGCGACCAGGCCCGCGGCGGCTGGGGTGAAGAAAGCCGTGGCCGCGCCCGCCACCGCCTGCAACGCGGCCAGGTGCCACAGGGCCGCGGTCCCGGTGATCAGCAGAGCGGCGGTCAGGCCTTGCGACGCGCACCGGACCACGTCGGCGGCGAGCATGACGGCGCGCCGCGACACCAGGTCGCCCACCACCCCGCCGGCGATCGTGAACACGACGACCGGCAACCGGCCGGCCAGCAGCACCAGCCCCACCTCGGTCGGCGACGCCCCGAGCCGCAACGCGCCGAACAGCAGCGCGATGGCGATCAGGCCGTCGCCGAGGTGCGAGGACGTCCGGGCGACGAAGTACCGGCGGAACGCCGGGTCGCGCAGCAGCGGGATCACGGGCATGAAAGTGCCGGCACCCACCGACAATCCGCTGTGCCGCGCGACCCGTGGGTCAGGTCTCGAACAGCTCGCCCGCCTCGTCGGCCAGCCGTGTGATCACGTCCGCCAGTTCCAGGTCCGCCAACCAGTGCTCCGGCACCTCGTCGACCCCGTCCCGCGTGCCCAGCAGGTTGCCGCAGATCGCGCCGGTCGAGTCGCTGTCGCCCGAGTGGTTCACCGCCAGCAGCAGCCCGTCCGCCGCGGACCGGGCCGTGAGGGCGGCCAGCAGGCCGATCGCCAGGGCCTCCTCGCCGACCCAGCCGCCGCCCAGCGTCGTCTCGACCACCTCCGGCGTCGGGCGCACGCCCCGCGCGGCCATCTCCACGGCCAGGTCCAGCAGGGCCAACTGCTCCTCGTGACCGTCCCAGCGAATCAGTTCGTCGCGCGCCGCGTCCACCGCCTCGGGCAGCGACGCGCCCAGCCGCAACCGCTGCACCACCACCGCCAGCACCCCCGCCGACAGGTAGCCGCTCGGGTGGCCGTGGGTCAGCGCGCCCGTCGCCGTGGCCAGCGCGAACACCTCGCGCGCGTCGTCGGACCACCACGCCACCGGGGCCGCGCGCATCACCGCGCCGCAGCCCTTGGAGTCGTTGATCGGCGACTCGACCGTGCCCAGCCGGCCCGACCGCAGCGCCGTCAGGCACGTGGTGCCCGGCGCGCGCAGCTCGTGCAGCTCCGGCACGTCCAGCAGCCACCCGTCGTGCGCCACCTCCGGACCGCCCTGGGTGCGCAGCCACCGCCCGTAGGCGACGCGCACCTCGTGCACCGGGTCGCTGCCCCGGCGCTTCGCGAGCACCAGGCCCTCCAGGGTGAACAGCGTCATCTGGGTGTCGTCCGTGATCGCGCCCAGCCGCCCGTAGGCCGGCGCGTAGTCGGTCAGACCCGACGGACCGAACCGGCCGCGCACGCGGTCGATCCGGTCGAACTCGATCGCGGCGCCCAGGGCGTCGCCCACGGCGCCCGCGAGCAGGCAGCCCCGCAGCGTCCGGCTCCCACGTGTGGTCACGCCGCAGAAGTTATCGTGCCGGCGTGACCACTTCCGTAGACCGATGTAGCTCCCGGACCAGGGAATGGGTGTGCGAGGCAGTCTCGATCATCGAGGCGGACGCCAACCGCAGCGCCGACACGCACCTGCTGCACTTCCCCCTTCCACTCGAATGGGGCATCGACCTCTACCTCAAAGACGAGTCCACCCACCCCACCGGCTCGCTCAAGCACCGCCTCGCCCGGTCGCTGTTCCTCTACGCCATCTGCAACGGCTGGGTCGTCGGCGGCACCCCGGTGATCGAGGCGTCCTCCGGCTCCACGGCCGTGTCCGAGGCGTACTTCGCGCGCCTGCTCGGGCTGCCGTTCATCGCCGTCATGCCCCGCTCCACCAGCGGGGAGAAGGTGGCGCTGATCGAGCGGCAGGGCGGCCAGTGCCACTTCGTCGACGAACCCGGCGCCATCTACGACGAGTCCCGCCGGCTCGCCGCCGAACTCGGCGGGCACTTCATGGACCAGTTCACCCACGCCGAGCGGGCCACGGACTGGCGCGGCAACAACAACATCGCCGAGTCGGTCTTCCAGCAGATGGCGCTGGAAGCCGCGCCCGAACCCGAGTGGGTCGTGGTCGGCGCGGGCACCGGCGGCACCAGCGCCACCGTCGGCCGGTACATCCACTACAAGAAGCTGCACACCCGGCTGGCCGTCGTGGACCCCGAGCACTCGGTGTTCTTCGACGCCTGGTGCGCGGGCGACCCCACCCTGGTCGGCTCGCGCGGGTCGCGCATCGAGGGCATCGGCCGGCCACGCGTCGAACCGTCGTTCGTCGGCCAGGTCATCGACCGGATGATCAAGGTGCCGGACGCGGCGTCGATCGCCACCATCCGGCACGTCGAGGAGGTCCTCGGCCGGCGCGTCGGCGGGTCCACCGGCACGAACCTGTGGGGCGCGTTCCAGCTCATCGCCGAGATGCGGGCGTCGCGCCTGCGCGGCAGCGTGGTCACCCTGCTGTGCGACGGCGGCGAGCGGTACGCCAACACCTACTACGACGACGGGTGGGTCGCCGCGCAGGGCCTGGACCTGGAGCCGCACCTGGCGACGCTGACCCGGTTCCGCTCGACCGGGACGTGGTCGGCCTAGAAGTCGACCGGGAAAATGTGCGGGTTCGAGGGAACGCGGGCGGGGCGGCGTGCGTCGCAGCGTGGATCGGTCGGTCGGGAAGGGGTTCTCCGTGAGCATGTGGCGGACCGCTGAGGTGATGACGGCCGAGGAGGTGCTGGGCCGGTCCGTCGCCGCCGCCGAACAGGCGATGCGGGAGGCGGCCAAGCTGCGCTACCCGGCCCGCGAACCCTCGGCGGAGGACGTGCGGCGCGTGATGGCGTTCGCCAAGTCGAACGAGGCGTCACCGGAACTGCAGGCACTGCAACGCCGCGTCGCCGGCGGCCACCTGAGCTGGCGCCAGGTGCTGATGGGCGAGGCGGCCCACGACCGCGGCGTGCGCGCGGCCCTGGAAGCCGACCGCGACCGGCTGGCCGCGCTGTGCCGGGGCGAGGAGGTCCGCGTGGACCCCCCCAAGCCCCGGCCGCGCGACGACGACGAACTCCCGGGCACCTTCACCGAGGACGCCTGGTAGGCCGGGAAGTCCCGGCAGGCGCTCGGCGGCGGCTCAGTCCAGCGCCAGGGTCACGGCGGTGATCAGGCCCCAGACCAGCATCGCCAGGCCGGTGGTCTGGAGGACCGGGATCAGGTCGCGGCCCTTGGCGCCCTTGGCCACCCGGCGCGCGCCGAGGAAGACCAGGGGCAGGGCGAGCAGGCCCAGCAGGGCGAGGGGGACCCGCAGGCCGATCGCCAGCGTGAGCAGGAACGGCACGGTCACCAGCGCCAGGTAGAGGCGGCGGGAGTCCCGGTCGCCCAACGTGCTCGCCAGGGTCCGCTTGCCCGCCTGCAGGTCGGTCGGGATGTCGCGCAGGCTGTTCGCGATCATCACGCCGGTGGAGAAGCAGCCCATCGCGATCGCGCCGCCGATGCCGATGCCGGTGACCTCGCCGGTCTGCACGTACAGCGTGCCCAGCACGGCCGCCGGGCCGAAGAACACGAACACCGCCAGCTCGCCGAGCCCCGAGTACCCGTACGGCTTGCGCCCGCCGGTGTAGAACCACGCCGCCGCGATGCACACCGCGCCGAACGCGACCATCCACCACCGGCCGCTGAGCACGACCAGCACCAGACCCGCGACGGCCGCGACGCCCAGCGCCGCGAACGCCGCCGTCCGCACGGTCCGGGGGTTCGCCACGCCGGAGCCGACCAGGCGGAACGGGCCGACCCGGTTCGCGTCGGTGCCGCGGATGCCGTCGGAGTAGTCGTTCGCGTAGTTCACGCCGATCTGGAGGGCGACGGCGACGACCAGGGCGAGCACCGAGTACGTCGGGTCGAACCCGTCGACGTGGTGCGCCGCGCCCGCGCCCACCAGGACGGGCGCGATGGAGTTCGGCAGGGTGCGGGGACGGGTCCCCGAGATCCACTGGGCGAGGGTGGCCATGCCGCCCATCCTCCGTGATGGATCTCGGGGACCCGTTGCCGGGTCAGCAGGTGGTGGCGCCGGACACGCCCGAGACGTAGGCCTTGGCGACGTACTTGCCCGCCGCGACCCGGTACCAGATGTTCGAGGTGCCCTGCGAGCCGGTGACGGACTGGCCGGTCACCTGGCACTCGACGCGCACCATCGCGTAGTTGGCCGCCAGGCCGACCTGGGTCGCGGTGGACGTGGCGCCGCTGCGGACGTTGAGCGGGTCGCCCGCGGTGCGCACGTAGCCCGCCGGGCCGGAGCCGGTCCACTGGTAGGTGACGGTGACCCAGGCGTTGTCGGTGAGCTTGAGGCCGTCCCAGAAGGTGCCGTCGGCCAGGTCGATGCCCGCCGGGTTGGCGACGGTGCGGCCGAACTGGTCCTTCCCGCCGTTGTAGCCGTCCTGGTAGGCGGCCTGGGCCTCGGGCTTGCCCTGCGGCAGGTCCTTCCACATCTCGCGGGTGGCCGGCGGGTTCCAGTAGTCGTCCTTGGTGTTCCACGGGCCGACGTCCCACACCGGGGCCCACTCGCAGCGGCCGTTGGACGCGCAGACGCGGACGCTGTAGGTGCCCGCGTTGTTGGCGGACAGGCCGCGCCGCGACGGCAGGGCGACGAAGTGGTCGCGCTCCTTGATCACGTGGCCGTTGGCGGTGGTGCCGCCGACCAGGCCCTCGCGGGTGGCGAAGATCCGGTAGGACAGGCCCGCCGCCTCCGTGCTGAAGGACTCCGTGGTGGCGGCGGTGAGCGTCAGCTCGCGCACCTCGGGGGTCTGGCGCTCGGCGGTGAGGGCGAGCCGGACCTGGACGGTGTCGGTGGTGGCGGGCAGGACGGCGGGGGCGTCCGGCCGCGCCTCGACCCACTCGGTCCACTGGTCGTCGCCGAGCGCGCCGCGGACGTCCACGGCGACTTCCGCGCCGGCGGGCACGGTGCTCTTCACGGCGGCGGCGACGGTGTTGGCCGGGGTGGCGAGCCGGTGCGGGGCGAGCTGGAGGAACCCGGTGCGCACGGCGGCGCGGGCGCTGGCCGGGGTGGGCGCGGCGCGGTCGAGCCGGACGGCGCCGCCGTCCGAGATGACGCCGCTGTCATCGGCGTCCACAATGGACAGGTCGGCTCGCCAGGAGGCGTCGGTCGCGCTCGTGGTGGGCGCGCCGGCGGCAGTGGGTGCTCCGGCGGCGTTGGGTGCGGCGGCAGCGGTGGGTGCTCCGGCGGCGGCAGCGGTGGGTGCTGCCGTCAGGCCGGCGGTCAGCACGGCGGTCACGGCGAGTGGTAACAGGTGGCGCCTCGTCATCGCAGCACTCCTCGCCCGGACAGGTGGAGCGGAGGGACCGCTTCAGGGGCCACCCGTCACGGTTCTTCACCGGAGCCAAGCGCGTGCCGGCGTTACTTGTCAACCAACAAGAAGTTGGCCGTGGGAAAAACTCACCCGAACGAGCGAGCGACCGCGGCGCGATCGACCTTGCCGGGACCCCGGGTGGGCAGTTGTCCGAGGAAGACGACCCGCTTCGGCATGGCGAACCGCCCGACCGCGTCGTGCACCGCCTGGCGCAGGACGTCGGGGTCGGGCCGGTCGTCGGGGTCGACGGGGACGACGGCGGCCACCACCGCTTGCCCCCACTCGTCGTCGGGCACGCCCACGACGCACACCTCGTGCACCCCGGGCTGCGCGGCGAGCACCCGCTCGACCTCCTGCGGCGACACGTTCTCGCCGCCGCTGATGATCACGTCGTCGGCGCGGCCGGTGATCTCCAGCGTGCCGCCGGTGGTGATCCGCCCGAGGTCCCCGGTCCGGAACCACTCGCCGAACGGCTCGCCGCCCTGGTAGCCGAGGGCGAGGGTCGGTCCGGCGATCTCGACCCGGCCGCGGGTGTCGAGGCGGATCTTGACGCCGTCGAGCGGGTGGCCGTCGTAGACGCAGCCGCCGGCGGTCTCGCTCATGCCGTAGGTGGTGACGACGTTGACGCCGGCCTCGCGGGCCCGGTGGAGCAGCGAGGGCGGCGTGGCGGCGCCGCCGATGAGGACGGCGTCGAACGCGCGGATCGCGGCCAGCCCGGGGCCTTCGGTGGCGACCAGGCGGGCGAGCTGGGTCGGGACGAGGGCGGTGTAGTGCGGGCCGGGGGTGGCGAGGACGGTGCGCGCGGCGGTGGCGAACCCGGACGCGCGGAAGCCCGCGGCGAGGTCCATGACGCCGGGTTCGGTGCCGGCGACGACCGAGCGGACGAGCACCTGGACGCCCGCGATGTGGGTGGTGGGCAGGGCGAGCAGCCAGGTGCCCGCCCCGCCGAGCCGTGCGTGGGTCGCCTCGGCGGACGCGATGAGCGCGGCGGCCGACAGCAACACCACCTTGGGCGATCCGGTCGAGCCGGAGGTGGACACCGCCAACACGGCCTCCCGCTCCCACCCGACCAGCGCCCCCAACTCCCGCCCACCGGGCAACCCGGCCGCCACGACAACCCGCCCACCCGCGACGGGCCGGGACGGGTCGGCAGACCGCTCGGAGCCCACCAAGCCGCCCGAGCCCGCAGGGCCTGCGGGGTCTGGCGGGTCTACTGGGCCTGCCGCTCGCGCCGCGCTCACCGAGCTGCCCGAGTCGACAGGGCTGGCCGCTTGCGTCGCGCTGGCCGAACTGCCCGAGCCCGCTGAGTCGGCAGGGGTGGCCGAGCCCGCCTGGGCCGCCGCGTCGGCTGTGCCTGCCGAGCCTGCCGAGCCTGCCGAGCCCGCCGAGTTGCCCGAGCCGTCTGAGGCCGCCGAGGTGGTCGAGACCGCCGAGCCGTCCGAGGTCGGAGGGAGGTCGGCTTGGGTCAGGGCTGCGTGGAGGGTGGTCAGGGTTGGCGGGTGTGTGGTCGTCATGGGGTGGCCGGGGTCAGTAGTAGTACGGGTAGTCGGACCAGTCCGGGTCGCGTTTTTCCAGGAATGCGTCTCGGCCCTCCACCGCCTCGTCCGTCATGTACGCGAGCCGGGTGGTTTCGCCGGCGAACAACTGCTGGCCCACCAAGCCGTCGTCGATGAGGTTGAAGGCGTATTTCAGCATCCGCTGCGCGGTCGGGGATTTGCCGTTGATCTCCTTCGCCCATTGCAGCGCGGTGTTCTCCAGTTCCGCGTGCGGCACGACCGCGTTCACCGCGCCCATCGCGTGCATTTCCGCCGCCGAGTACGTCCGGCCCAGGAAGAAGATCTCGCGCGCGAACTTCTGCCCCACCTGGCGCGCCAGGTACGCCGAGCCGTAACCGCCGTCGAAGCTGCCGACGTCGGCGTCGGTCTGCTTGAACCGCGCGTGCTCCTCGCTGGCCAGCGTGAGGTCGCACACCACGTGCAGGCTGTGCCCGCCCCCGGCCGCCCACCCCGGCACGACCGCGATCACGACCTTCGGCATGAACCGGATCAGCCGTTGGCACTCCAGGATGTGCAGCCGCCCGGCCCGCGCGGGGTCGACGGTGTCGGCCGTCTCACCCGACGCGTACTGGTACCCGCTGCGCCCGCGGATGCGCTGGTCACCGCCCGAGCAGAAGGCCCACCCCCCGTCGCGCGGCGACGGGCCGTTGCCCGTGAGCAGGACGCAGCCCACGTCGGGGCTCATCCGGGCGTGGTCCAGCGCGCGGTACAGCTCGTCCACCGTGTGGGGCCGGAACGCGTTGCGCACCTCGGGGCGGTGGAACGCGATGCGGACCGTGCCCTGGTCCACCGCGCGGTGGTAGGTGATGTCGGTGAAGTCGAAGCCTTCGACCGGCTTCCAGCGGGTCGGGTCGAACAGCTCGGAAACGTCCTGGTCTGCCACGCAGGGGACAATATGCCCGCGCGGAAGCTGAGAGCGGCCCAGGCCGCCGAAGGTCGGGAACGGCGTGTCGGTGCTGTGCAGTGGTCATGATCCCAGTATTCGAACACCTGTTCGACTCAGCAAGGTGAATCACCCGATCGAGCGCTGAGCGACAATGTGCAGGTGAATCCGTCCACCGCGCAGGCCCGGGTGCTCGTCGACGAGCTGATCCGCAACGACGTCCGGCACGTCGTGCTGAGCCCCGGCTCGCGCAACGCGCCGCTCTCCATCGCCCTCGCGGAGGCCGCCGCGCACGGCCGGATCACCCTGCACGTCCGCATCGACGAGCGCAGCGCCGGCTTCCTCGCCCTGGGCCTGGCCAAGGGCAGCGGCCAGGTCACCGCCGTGACCTGCACGTCCGGCACCGCCGTCGCCAACCTCCACCCGGCGGTCCTGGAAGCGCGGCACACGCGGACGCCGGTCATCGCCCTCACCGCCGACCGCCCGGTCGAGCTGTACCGCACCGGGGCGAGCCAGACCGTCGACCAGCACGGCATCCTGGGCGTGGCCACCCTCCAATTCCCCGTCGCCGAACGCCGCACCGGCCAGAACGGCCTGTGGCGCTCCCTGGTCTGCCGCGCGGTCGCCGCCGCCCGCGACACCGGCCCGGTGCACGTCAACGTCCCCTTCCGGGAGCCCCTGGTCCCAACCGGCGACGACTGGGTCGAGCCGCTGGACGGCCGCCCGTTCGACATGCCCTGGACCCGCACCGACCCGCGCACCACGACCTCCGTGCACGCCGCCGACCACCTCGGCCCGCGCACCCTGGTGGTCGTCGGCGACACCGACAAGGACCTCGACGACCTGGCCGGACGCGCCGGCTGGCCGGTCGTCGCCGAACCCACCGCGACCGCCGCCGACGCGCTGCGCCACGGCTCCCTGCTGCTCAACGCGGGCGACCTGCCCGCCGAGCTGACCCCGGACGCCGTGGTCGTCGTCGGCCGCCCCACCCTGTCCCGGGGCGTGACGCGCCTGCTCGCCACCACCCCCACCGTCCACGTCCTGTCCGACGCCCCGGACTGGCCGGACCCGCAGTTCGCCGCCACCCACACCTCCACCGACCTGGTGCTGGGCGAGCACGAGGTGGACCCGGCGTGGCTGGCCGCCTGGCGGCACGCCGACAAGGCCGCCGCCGCGGCCGTGGACGACCTGCTCACCCGCGAACCGTGGCCGACCGGCCTGCACGTGGCCCGCGACGTGCTCGACGCCCTCCCGCCGCGCAGCAGGCTTTTCCTGGGCTCCTCGAACCCGGTCCGCGACGTGGACCTGGTCGCCACGCCCCGCGCGGACGTGCGGGTGCACGCCAACCGCGGCGTCGCGGGCATCGACGGCAGCGTCTCCACCGCCGCCGGCCTCGCGCTCACCGCCGGCCCCGCGTTCGCCCTGATCGGCGACCTGACGTTCCTGCACGACACCAACGGCCTGCTGCTCGGCCCCGGTGAACCGCGCCCCGACCTGACCGTGGTCGTCCTCAACGACGACGGCGGCGGCATCTTCACCCTCCTCGAACAGGGGGCGCCCAAGCACGCGGCCACGTTCGAGCGGGTGTTCGGCACGCCGCACGGCACCGATCTCGCGCTCCTGTGCGCCGCGCACGGCGTCCCGCACACCCGCGTCGAGACGGCCGACCAGTTGAGACGAGCGCTGACCCCGCCGAACGGAATGCGCGTGCTGGAAATCCGGGCGAAACGCACCGAATTGCGCGATCTGCACAGCCGTCTCAAGGCGGCGGTGTCAACCGCTTTCCATTAGCCAGGAACCTACGGACGGGGGTACAGCGCGCCTTGCGGGAAAGCTAGCTTCCCGGCATGTCCCTCAGAGCGAAGCTCACGCTAGGCACCGCCACCGCGGCTTCACTGCTGCTGCTCGCCGGCACCGCGACCGCCGCGGAACCCGGCGCACCGGGCATCGGCGACCCGTACTACCCGAATGCGGGCAACGGCGGGTACGACGTCTCCCACTACGACATCCGGCTCAATTACCAGCCGACCTCCGACAACCTCTCCGGCACGACGACCATCGTCGCCCGGACCACCCAGGACCTGAGCCGCTTCAACCTGGACTTCCTGCTCAAGGTCAGCTCGATCCGGGTGAACAACCGCGTCGCCTCCTTCACCCAGAGCGGCGGCGAGCTGGTCGTCGACCCGAAGCAGAGCCTCCGCAAGGGCTCCGACGTGACCATCGTCGTCACGTACTCCGACGTGCCCTCCAGCCACGCCGTGGACGGCTACACGGCGTGGAAGCGCACCGCCGACGGCGCGCTGGCGATCGACGAGCCGGACATCGCGCAGTGGTGGTACCCGAGCAACAACCACCCGACCGACAAGGCGACCTTCGACGTGTCGGTGGCCGTGCCGGACGGCGTGGAGGTCATCTCCAACGGCCTGTTCAACGGCACCGCCAAGCAGATCAACGGCTGGACCCGGTGGCGTTGGCGGAGCCTGAAGCCGCAGGCCACCTACCTGACCTACGTGGCGATCGGCCAGTTCGAGGTGCGGCAGTCGACCGCGCCCAACGGCCAGCCGGTGGTCAACGCGTACTCGCTGAACCTGGGCGAGAACGAGCTGCCCGCCAAGGCCAGCGTCGAGCGCACGCCCGAGGTGACGGAGTTCCTGGAGCAGAGCTTCGGCCCGTACCCGTTCGAGGCGCAGGGCGGCGTGGTCGCGCCGGGCATCGGGTTCGCGCTGGAGAACCAGACCCGTTCGACCTACGACCCGGCGTTCTTCCGGCGCGGCGCGAACACCTACGTCGTGGCGCACGAGGTGGCGCACCAGTGGTTCGGCGACTCGGTGTCGGTGCAGCGCTGGCGGGACATCTGGCTGAACGAGGGCTTCGCCAGCTACGCGGAGTTCCTGTGGTCGGAGCACGTGGGCGAGGGCACCGCGCAGGAGAACGCCGAGTACATCTACGACCTGTACCCGGCCGACAGCGCCTTCTGGCAGGTGCTGCCCGGTGACCCGGGCGCGGCGGACCTGTTCCACGGCGCGGTCTACGACCGTGGCGCGCTGGCCGTGCACGCGCTGCGCGTGGCCGTGGGCGACGAGGCGTTCTTCACGATCCTGAAGCGCTGGACGCAGCAGAAGAAGTACGGCAACGGCACGGTCGAGGAGTTCATCGCGCTGTCCGAGTCGGTGTCGGGGCAGCAGTTGGACGAGCTGTTCCAGACCTGGCTGTTCACGCCGGGCAAGCCGGCGGCGGCGCCGGGCGCGGCCACGTTCGCCACGCAGGCCGTGGTGGCGGAGCCGAAGGCGTTCCAGAAGATCCGTGAGACCCACGTGCTGCTCGACTCGCACGTGCACTGATCGCGCTGTGGACGCGGAGCGGCCCCCACCTCGCGCGAGGTGGGGGCCGCTTCCCGTGCGGGGGTTCGGCTTCGGCCGGTGTCGTCGGCCGCTGGGGCTCAGCCCTGGCCGATGCCGTCCACGACCTTGGTGGTGATGGCGCTGTAGCCGGTGACCGTGCCGGGCTCGATCCACGAGTAGTGCGGGTTGGGCCCGGCGACCGTGCGCTCGCCGATGAACTCGCCGGTGGCGGGGTCCACGATCAGGTCCCGCCGCTCCTTCTCGTCCTCGATGCCGATGGCGACGCCGGTGCGGCCGTCCAGCGTCACCGCCGAGTCGTGGACCTTCACGCCGTCCAGCAGGGCGAGCGCCCGGTACCAGCCGGCCCGCAGGTCGGCGGGCATGAGGCCGGTGCGCAGCATCTCCACGCCCCAGTGGAACATCACGGCCGGCGTCGCGCCGCGGTGGGCGGTCGCGCCGCGCAGGTAGTCCACGATCGCCTGCGGGTCGCGCGGCAGGGCGTCGTAGAAGGCGGGGTTGTCCCAGTCCTTCGGGTCGCCGCAGGCCTTGGCGTCCTGGGCGTTGGGGAAGAAGTTGCCGCACTTGCCGCGCCGCTCGCCGGTGTCGGTGTCGGTGGCCTGGGGCTCCTGCGCCTCTGACTGCGGGACCGAGCCGCCGAGCCACTTCAGGCCGGGCAGCCAGGACCGCCGCTCCAGCCAGTCCTGGGACTGGTCCCGCGGGATCCACTTCTCGTAGGCGACTTCCTTGAGCCAGGTGTAGCCGGGCGTGCCCCGCTGGTACCAGGCGTGTTCGCGGATGAACCGGTACTGGCCCGGCGCGAGCACCGGGTCGACGGCCTTGATGGCGTCGGCGGCGTTGTTCAGGACCTCCTGCGCGGACAGCAGCTGCACGGCGGGAGCCGAGGACGTGGCCACGGTCAGGGCGCTGTCGGTGGTCGTGGGGGGTGCCTGGCGGTTCAGCGCGATGCCCGCGACCAGGACGGCGGCGGCAGCGGCGGCGACCGGCACGGCCCAGCGGACCCGGCGGGAGGCGCCGGTCCGCGCGCCTGTGAGGACGGTGAACCTGCCCGCGCGGCGCGGCTCCTCCTCGGCGGCGGCGGCCAGGACGCGGGCGCGGACGTCGTCCAGCGCGCCGGTCGAGTGGCGGGCCCGGTGGTTGATCTGGTCGAGGACGTCGTCGAGGTCGCTCATCAGCGGTCCTTCTCGGTCAGCAGGGCTTGGAGGCGGGCGCGGACGCGGTGCAGGCGGGAGCGGACCGTGCTGGCCGGCTCCCCGAGGGCGGCGGCGACCTCGGCCGGCGTGAGGCCGGCCCAGGAGGTCAGCAGCAGCGCGTCCCGGTCCTCGTCGCGCAGGTCGTCGAGCGCGGCGGCGACGGCCTTGGAGGCGCGTTCGGCGTCCACGCGGTCGGCGACGAACGCGCCGTGGTCGGGTTCGGGCCGGCCGACCGCGCGCAGGCCGGCGCGGTGGCCGCGCACCTCGCGGCGGACGTGCTCGCGCACCAGGTTGGTCGCGATCCCGTACAGCCAGCCCTTGACCGGGGCCTTGGCCGGGTCGTAGGTGTGCCGGCGGCGCAACGCCACCAGGAACGTCTCGGCCACCAGGTCGTCGGCCGCGGACTCGCCGACGCGGCCCGCGAGGTAGCCGCGCAGCTGCCGCGAGTGGGCGTCGAACAGCTCCGCGAACACGGCGGTCACGTCGGGCCCGCGCAGGTCCGGCGGTTTCTCCAGTGCTGTGGTCACACACCGGTTGACCGCAGGCCCCTCCGGCGTCCCGGTGACCTCCGTCACATGCCTTCGAGTGCTTCGCGGAAGGGCAGCATCTTGGCGTGCGCCTCGCGGACCTCGGAGTCCGGGTCGGACTCGGCGACCAGCCCGCAGCCGGCGAACAGGCGCGCGGTGCGGCCCTCGACCTGGGCGCAGCGCAGCGCGATGCCCAGCTCGCCGTCGCCGTTGCCGTCGATCCAGCCCACGGGACCGGAGTAGCGGCCCCGGTCCATGCCCTCCAGCTCCTCGATGACGGCGATCGCGTCGGCCCGGGGCGTGCCGCCGACGGCCGCCGTGGGGTGCAGGGCCTCACCGAGCCGCAGCAGCGACGGGGAGTCGTTGAGGGTGCCGATGACGTCGCTGGACAGGTGCGACACGTTCGGCAGGCGCAGCACCGAGGGACCCTCGACGGACATGGTGGCGCAGAACGGCCGCAGCGTGTCGGCCAGCGAGGCCACCGCGTACTCGTGCTCCTCGCGGTTCTTGCCCGACGACAACAGCGCGGCTGCCAGCTCGTCGTCGGACATGCCGTCGTGCGGCCACGTGGTGCCGGCCAGCACCCGCGAGTCGACCACCTGGCCGGACCGGCGCAGCAGCAGCTCGGGCGTGGCCCCGACCAGGCCGTCCACCGCGTACACCCAGCACTCGGGGTAGCGGCGGGCCAGGCCGCGCAGCACGAACCGGTGGTCGATCGGCGCGTCGGCCACGGCCAGCAGGTCGTGCGCGAGGACGACCTTGTCCAGCTCGCCGGCCCGCATCCGGGCCACGGCCGCGCGCACCGCCTCCCGGTACGCGGTGACCGACAGCTCGCCGTCGGCGTAGCGGACGGTCGAGGGCCGGGTGACCGGCTGCACGGGGTGCGGCTCGCTCTCGCCGACCGTGGTGAGCCACGTCTCACCGCCGCGCCGCCCGACCACGACCTCCGGCACGACCAGCACGGAGTGCCCCGGCCGGTCGGCGAACGCCATGCTCACGAACGCGACCGGCCCCGAACCGGGCACGCCCACCTCGTCCTCGACGTCCAGGGCCGCGGTGAAGTCGCGCCACCAGGCGTCGGCGGCGGCGAACCGGTCCGGCCCGGACACCTCAACGCGCGCCGCCTCACCCCACCCGACCAGGCCTGATCCGTCCCGCACCCAGGCCAGGGCGCCGGTCGGCGCGGGCAGCCTGCCCAGCAGGCCACCGGCCGGGACGCGCCTGGTGTGCACGCGCAACCGCTGACGGGTCCGGGAGGCGGGAGCTGTGGTCACGGCGTCGAGGGTATGGACTCATCGCTGAGATTCCGCGTCCGCCCAGCCCTAGACTCCTCAGTTGTGGTGGACAACGCAGTGCTGACCGGTCGTCGGCGGAAGGCGAAGCGGCTGGTGGGCCGGGCACTGCTGGTGCTGGGCGGCGTCGTGACGCTGATCGGCGTGACCCTGCTCGCCGCGTGCGTGCGCGACGACCTGGCCATCGAGAACCGCATGGGCAAGGCGACCGCCGAGGTGGTGTCGGTCTCGTTCCAGCGCACGGTGGTGCGGTTCGCGACCCCGGACGGGAAGGTCTACAGCCCCTCGCAGGGCGTCCTGTACCCGGACGGCCTGGAGCCGGGCCAGCTCGTGCGCATCGAGTACGACACCGCGGACCCGGAGATCGCGCGCGTGGCGGAGCGCACCTGGACCCTGGCGATCCTGCCCATCACGACGTTCCTGCTCGGCGTGTGGGCCGTGCTGCTGCCGCTGCGCTGGTGGGTGCGCCGCCGCTTGTGACACTTGTTCCCGAAAACCGACTCCAGGTGTAACATCGGCCGCATGGACCTGGAGGCGGAGTTCGAGCGCGCCGTCAGCGGTGAGCAGCGCGTCGAGCCGCGGGACTGGATGCCCGACGGCTACCGCAAGACCCTGATCCGGCAGATCGCGCAGCACGCGCACTCCGAGATCATCGGCATGCAGCCGGAGGGCAACTGGATCAGCCGCGCGCCCTCGCTGCGCCGCAAGGCGATCCTGCTGGCCAAGGTCCAGGACGAAGCGGGCCACGGGCTCTACCTCTACGCGGCCACCGAGACGCTCGGCGCCGACCGCGGCGAGCTGACCGAGAACCTGGTCAACGGCCGCCAGAAGTACTCGTCGATCTTCAACTACCCCACGCTGTCCTACGCCGACGTCGGCACCATCGGCTGGCTCGTGGACGGCGCGGCCATCTGCAACCAGGTGCCGCTGTGCCGCACCTCCTACGGCCCGTACGCGCGCGCCATGATCCGCATCTGCAAGGAGGAGTCCTTCCACCAGCGGCAGGGCTACGAGCTGCTGATGACCATGATGAGCGGCACGGACGCCCAGCGCGCCATGGTGCAGGAGTCGGTGGACCGGTTCTGGTGGCCGTCGCTGATGATGTTCGGCCCGCCGGACTCCGAGAGCGCCAACACCGAGCAGTCGATGAAGTGGCGCATCAAGCGCAACACCAACGACGAGCTGCGGCAGAAGTTCGTGGACATGACCGTGCCGCAGGCGGAGAAGCTCGGCGTGACCCTGCCCGACCCGGCGCTGAAGTGGAACCCCGAGCGGGGGCACTACGACTTCGGCCAGCCCGACTGGGACGAGTTCTGGCAGGTCGTCGGCGGCAACGGGCCCGCCAACGCGCAGCGGGTCGCGCACCGGCGCAAGGCGCACGAAGACGGGGAATGGGTGCGTGCCGCCGCCGCGGCCCACGCTGCCCGTCACGCACGTCAGGAGGGTGTGGCATGAGTTCGTCGTGGCCGCTGTGGGAGGTGTTCGTGCGGGGCAAGCGCGGGCTCAACCACGTGCACGTGGGGTCCCTGCACGCGCCGGACGCGGAGATGGCGCTGCGCAACGCCCGTGACGTCTACACGCGCCGCAACGAAGGCGTGTCGATCTGGGTGGTGCCCGCCGCCGCCATCACGGCGTCCTCGCCGGACGAGAAGGACCCGTTCTTCGCGCCCAGCGGCGACAAGGTGTACCGGCACCCGACGTTCTACGCGATCCCCGAGGACGTGCCGCACCTATGACCCGGGTGCGGGTGTCCCGCGAAACACAGCGACAACGCCGTCCTGAGCGCTGGTGGCCAAGATGAGTTTCGACAACGCTTATGAGTCCCTGATCGACCACGAGGACACGCACTGGGCGTTCGGCACCGGGTTCTCCGAGGCCCTGCCCGGCGTCGACCGGGCGGTGCCGGCGGACGTGGACCGCGCGGACCTGTTCGCGTACTGCCTGATGCTCGGCGACGACGCCCTGGTGCTGTCGCAGCGGCTGGCGGAGTGGTGCTCGCGCGCGCCCGAGCTGGAAGAGGACGTGGCGCTGGCCAACATCGCCCTCGACCTGCTCGGCCAGGCCCGGCTGCTGCTGACCCGCGCGGGCGAGGTCGAGGGGCTCGGGCGGGACGAGGACGCGCTGGCGTACCTGCGCGACGAGCGGGACTTCCGCAACGTCCACCTCGCCGAGATCGAGTGCGGACCGTTCGCGGGCGGCGACTTCGCCACCACGATGGCGCGGCTGCTGGTGTTCTCGACGTGGAAGATCGCGCAGTACTCGGCCCTGCTGGGCTTCGCCGACCCCGTGGTGGCCGCCGTGGCCGCGAAGGGGTTGAAGGAACTGGCCTACCACCGCGACCACGCGGCCCAGTGGGTCGTGCGGCTGGGCGACGGGACCGACGAGTCGCACCGGCGCATGCAGGCCGGTCTGGAGCGGGTCTGGCCGTTCGTGGAGGAACTGTTCGCGGCGCACCCCGTGGAGCAGCGGCTTGGGCTCGACCCGGCCGCGTACCGGGCCGAGTTCGACTCGGTGATCGACACGGTGCTCGCGGCGGCCGGCCTGAAGCGGCCCACGTCCGTGCCCGCCGCGCGGGTCAACGGGCGCGCCGGGCGCGACGGCGTCCACACCGAGGCCATGGGCTACCTGCTCGCCGAGATGCAGCACCTGCACCGGTCCCTGCCGGGGGCGACGTGGTGACCGCGCTGGCCGTGGCGTCGGCGGTCCGGGACCCGGAGCTGCCCGTGCTCACGCTGGCAGACCTGGGCGTGCTGCGCGAGGTCGTGGAGGAGGACGGGCGGGTCCTGGTGACCATCACGCCCACCTACTCCGGGTGCCCGGCGGTCGAGGAGATGGGGGCCGACCTCAAGCGGTCCCTGCGCGCGGCCGGCTACGCCGAGGTCGAGGTCCGGACGTCGCTGTCCCCGGCCTGGACCACGGACTGGATCAGCGAGGAGGGCCGGCGCAAGCTCGCCGAGGCGGGCATCGCACCCCCGGCCCGCGTCGGCCCGCGCGCCGTCGGCCCGGTCCCGCTGACCCTCACCCCGCCGTCCGCGCGGGTGGCGTGCCCGCGCTGCGGGTCGCCCCGCACCGAGGAGCTTTCCCGGTTCGGGTCCACGGCGTGCAAGGCGCTGCGGCGCTGCCTGGACTGCGCCGAGCCCTTCGAGCACATCAAGGAGATCTAGATGGCCCGGCCGGTGTTCCACAAGCTGACCGTGGCGTCCGTGGATCGCCTGTGCGAGGACGCGGTCGCGATCACGTTCGACGTGCCTGCGGAGCTGCGTTCCACCTTCGACTTCCGCGCCGGCCAGTACCTGACCCTGCGCCAGGGCGACGAACGCCGGTCGTACTCGATCTGCGCGCCGGTCGGCGCCCCGTTGCGGATCGGCGTGCGGCGCGTGGACACGGGACTGTTCTCGACGTGGCTGGTGGACCGGCTGACACCGGGCGACGTGGTGGAAGTCCTGCCCCCGGCGGGCAACTTCACCCCGGCCGGCGGGACCCACCACGGCTTGGTGGTGGCCGGCTCGGGCATCACCCCCGCGCTTTCGATCGCCTCGACGGCTTTGGCCGCGGGTGAGCGCGTGACCCTGCTCTATGGCAACCGCCGGACCGACACGGTGATGTTCGCGGAGGACCTGGCCGACCTGAAGGACCGCTACCCGTCCAGGTTCCAACTGATCCACGTGCTGTCCCGCGAACCGCGCGACGTGGAGCTGTTCACGGGCCGGTTGGACGCGGAGAAGCTGCGGGCGTTGTTCGCGTCGGTGGTGCCGATGTCGTCCATCGACCAGTGGTGGCTCTGCGGCCCGTACGGGATGGTCCGCGACGCGGAGGAAGTGCTGTCGTCCCTGGGCGTTCCGGGCGCGTCGGTCCACCACGAACTGTTCTACGTGGACGAACCCCCGCCGCCGCCCCGACGTGCCGAGCAGGTGCTGTCGTCGGTCGGCGAGGGCACGGTGATCCTGGACGGGCGGACGACGACGGTCCCGCTGCCCCCGGACACGCCCATTTTGGATGCGGCCCAACGGGTGCGGTCCGACTTGCCGTTCGCGTGCAAGGGCGGGGTGTGCGGCACGTGCCGGGCGCTGGTCGTGTCGGGCGAGGTCGAGATGCGGCGCAACTACGCGTTGGATCCGGCGGAGGTCGAGGCGGGCTTCGTGCTGACGTGCCAGTCCGTGCCGGTGACCCCGGCGGTGACGGTCGACTTCGACGCGTGAGGCCCTGAACAGCGCGAGACCCGGCAACCGACCGTCCGGACGGTGAACCGGGTCCACTTCCGGCTCCTACTGGAACCGGCGAGTTCATGCTACCGCCGCGCCGGGCAGAAGTTGATCACACTATCGGGTCATCGACGACTGCCACCAGCCGAGCACCTCCTCGGCCACCTCCGGCATCGCCACCAGCAGCCCGTCCACCGGCAACGGGTCGTCCTCGCCACGCCGGTCCAGCACGGCCGCGCCCGACTCGACCGCCAGCGCCACCGCCCCCGCCACGTCCCACTCGTGGTAGCTGTGCAGCACAGCCGCCGCCGCGTGCCCCAGCGCCACCTGCGCCACCGCCAGCGCCTTCGACCCCAGCACCCGCACCCCGGTCCCCGACACCGCCGCCCGCGAGATGAACTCGCCCATCCCCGGCCACGGCCCGGTCCGCGTCATCTCCGTGCACACGATCGAACTGACCGCCTGCTCACCCAGCCGCACCGGCGTCCCGTTCGCCCGCATCCCCCGACCCCGCGCGGCGGCGTAGATCTGCGCCCGGTACGGGTCCGCGACCACGCCCACGACCGGCCCCCACCGGTCCACCAGCGCCAGGCTGTACGCGCACCACGGCACACCCGCCACGTAGTTCGCCGTCCCGTCCACCGGGTCCACCACCCAGCGGAACTCGGCGTCCGACGCCACGTCCTCGTCGGTGTCCTCGCAGAACACCGGGATGTCCGGGAACTCCGTCGTCAGCACGCGCCGCGTGTGCCGCTCCAGCGTGCGGTCCGTGTCGGTCACCCAGTCGAACGGCGACGCGTCCTCGTCGGGCCGCGCGCCCCGGCCGGCCGTCGCCATGATGACGTCCGACGCGTCGTTCGCCAGGCGCCCCGCTATCTCCAGCGCGATCGACACCAGTCCGGGATCGACGGGCTGCGCGGGTCGGGACGACAAGACGGTCATGCCGACCTAGTGTCACCGCCCCTGGTGTCCGCGACACGACCTCCAGGTGAAGCGATGACGATCCTTCGGTCAACGTCAACCGCGACGCGAGGATTTCGACCTTCGTTCCCCGATCCGTCACGCCACCGTGTCCTTCGCGGCTCAAGGTGATCGGCGTGCGTGTAGCGATCGTCACCGAGAGCTTCCTCCCGCAGGTGAACGGGGTGACCAACTCCGTCCTGCGGGTGCTGGAGCACCTGCGTGCGCACGGCCACCAGACCCTCGTGGTCGCACCCGGCGCGGGCGCGGACCACCACCACGGCACCCCGGTCGTCCGGGTGCCCGCCGTCGACCTGCCCCGGTTCAGCTCCCTGCCCGTCGGCGTCCCGACCCGCAAGGTCCTCACCGCGCTCGCCGACTTCCGCCCCGACGTCGTCCACCTCGCCAGCCCGTTCGTCCTGGGCGCGCGGGGCCTGTCCGCCGCCCGCCGGCTCGGCCTGCCGACGGTCGCGGTCTACCAGACCGACGTCGCCGGGTTCGCCGGCCACTACGGCCTCGGCCTGACCGCCCGCGCCGCGTGGCGCTGGACCCGCCGCCTGCACGCCCAGGCGGACCGCACCCTCGCGCCGTCGACGTGGGCCGTGGACGCGTTGCGCGAGCACGGGGTTCCGCGCGTCCACCGGTGGGGCAGGGGAGTGGACGTGGACCTGTTCGCACCGCACCGCCGTGACGACGCCCTGCGCCGTTCGCTCGCGCCCAACGGTGAAGTCCTGGTCGGCTATGTCGGCCGGTTGTCCCCCGAGAAGCAGGTCGACCGCCTGCGCGCCTTGCGTGACGTCCCCGGCATCCGCTTGGTCGTCGTGGGCGAAGGCCCCGAGGAAGCGGCCCTTCAGCGCGACCTGCCCGACGCGGCTTTCCTCGGCTTCCGCTCCGGTGTCGCACTGGCGCAGGCCTACGCGTCGCTGGACGTGTTCGTGCACACCGGGCCGCACGAGACGTTCTGCCAGGCCGTGCAGGAGGCGTTGGCCAGCGGTGTGCCCGTGATCGCCCCGGACGCGGGCGGCCCGCGCGACCTGGTCCAACCCGACACCGGCTACCTGTTCACCACCGACGACGACCTGCGCGACGCCGTGACCGCCCTGCTGGACCCGTTGCGGCGCAAGCGTTACGGCCACGCCGCGCGACGCTGGGTGCGGGGCCGGACGTGGTCCGCGGTGTGCGCCGAACTGGTGGGCCACTACCACGCCGTCCTCGGGACGCCGGAGCGGCAAGCGGCATGAGGATCGTGCAGCTGGCCAACTTCTACGGTCCCCGGTCGGGCGGCCTGCGCACCGCGTTGCACCACCTGGGGGCGGGGTACGCGGGGGCGGGCCACGAGGTGACCCTGGTCGTGCCGGGGGCGGCGCACGCCGACGAGCACCTGTCGAACAACGTCCGCCGCATCACGCTCCCCGCGCCGAGGCTGCCCGGCACCGGCGGGTACCGGGCGGTGGACCCGTGGCGCGTGCGGACGTTGCTGGACCACCTGCGCCCGGACCGCCTGGAGGTGTCGGACCGCCTGACCCTGCGCGGCATGGGCAAGTGGGCGCGGGCGAACGGTGTCCCGAACGTCGTGATCTCCCACGAACGCCTGGACCGCCTGCTCGAACAGTTCCTCCTACCCCCGGCGCTGGCCAGGTCCGGCGCGGACTGGGCGAATGCGCGCATGGCGGCGTCCTACGACACGGTCGTCTGCACGACGGACTTCGCAAGGCAGGAATTCGACCGGATCGGCGCCACCAACGTCACCCGCGTCCCTCTGGGCGTGGACCTGCACACCTTCACCCCGACCCGCCACGACCGGTCCCTCAAGCGGACCCTGGCCCAAGGTGCCGATGCTCTGTTGATCCACTGCGGCCGGCTGTCGCCGGAGAAGCACGTGGAACGCAGCGTCGACACGGCGGCAGCCCTGCACGAGTCGGGCCACAACATCCGCTTGGTGATCGCCGGCGACGGCCCCCGCAGGGAGGCCCTGGAACGCCGCGCGTCCGGCCTACCGGTCACTTTTCTGGGGTTCGTGAACCAGCGAACCGAGGTAGCCACCCTCCTGGCGACGGCCGACGTCTCCCTGGCCCCGGGCCCCCACGAGACTTTCGGCCTGGCGGCCCTGGAGGCCCTGGCCTCGGGCACGCCGGTGGTCGTGTCGGCGTCGTCGGCCTTGCGCGAGATCGTGCAACCAGGCTGCGGAGCCGCAGTCCCAGACCACGCCACAGCCTTCGCAGGCGCGGTGAACTCCCTCCTGGACAACCCAGAACAGCAACGCCGAGAAGCCGCCCGAGCAAGAGCCGAACAATACCCGTGGCAAACAGCCATAACCGGCATGCTCACCGCCCTACAAGCCACCTGACCAGCGCCGGCCACCCCGTCCAAGGCACCCACGCCCCGCACTCACGCCCCACGCCCCGCACCGACGCCGCCCGCCCCGCACTGACGCGGCCTCCCCGCGCACCGACGCCGCCCGCCCAGCACTGACGCCGCCCCCGCACTGACGCCGCCCGCCGGGCACCCACCCCGCGCCCGTCGCCACGGCCCCCTCCACCGCCTTCCGGAGCCCGGAGCCCGCCTCCCACTCGGCACCCCACGCCCGCTGCCTCCACCGGCACCACATCCCCGCTCCGCGTCCACACCCCTCCGGCCGGCACACCCTGAGCCCATACCTGGTCCGTTCCTGGCCTGCATCCCGCGCTCCTGTATGAGCTCACGGGCCGCGTGCTCGCCCTCTACCTGCGCCGAGCGTGGCGGCATGTGGGGCGGGGCGGTGTCTCGGATGGGCGGCGCGTGAAGGGGGAGTTGGGCACGGGCGGCTCGCGTCGGGCGGGTTGGGCGCAGGCGGGTTGGGCGCAGGCGGGTTGGGCGGTGCTGGGGTGGGCGGTGCTGGGGTGGGCGGCTGTTGCTGGCGGCGGGCGGGGTGTGGGCTGTTGGGTGGGTGGGCTGTTGGGGGTGCGTGGGATGTTCGGTCGCGTGCTTGGGTGTCGTGCGGGTGCGTTTGCCTTGCGCCGTGCCGCCTCCTCTTCTTTACGGCAACGTTCGGCGAAGCCTGAAGGTGCCCGAATTGCGATCAATTCGCGACATCGGGTGAACATTGCGTCCGCAGTAAACCTGGACGACCTCCGCCCGCATGAGTAATGGTCGTTCGCGCAGGTCAGGCCGCCTGGGGGTGTGCGGGATTTCGGTCTCAGGGGGTGTCGCCTAGGCTGCGGTCATGTCGCGTGCAGGTTTGGACAAGAACCCCCGCGAGGTTGCCGAGATGTTCGACGGCGTGGCCAAGGGCTACGACCGCACGAACTCCGTCATGACCCTGGGGTTCGACCGGCGCTGGCGGGAGTGGAGTCGGCGGGTTCTCGACGCTCGGGCCGGGGAGAAGGTGCTCGACCTCGCGGCCGGGACGGCCGTGTCCACCGTCGAGTACGCGGCGTCCGGCGCGTGGTGCGTCGCGGCCGACTTCTCGATCGGCATGTTGCTCGGCGGGCGGCACCGGGACGTGCCCAAGGTCGCCGCCGACGCGCTCCGGCTGCCCTTCGCGGACAACGCCTTCGACGCCGTCACGGTCTCCTTCGGGCTCCGCAACTTCAACGACACCGAAGCCGCGCTCCGCGAGATGGCCCGCGTGGTCAAACCGGGCGGCCGGCTGGTGGTCTGCGAGGTCTCCACGCCGACGTTCCGGCCCTTCCGGTTCGTCTACATGCGTTACCTGCTCAAGATCCTCCCGTTCATCGGCCGGTTCGTCTCCTCGAACCCCGAGGCGTACCAGTACCTCGCCGAGTCCATGCGGACCTGGCCGGAACAGCGGGCGCTCGCGGAGATCGTCGCCAAGGCCGGGTGGGAGGACGTGGCCTGGATGAACCTCACCTTCGGCATGGTCGCGTTGCACCGGGCCACCAAGCCGGCGGAGAGCGGCGAGCCCGCGGAAGCCACCAAGCCGGCGGAAGCTGCCAAGCCCGCGCAGACACTGGAGGGCGAGTGAAGGTCGGGGTCGTCGGCGCGGGGAACATCGGTGCGTCGGTCGCGAAGAAGCTGGCCCGCGCCGGGCACGACTTGGTGATCGCCAACAGCCGCGGGCCCGAGACGCTGCCCGACCTCGACGGCGTCGCCAAGGGCACCCTGGACGAGGCGGTCGAAGGGCGGGACGTCACGTTCCTCGCCGTGCCCTGGGTCGCCCTGGACGCCGTGACCGCGGGGCGCGACTGGGCCGGCAAGATCGTGGTCGACACGAGCAACCCGATCCTCCCCGGCTTCGTCTTTGCCGACATCGGCGACCGGCCCTCCAGCGCGATCGTCGCCGAGAAGGTCCCGGGCGCGCGGCTGGTCAAGGGGTTCAACACGCTCAGCCCCGAGCGGCTCGAACGGGACGCCCGCACGGTCATCTTCCTGTCCGGCGACCACCCTGAGGCCACGAAGGTGGTCGCCGAACTGGTCGAGTCCGCCGGGTGGGCCGCGATCGACCTCGGGTCGCTGGAGGTCGGCGGGCGGCTCCAGCAGTACCCGGGCGGGCCGTTCCCCGGGCTCAGCCTCGTGCAACAGGACTGAGCACCGGCCGGCAGGACCGAGCACCAGGACTGAGCACGGGCAACAGGACTGAGAAGGCCTCAGGAAGGCATAAGTAGACTCGACCCCGGGACTTTGTGAACTGACGCACAAGGAGCGGGGATGACGACTCCCAGCCGCCGCAGGGCAGGCGAGGACGCCGAGGTGATCGTGGTCGGCGCGGGACCCGCGGGGTCCACGGCCGCGACCTACCTGGCCCGCGCGGGCCTGGACGTGCTGCTGTTGGAGAAGAGCACGTTCCCCCGCGAGAAGGTGTGCGGCGACGGGCTCACCCCGCGGGGCGTGAAGCAGCTGATCGACCTCGGCGTCGACACCCGCGAGGAGGCCGGCTGGTTGCACAACCGCGGCCTGCGGGTCGTCGGCGGCGGGGTCACGCTCGAACTGGACTGGCCGGACCTGGCGACCTTCCCGCCCTACGGCGTGGTCCGCCCCCGCCAGGACTTCGACGAGATGCTCGCCAAGACCGCGCAACAGGCCGGCGCCCGCCTCCACGAGCAGACCACGGTCACCGGCGCCGTCGTGGAGAACGGCCGCGTCGTCGGCGTCGAGGCCAAGACCGGCCCGGACAAGCGGCCGGTCACCTACCGCGCCCCGATCGTCCTGGGCTGCGACGGCGTCTCCGCGCGCCTGGCGCTCAGCGTCGGCATCCAGAAGGACGACGCCAAGCCGATGGGCGTGGCCGTCCGCCGCTACTACGCCAGCCCCCGCACGAAGGACGACTACCTGGAGTCGCACCTGGAGCTGTGGGACCGCCAGAACGACGTCCTGCTCCCCGGCTACGGCTGGATCTTCGGCATGGGCGACGGCACGGTGAACGTCGGCCTGGGCATCCTCAGCACCTCCAAGGCCTACGGGACCACGGACTACCGCGCGCTGCTGCGCTCCTGGCTCGACGGGACGCCGGAGGAGTGGGGCTTCCGCGAGGAGAACGCGACCAGCCGCATCGGCGGCGCGGCGCTGCCGATGGGCCTGAACCGCAAGCCGCACTACCGCGACGGGCTGCTCCTGGTGGGTGACGCCGGTGGCATGGTGAACCCGTTCAACGGCGAGGGCATCGGTTACGCCATGGAGTCGGCCCGGATCGCGGCCGAGTCGGTCGTCCAGGGCCTCGCCCGCACCGGCTACAGCCGGGAACGCGCACTTCACGGCTACCCCGTCCGCATCGAGCAGGCGCTGGGCAGCTACTACCGCCTGGGCAACGTCTTCTCGAAGCTCATCGGCAACCCGACGGTCATGCGCACGGCGACCAAGTACGGCCTACCTCGGAAAACGCTGATGAAACTGGTCCTGAAGCTGCTCGCGGGCCTTTACGACCCCAAGGACGGCGACTCCTTCGACCGTCTCATCACGGCCGCCACGAAACTCACCCCAACGGCCTAATCAGCCCCCGCTGGCCGACGCAGCGCCGACCTCCGGGTCGGCGCTGTTTCGTTTTGGGTGTGCTCCCGTTCACTCCACGCCGCCAAAGCTGTTGATCTGCACCGTGTAAGACCAGGTCAGAGCGTGTAAAGGGGGTGCGGTTCACGCCTCTGTGTGACGTTCTACACTGACCCTCAGGTCTTGTGAATCAGTTCACAACCGGCTGAGATGCCTTGTGAACTGTTTCACAAGCGACCTGCGGAAAGTTAGGCGCGCCTAACCTCCGGAGGCCGCAAGAACACCCTTAGGGTGCGCAACTGTCAGCGGTGCCACCACCACCGCGACGACGCGAGGAAAGGACGACGGAGAGTGCTGGACCCTTACCTCCCCCTCGTATTGATGTTCGCCCTCGCCGCGGCCTTCGCCCTGTTCTCCGTGACGGCCGCCCCCTACATCGGGCCCCGCCGCTACAACAAGGCGAAGCTCGACGCCTACGAGTGCGGCATCGAACCGTCACCCCAGCCCGTGGTCGGCGGTGGCCGCATGCCGGTCGCCTACTACCTCACGGCGATGCTGTTCATCCTGTTCGACATCGAAATGGTGTTCCTCTACCCCTTCGCGGTCTCCGCGGACCGGCTCGGCCTGTTCGGCCTGGTGGAGATCGCACTGTTCGTCGCGACGGTCGGCTTCGCGTACGCCTACGTGTGGCGGCGCGGCGGCCTCGACTGGAACTGAGGGGGAAGACCCGTGGGCCTCGAAGAGAAGCTCCCGAACGGCATCCTGCTCGCCAGCGTGGAGAAGCTGGTCAACTGGACCCGCAAGTCCTCGCTCTGGCCCGCCACGTTCGGCCTCGCCTGCTGCGCCATCGAGATGATGACCACCGGCGGCCCGCGCTACGACCTCGCGCGGTTCGGCATGGAGGTCTTCCGCGCCTCGCCGCGCCAGGCCGACCTGATGATCGTCGCGGGCCGGGTGACCAACAAGATGGCCCCGGTGCTGCGCCAGATCTACGACCAGATGCCCGAACCGCGGTGGGTGCTGGCGATGGGCGTGTGCGCGTCCAGCGGCGGCATGTTCAACAACTACGCGGTCGTGCAGGGCGTGGACCACGTCGTGCCGGTCGACATGTACCTGCCGGGCTGCCCGCCGCGGCCGGAGATGCTGATCGACGCGATCCTCAAGATCCACGCGAAGATCATGGACGAGCCGCTGGGGCAGAACCGGGCCGCGCTGCTGGCCGAGCAGGGCAAGCGCACGGAGCTGATCCCGTCGTCCCAGCGCTTTGCGAAGAAGTGAGTGAGATGACGCAGCCAGGGGACGAGCACTCCAGCGCGCAGCGCGCCGTCGAGGGCTTGGAGGCGACCAACGGCGCCGCGCCGAAGGCGCCCATCGTCGCGGGCAAGGCCCGCAAGGGCATGTTCGGCGTCGCCGGTTCCGGTGACACGTCGGGCTTCGGCGGCCTGCGGCTGCCCGCCCACGTCGCCGCGCCCAGCGAGCGGCCGTTCGGCGGCTGGTTCGACGAGGTCGCCGACGAGCTGATCGGCGCGATCCACGAAAAGGGCCTGCCCGCCGACACCATCCAGCAGATCACCGTGGACCGCGGCGAGATCACGTTCTACCTGCGCCGGGAGAACCTGGTCGAGGTGGCGCGGATCCTGCGCGACGACCCGGCGCTGCGCTTCGAGCTGTGCAGCTCGGTGTCCGGGGTGGACTACGGGCCGGACGCCCCGCAGCGGCTGCACTCGGTGTACCACCTGACGTCGATGACCTACCGCCGGCGCATCCGGCTGGAGGTCGCGGTCGACGTGGACGACGCCCACATCCCCAGCGTCGTGTCGGTCTACCCCACGGCGGACTGGCAGGAGCGGGAAGCCTGGGACATGTTCGGCATCGTCTACGACGGCCACCCGGGGCTGACCCGGATCCTCATGCCGGACGACTGGGACGGCCACCCGCAGCGGAAGGACTACCCGCTGGGCGGCATCCCCGTCGAGTACAAGGGCGCGGAGATCCCCCCGCCAGACCAGAGGCGGTCCTACTCATGACCGAACGGCTTTCCGACGTGACCACGGGCACCGACACCAGCGCGGTGGGCCGCGAGTCCGACACCGCCGCGCAGGGGCGCGACCCGTACGACGCCACTTCCCGCCAGACGACCGAGGGCACCGTCTACACGGTGACCGGCGGCGACTGGGACGAGGTGCTGGCCGAGGCGGCGGGCGACGAGCGCATCGTCATGAACCTGGGCCCGCAGCACCCGTCGACGCACGGCGTGCTGCGCCTGGTGCTGGAGCTGGAGGGCGAGACCGTCACCCAGGCCCGCAGCGTCATCGGCTACCTGCACACCGGCATCGAGAAGAACTGCGAGTACCGGAACTGGACCCAGGGCGTCACCTTCGTGACGCGCATGGACTACCTGGCGCCGCTGCACAACGAGGCCGCGTACTGCATGGCCGTGGAGAAGCTCCTGGGCATCACCGTGCCCGACCGCGCGCAGACGATCCGCGTCATGCTGATGGAGCTCAACCGGATCTCCTCGCACCTGGTGGCCCTGGCCACCGGCGGCATGGAGCTGGGAGCGCTCACCGGCATGACCGCGGGCTTCCGCGAGCGCGAGGAAGTCCTGCACCTGCTGGAGTTCCTGACCGGTCTGCGGATGAACCACGCCTACATCCGCCCCGGCGGCCTGGCGCAGGACATCCCGGCCGACGCGCCGCAGCGCATCCGCGACTTCATCAAGGTCATGGACTCGCGGCTGCCGGACTACGACAAGCTGCTCACCGGCCAGCCGATCTGGCGCAACCGCCTGCAGGGCATCGGCTACCTGCCGGTGGACGCGTGCCTCGCGCTGGGCATCACCGGCCCGATCCTGCGTTCCGCGGGCCTGCCGTGGGACCTGCGCAAGGTCGAGCCGTACTCGGGCTACGAGAACTACGAGTTCGAGGTGCCGACCTCGAACGACGCGGACTCGTTCGCCCGCTACCGGCTGCGGCTGGCGGAGATCCACGAGTCGCTCAAGATCGTCCGGCAGGCGGTGGACCGGCTGGAGCCGGGCCCGGTCATGGTGGAGGACGCCAAGGTCGCGTGGCCGGCGCAGCTCACGATCGGCGCGGACGGCATGGGCAACTCGCTGGAGCACGTCCGCAAGATCATGGGCCAGTCCATGGAGTCCCTGATCCACCACTTCAAGCTGGTGACCGAGGGCTTCCAGGTGCCGGCGGGCCAGGTGTACGTGCCGATCGAGTCGCCGCGCGGCGAGCTGGGCTACCACCTGGTCTCCGACGGCGGCACCCGGCCGATGCGCGTGCACGTGCGCGAACCCAGCTTCGTGAACCTCCAGTCGATGCCCGCGATGTGCGAGGGCGGCATGGTCGCCGACGTCATCGCGTCGGTGGCCTCTATCGACCCGGTGATGGGTGGTTGTGACCGATGAGCACTCCCGAGGAAGTCCTTGAGGCTTCGCCGCTGGACCCGGCGGAGACCGCGCACCTGGTGCACGAGACGCCGTACGACACCAGCGTGTTCGACCAGGCGACGGTGGACCGGGCGCGGGCGATCATCGCCCGCTACCCGTTCCCGCGGTCGGCGCTGCTGCCGATGCTGCACCTGGTGCAGTCGGTCGAGGGGTACGTCAGCCAGGCCGGGATCGCGTTCTGCGCCGACCAGCTCGACCTGACCCACGCCGAGGTCAGCGCGGTCGCGACCTTCTACACCATGTACAAGCGGCGGCCGTGCGGCGAGCACCTGGTCAGCGTGTGCACGAACACCCTGTGCGCCGCGCTGGGCGGTGACGCGATCTACGCGAAGCTGCGCGAGCACCTGGGCGCCGACGGCAGGCCGCTGGGCCACGAGGAGACCTCGGGCGAGCCGGGCACGCCGGGCTCGATCACGCTGGAGCACGCCGAGTGCCTCGCCGCGTGCGACCTCGGCCCGGTGCTCCAGGTGAACTACGAGTTCTACGACAACCAGACGCCCGAGAAGGCGCTGGAGCTGGTCAAGGCGTTGCAGGCGGGCGAGAAGCCGCACCCGACGCGGGGCGCGCCGCTCACCGACTTCCGCCAGGCCGAACTCCAGCTCGCGGGCTTCTTCGAGGGCCGGGAGGCGGACCTGGACGGTCCGTCGGCCGCGCCGGAGACCGTGCGGGGCGCCGCGCTCGCGGCGGACCGCGGCTGGACCGCGCCCGCGATGCCGGACGACGCGGAGTTCCCGCCGCTGCCGGAAAAGAAGTAGGGGGAGGCGAACGTGGTCGACCAACTGACTCCGGTCCTCACCAAGCGCTGGCTGTCGCCGCGCTCGTGGACGCTGAAGACCTACGAGCAGCTGGAGGGGTACACGGCGCTGCGCAAGGCGCTCAAGGCCCACCCGGACCAGCTCATCCAGCAGTGCAAGGACTCCGGCCTGCGCGGCCGGGGCGGCGCGGGCTTCCCGACCGGCATGAAGTGGGGCTTCATCCCGCAAGGCGACGGCAAGCCGCACTACCTCGTCATCAACGCCGACGAGGGCGAGCCGGGCACCTGCAAGGACATCCCGCTGATGATGGCGGACCCGCACTCGCTGATCGAGGGCATCATCATCACCTCGTACGCGATCCGCGCGAACTTCGCCGCGATCTACGTGCGCGGCGAGGTGCTGCACTGCATCCGCCGGCTCAACGCGGCCGTGCGGGAGGCGTACGCGGCGGGCTACCTGGGCAAGGACATCCTCGGCTCGGGCTTCGACCTCGACGTGGTGGTGCACGCCGGCGCGGGCGCCTACATCTGCGGCGAGGAGACCGCGCTCCTGGACTCCCTGGAGGGCAAGCGGGGCCAGCCGCGGCTCAAGCCGCCGTTCCCCGCGACCGCCGGCCTCTACGCGTCGCCGACCGTGGTGAACAACGTCGAGACCATCGCGTCGGTCCCGTACATCGTCAACGGCGGCGCGGACTGGTTCCGCACCATGGGCCGCGAGCGGTCCCCGGGCCCGAAGATCTACTCGCTGTCCGGCCACGTCGAGCGCCCCGGCCAGTACGAGGCGCCGATGGGCACGACCCTGCGGCAGCTGCTGGACATGGCGGGCGGCATGAAGGACGGCATCCCGCTGAAGTTCTGGACGCCGGGCGGCTCGTCCACCCCGCTGTTCACCGCCGAGCACCTCGACGTGCCGCTGGACTTCGAGGGCGCGGCCGAGGCGGGCTCGATGCTGGGCACCACCGCGTTGCAGATCTTCAACGAGACGGTGTCCGTGCCGTGGGCGGTCATGAAGTGGACCGAGTTCTACAAGCACGAGTCGTGCGGCAAGTGCACGCCGTGCCGCGAGGGCACCTACTGGCTGGTCCAGATCCTCCAGCGCATGGTGCGCGGCGAGGGCACGGCCGGGGACATCGACACGCTGCTGGACGTCTGCGACAACATCCTGGGCCGCTCGTTCTGCGCCCTGGGTGACGGCGCGGTCAGCCCCATCACCAGCGGCATCAAGTACTTCAAGGACGAGTTCCTGGCCCTGTGCGACCAGAACTCCCAGGTTCTCGCAGGAGCAAGCGCATGACGATCGCCCCTGACAAGAGCACGGAACTGGTCGTGCCCGAGGGTCACGTCAAGCTCGTCATCGACGGCATCGAGGTCGTCGCGCCCAAGGGCGAGCTGCTGATCCGCACCGCGGAGCGGCTGGGCATCGTCGTGCCCCGGTTCTGCGACCACCCGCTGCTGGACCCGGCGGGCGCGTGCCGCCAGTGCCTGGTCGAGGTGGAGATGGGCGGCCGGCCGATGCCGAAGCCGCAGGCGTCCTGCACGATGACCGTCGCCGACGGCATGGTGGTCAAGACGCAGCTCACCTCGCCGGTCGCGGACAAGGCGCAGCAGGGCGTGATGGAGCTGCTGCTCATCAACCACCCGCTGGACTGCCCGATCTGCGACAAGGGCGGCGAGTGCCCGTTGCAGAACCAGGCGCTCAAGCACGGCCGCGCCGACTCCCGGTTCCACGAGCACAAGCGCACGTTCCCCAAGCCGATCCCGATCAGCACGCAGGTGCTGCTGGACCGCGAGCGGTGCGTGCTGTGCCAGCGGTGCACGCGGTTCTCGGCGCAGATCGCGGGCGACCCGTTCATCGAGCTGCTGGAGCGCGGCGCGCAGCAGCAGATCGGCGTGGCGCAGGAGAAGCCGTTCCAGTCCTACTTCTCCGGCAACACCATCCAGATCTGCCCGGTCGGCGCGCTGACCTCGGCCGCCTACCGGTTCCGGGCGCGGCCGTTCGACCTGGTGTCCACGCCGAGCGTGTGCGAGCACTGCTCGTCGGGCTGCGCCGAGCGCACCGACTGGCGGCGCGGCAAGGTGCAGCGCAAGCTCGCCGGCGACGACCCCGAGGTCAACGAGGAGTGGATCTGCGACAAGGGCCGCTTCGCGTTCCGCTACGCCACCGCCGCCGACCGGATCACCCGCCCGCTGGTGCGCGACGAGGCCACCGGTGAGCTGCGCGAGTCGTCGTGGACCGAGGCGTTGCAGGTCGCGGCGGCCGGGCTGGCGAAGGCGCGGGACGGCAAGGGCGTCGGCGTGCTCGCCGGCGGCCGGCTGACCCTGGAGGACGCGTACGCGTACGCCAAGTTCGCCCGGATCGCGTTGCGCACCAACGACGTGGACTTCCGCGCCCGCGCCCACTCGGCGGAGGAGATGGAGTTCCTGACCTCGACCGTCCTGGGCGTCACCCCGGAGACCGGCGGCGTGACCTTCAAGGGCATCGAGGCCGCGCCGGCCGCGCTGCTGGTGGCGTTCGAGCCCGAGGAGGAGGCGCCGATCGTCTTCCTGCGGCTGCGCAAGGCGGCCCGCGCGAAGAAGACGAAGGTGTTCCACCTGGGCCAGTTCACCTCGCCCGCCGTGGAGAAGACGTTCGGCACGCTGCTGGCGTGCGTGCCCGGCGGCGAGCCCGCCGCGCTGAACGCCCTGCCCGAGCACGCCGCCGACGTGGTGGAGGAGCTGGCCAAGCCCGGTTCGGTGATCCTCGTCGGCGAACGCGCCGCCGAGGTCCCCGGCCTGTTCTCCGCGGTGTCCGCGCTCGCCAAGAGCACGGGCGCCGGGGTCGCCTGGGTCCCGCGCCGCGCCGGCGAGCGGGGCGCGCTGGAGGCCGGTCTGCTGCCGACGCTGCTGCCCGGCGGCCGGCTGGTGTCCGACGACGCCGCCCGCGCCGAGGTCGAGCGGGCGTGGGGCCTGGCCGAGGGCGCGCTGCCCGCCAAGCCCGGCCGTGACACCACCGGCATCCTGACCGCCGCCGCGAGCGGTGGCCTGGGCGCGCTGGTGGTCGGCGGCGTGGACCCGTTCGACCTGCCGGACCCGGCGCTGGCGCGGCGCGCGCTGGAGTTCGCCGGTTTCGTGGTGAGCCTGGAGCTGCGGCACAGCGCGGTCACCGCGCACGCCGACGTGGTGCTCCCGGTCGCCCCGGCGGTGGAGAAGGCGGGCAGCTACGTCAACTGGGAGGGCCGGCACCGCCCGTTCGGCCTGACCCTGGAGGGCACCGGCGCGCTGCCCGACGGCCGCGTGCTGGACACGCTGGCCGTCGAGATGGACGCCGACCTGTTCACCCAGACCCCGGCGGCGGCCGCCGCGGACTTCGAGCGGCTGGGCCGCGGCGTGGTCTCGGCGCAGGCCCCGACCGTCGCCGCCCCGCTGCTGCCGCAGCCCAAGGACGGCCAGGTCGTGCTCGCCACGTGGCGGCGGCTGCTGGACAACGGCTCGATGCAGGACGACGAGCCGCACCTGGCGGGCACCGCCCGGCCGGTGGTGGCCAAGCTGTCCGAGGCCACGGCCTCCCGCCTGGGCGTCGCGCTCGGCGGCGAGGTCACCGTGTCCACCGACCGGGGCGCGGTGACGCTGCCGGTCGAGGCCGCCGACCTGCCCGACGGCGTCGTGTGGCTGCCGGGCAACTCCGGCGCGGCCACCGTGCGGCGCACCCTCGTCGCCGGTCACGGGTCGGTTGTCACGGTTTCCACTGTGTCGGATGCGGGCTCCGCTGAGACGCGTACGTCGCCCGGAGGCAAGAAATGAGCACCGCCGAACTCCTCGCCGACGACCCGCTCTGGCTGATCATCGTCAAGGTCGTCGGGATCTTCGCGTTCCTCGTCGTCATGACCCTGTTCATGATCAACTGGGAGCGCAAGGTCGTCGCCCGCATGCAGCAGCGGCCCGGCCCCAACCGGGTCGGCCCGGGCGGCTGGCTCCAGTCGCTGGCCGACGGCCTCAAGCTGGCGTTCAAGGAGGACATCCGCCCGGTCCTGGCGGACAAGTGGGTGTTCTTCCTCGCCCCGGTGATCTCCTGCATCCCCGCGTTCGTCGCCTTCTCGGTGATCCCGCTGGGCGGCGAGGTGTCGATCTTCGGCGAGCGCACCGCCCTCCAGCTGGTCGACCTGCCGGTCGGCGTGCTGGTCGTGCTGGCCTGCTCCTCGCTGGGCGTCTACGGCATCGTGCTGTCCGGCTGGGCCTCCGGCTCGCCGTACCCGCTGCTGGGCGCGCTGCGGTCGGCCGCGCAGGTGATCTCCTACGAGATCGCGATGGGCCTGTCGATCGTCGCGGTCGTCATGCACTCGCACTCGCTGTCCACCTCGGACATCGTCGCCTCGCAGGCCGGCGGCTGGTACTTCTACCTGCTGCCGGTGAGCTTCCTGATCTACGTGACGTCGATGGTCGGCGAGACCAACCGCGCCCCGTTCGACCTCCCCGAGGCCGAGTCGGAGCTGGTCGGCGGCTTCCACACCGAGTACAGCTCGCTGAAGTTCGCGCTGTTCTTCCTCGCCGAGTACGTCAACATGGTGACCGTCTCCGCGCTGGCCACGACCCTGTTCCTGGGCGGCTGGCGGTTCCCGTTCGTCGGCGACGACCACCTGCTCAACTCCGGCTGGTTCGGCCTGCTGTGGTTCGTGCTCAAGACGCTCGCGTTCCTGTTCCTGTTCATCTGGCTGCGCGGCACCCTGCCCCGCCTGCGCTACGACCAGTTCATGCGGCTGGGCTGGAAGTTCCTGGTCCCGATCGCGCTGGTGTGGTTCGTCGCGGTGGCGTTCGCCCGGTACGTGCGCCAGGAGATCGAGTCCGACTCGCTGAGCACGTCCACCGTGCTCGCCGTGTTCGGCGCGGTCCTGGGCGTCGTGCTGCTGGTGGCGTTCCTGCTGCCGGACAAGCGCGAGGTGCGCGACCCGAACGCCGTGCCGGTCACCGGCGGCGGCTTCCCCGTGCCGCCGCTGGACCTCCAGGTCCCCAAGTCGCCGCCGCGGCGGCGCCAGGTGCCGGTGGCGGACCTGCCCGGCGAAACCAAGGAACCCGCAGCGGTTACCGCATCCAGGGAGGAGGCCGGCGATGGGGATGCTTGATCCCGTCAAGGGCTTCGGCGTGACCTTCGGGACGATGTTCAAGAAGGTCGTCACCGAGGAGTACCCCGAGGTCAAGAAGGTCACCGCGCCGCGGTTCCACGGCCGCCACCAGCTCAACCGGCACCCGGACGGGCTGGAGAAGTGCGTCGGCTGCGAGCTGTGCGCGTGGGCCTGCCCGGCGGACGCGATCTTCGTCGAGGGCGGCGACAACACCGAGGACGAGCGCTACTCGCCCGGTGAGCGCTACGGCGCCGACTACCAGATCAACTACCTGCGCTGCATCGGCTGCGGCCTGTGCATCGAGGCGTGCCCGACCCGCTCGCTCACCATGACCAACGAGTACGAGCTGGCCGACGACGACCGGCAGAAGCTGATCTTCACCAAGGAGGACCTGCTCGCCCCGCTGCTGCCCGGCATGGAGCAGCCGCCGCACCCGATGCGGCTGGGCGCGAACGAGCAGGACTACTACGTCAACGGGCCGCGCCTCCAGGCGGAAGCGGACATCAAGGCGAAGCAGGAGGGCCGGTGAACCTCCTGCTCCAGCCGGACACCGTCGAGCGCGTGGTGGACACCGTCACCACCGGCGAGGCGGTCGCGTTCTGGATCCTCGGACCCCTGGCCCTGGCCGGCGCGCTGGGCATGCTGTTCGCCCGCAACGCCGTGCACTCCGCGCTGTGGCTGGTGCTCACCATGCTCAGCCTCGGCGTGCTCTACATGGTCCAGCAGGCGCCCTTCCTGGGCTTCGTGCAGATCATCGTCTACACCGGCGCGATCATGATGCTGTTCCTGTTCGTGCTGATGCTGGTCGGCCGGGACAGCTCGGACTCCGTCGTGGAGGTGCTGCGCGGGCAGCGGCTCGCGGCCACCGTGCTCGGCATCGGGTTCGCGGCCCTCGTGGTCGGCTCCCTGGCCCGCGCGCTGACCGACGTGGACGCGATCGGCCTGGCGCAGCAGAACACGCAGAACGGCGGCAACGTCGCCAACATCGGCGAGGCGCTGTTCACCGACTACCTGTTCCCGTTCGAACTGACCTCCGCGCTGCTCATCACGGCGGCGGTCGGCGCGATGGTGCTGGCCTTCACCTCCAAGTCCAAGGAGGCGAAGAAGACGCAGAAGGAACTGGTCGAGGAGCGCTTCCGCGGCGACCGGGTGGGCTCGCTGCCCGGCCCCGGCGTGTTCGCCACGGCCAACTCGGTCGCCACGCCCGCGTTGCTGCCCGACGGCTCGGTCGCGAAGGAGTCGCTGTCCGAGCTGATCGAGACGACCGCGAAGGAGCGGCTGGAGGACGACGTCGCGGAGGTCTCCGGCACGGCGCACCAGCCCGACGCGCACGCGCTCAAGGGAGACCAGTCGTGACCCCCACCTACTACCTGCTGCTGTCCGCCCTGCTGTTCAGCCTCGGCGCGGTGGGCGTGCTGGTGCGGCGCAACGCCATCGTCGTGTTCATGTGCATCGAGCTGATGCTCAACGCCGTGAACCTCAGCCTGGTCACGTTCGCCCGCATCAACGGCGGGCTCGACGGCCAGGTGATGGCGTTCTTCGTGATGGTCGTGGCCGCGGCGGAGGTCGTGGTCGGCCTGACGATCATCATGGCGATCTTCAAGACGCGTCGCTCGGCCTCGGTCGACGACTCCAACCTGCTGAAGTACTGAGAGGTCGACGGTGACGGAACCTGTTGCCGCCAGCGGGATCGGCAGTCTCGCCTGGTTGTTGCTCGCGCTGCCCGCGTTCGGCGCGACCGTGCTGCTGCTGGGCGGCCGGCGCACCGACAAGTGGGGCCACCTGCTGGGCTGCGCGACCGTGCTCGCGGCGTTCGCCTACGGCGTGGCGCTGTTCTTCGAGACCATCGGGCAGACCGGCGAGCGCACCAGCGAGCTGCACCTGTTCGACTGGGTGCCGGTCAACGCGCTCAACGTCGAGTTCGGGCTGCGGCTCGACCCGCTGTCGCTGACGTTCGTCCTGCTGATCACCGGTGTCGGGTCGCTGATCCACATCTACTCGATCGGCTACATGGCGCACGAGGCCGGGCGGCGGAAGTTCTTCGCCTACCTGAACCTCTTCGTCGCGGCCATGTTGCTGCTGGTGCTGGGCGACGGCTTCGTGACCCTGTACTTCGGCTGGGAGGGCGTGGGTCTCGCCTCCTACCTGCTGATCGGCTGGTACCAGTACAAGCCGGAGGCGGCCAGCGCCGCGAAGAAGGCGTTCCTGATGAACCGGGTCGGCGACCTGGGTCTCGCGATCGCGATCTTCATCCTGTTCAAGGAGCTGGGCACCACCCAGTACACCGAGGTGTTCGCCCGCGTCGGCGAGCTGTCCGCGGCCGAGGTCACCGCGGTGACGCTGCTGCTGCTCCTGGGCGCGTGCGGCAAGTCCGGCCAGTTCCCGCTCCAGGCGTGGCTCCCGGACGCCATGGCCGGCCCCACCCCGGTGTCGGCGCTGATCCACGCGGCCACGATGGTCACCGCGGGCGTCTACCTGATCGCCCGCTCCAACCCGATCTACAACGCCTCCGCCGACGGCCGCCTGGTCGTCATGATCATCGGCGCGCTGACGTTGATCATCGGGTGCGTCATCGGCTGCGCCTACGACGACTTCAAGAAAGTCCTGGCGTACTCCACGGTCAGCCAGATCGGTTACATGATCCTCGCCGTCGGCCTCGGTCCCGTGGGCTACGCGCTGGGCATCATGCACCTGCTCACGCACGGCTTCTTCAAGGCCGGGCTGTTCCTCGGCGCCGGCTCGGTCATGCACGGCATGAACGACGAGGGCAACATCCGCCGCATGGGCGGCCTGTGGCGCAAGATGCCCATCACGTTCATCACCTGGACGCTGGGCTACCTCGCGCTGATCGGCTTCCCGTTCCTGTCCGGCTACTTCTCCAAGGACGCCATCATCGCGGCGGCGTTCAGCGAGCAGGGCTGGCGCGGCTGGGTGTTCGGCGGCGCGGCGGCGCTGGGCGCGGGCATCACCGCGTTCTACATGACCCGCCTGCTGTTCCTGGTGTTCCTGGGCAAGCCGCGCTGGGAGGACCTGAAGAGCGAGGACGGCCGCGCCTACCACCCGCACGAGTCCGGCCTGACCATGACGGTCCCGATGATCCTGCTGGCGGTCGGCTCGGTCGGCGCGGGCGCGTTCTTCGCGAGCGGCAACAACCTCGCGAACTGGCTCTCGCCGTCGCTGGGCGAGTTGCGGGAGCAGCACGGCGTGCTCGACCACACCGTGGTCAACTTCCTGGTGCTGGGCCTGTCCGCGCTGGGCGTGCTGGTCGCGTGGCTGTTCTTCGGCCGCCGGCCCCAGCCGGTGCAGCGGCCCGAGCGGGTGTCGTTCGTGGTCCGCGCCGCGCGCAACGACCTGTACGGCAACGCGCTCAACGAGGCGCTGTTCGCGCGGCCGGGCACCTGGCTCACCCGCGCGCTGGTGTTCGTCGACAACAAGGGCGTGGACGGGCTGGTCAACGGCTCGGCCGCGCTGCTGGGCGGTAGCTCGGGCCGGCTGCGCCGCTTGCAGACCGGGTTCGTGCGCTCGTACGCGCTCTCCATGCTCCTGGGTGCGATCTTCGTCCTGGGCGCGCTGCTGATGGTGAGGTTCTCGTGAGCTGGACGCTGATCGCGCTGCTCCTGCTGCCCCTCGCGGGCAGCCTCGTGGTGGCCTTCCTGCGGGGCAACGACCGGACCGCGAAGCTCGTGGCGCTCGCCTTCGCGCTGGCCGAACTGGTGATCGCGGTGCTGGCGTGGGTCGCCTACGACCCGGCCGGCGACCGCCTCCAGCTGACCAGCTCGGTGGAGTGGATCCCGGCGTTCGGCATCCACCTGTCCTTCGGCGTGGACGGCATCGCCCTGGTGATGATCGCCCTGATCGCCTTCCTGGTGCCGGTCGTCATCGGCGGCTCCTGGGCGGACAAGCTGCCCGAGGGCCGCAGCGCGGGCGGGTTCTTCGCCCTGCTGCTGGCCATGGAGACCGGCATGGTCGGTGTCTTCGCGGCCACCGACGTGTTCGTGTTCTACGTGTTCTTCGAGGCCGTGCTGGTCCCGATGTACTTCCTGATCGGCCGCTTCGGCGGGCCGAACCGGCAGTACGCGGCGATGAAGTTCTTCCTGTACTCGCTGCTGGGCGGCCTGGTCATGCTGGCCTCGGTGATCGGCGTGTACGTCGCCGCGCGGGACAAGCTCGGCTCCGGCACGTTCGACTGGGCCACCCTGGTCACGGTCACCCGGGACCTGCCGCTGTCCACGCAGATCTGGCTGTTCCTCGGCTTCTTCATCGCCTTCGCGATCAAGGCGCCGCTGGTGCCGCTGCACACCTGGCTGCCCGACGCCGGCGCCGAGGCCCCGGTCGGGGCGGGCGTGCTGCTGGTCGGCATCCTGGACAAGATCGGCACGTTCGGGTTCCTGCGCTACTGCCTGCCGCTGTTCCCGCTGGCCAGCCAGGAACTCGCGCCGCTGGTGCTGGTGCTCGCCGTCGCGGGCGTGCTGTACGGGTCGCTGCTCGCGGTCGGCCAGACCGACATGAAGCGGTTCGTCGCCTACACGTCCATCGCGCACTTCGGCTTCATCGCGCTGGGCATCTTCGCGTTCAGCTCGCAGGCCGGCGCGGGCGCGGTGCTCTACATGGTCAACCACGGCATCTCGACCGGCATGCTGTTCCTGGTCGTCGGCATGGTGATGGCCCGCGGCGGGTCGCGCCTGATCCAGGACTACGGCGGCATGGCCAAGCTCACCCCGGTGCTGGGCGGCCTGTTCTTCGTCGCGGGCCTCTCGTCGCTGGCGCTGCCGGGCACCAACTCGTTCGTCAGCGAATTCCTGGTGCTCATCGGGTCCTTCCCGAACCAGCCGGTGTTCACCATCCTCGCCGCCATCGGCATGGTGCTCGCCGCGCTCTACATCCTGTGGCTGTACCAGCGGGTGTTCCAGGGCCCCGTGCGCGGCACGGCGCTGGTCGACGCGGTCGGCGGGCCCGGCGCGGCGCTCGACCCGGAGCGCGCTTCGGTTCCGGACCTGAACAAGCGGGAACTGGCGGTGCTCGCGCCGCTGGTCGCGCTGATCCTGGTGCTCGGGTTCTACCCGCAGCCGGTGTTGGACGTGATCACCCCGTCCGTCGGGGCGACGCTCAGCGAGGTCGGCGTGACCGACCCGGTCGCGCAGGAAGGCAAGTGACGTGACGGACCTCCTCGCCCAAGCCCAGCGGTTGCCGGCCCCGGAGATCGACTACCTCGCGGTCGCGCCGATCCTCATCGTGCTCGGGGCGGCGTGCCTCAGCGTGCTGGTGGAGGCGTTCCTGCCCAAGGCCCAGCGGTGGAGCACCCAGGTCGTGCTGACCCTGCTCACCCTGGCCTTCGCGGGCGCCTCGCTCATCGCCCACGCCAACGACGCCCTCCCGCAGGGCGTCGTGACCCTCGCCGGCACGGTCGCCGTCGACAAGCCGGTGATCTTCCTGTGGGCCACCCTGCTGGTCCTCGGCCTCGGCTCGGTGCTGCTCATCGCCGACCGCTCGGTCGAGCCCGGCGGCGCGTTCGTCGCCGAGGCGTCCGTGCTGCCCGGCACCAAGCAGGACCGCGCGCAGGCCAACCGGTTCGGCATGCAGACCGAGGTGTTCCCGCTCACGCTGTTCGCGCTCGGCGGGATGATGGTGTTCGTCGCGGCGAACGACCTGCTGACGATGTTCATCGCGCTGGAAGTGCTGTCCCTGCCGCTGTACCTGATGTGCGGCCTGGCCCGCCGTCGCCGCCTGCTCTCGCAGGAGGCCGCGGTGAAGTACTTCCTGCTCGGCGCGTTCGCGTCGGCGTTCTTCCTCTACGGCGTGGCCCTGCTCTACGGCTACGCGGGCTCGGTGAAGCTGGCCGACATCGCCGCCGCCACCTCCGGCACCGACCGGTCCGACACGCTGCTCTACGCGGGCTTCGGCCTGCTGGTGGTGGGCCTGCTGTTCAAGGCCTCGGTCGGCCCGTTCCACGCGTGGACCCCGGACGTCTACCAGGGCTCCCCGACACCGATCACCGCGTTCATGGCGGCCTGCACGAAGGTCGCCGCGTTCGGCGGCATCCTGCGGGTGCTGTTCGTGGCGTTCGAGCGGTCGAGCTGGGAGTGGAACGGCGTCCTGTGGGCCGTGGCCATCGCCTCGATGGTGATCGGCGCGGTGCTGGGCCTCACCCAGACCGACGTGAAGCGCATGATCGCCTACTCGTCGGTGGCGCACGCGGGCTTCCTGCTGGTCGGGTCGATCTCGCTGTCGCAGGAGGGCCTGTCGGGGACGATGTTCTACCTGATGGCCTACGGCTTCACGACCATCGCCGCGTTCGGCGTGGTGTCGCTGGTGCGCAACGCCGACGGCGAGGCCACCCACCTGTCCCAGTGGGCGGGCCTGGCCAAGCGGTCCCCGGTGACCGCGGCGGTGTTCACGTTCCTGCTGCTCGCCCTGGCCGGCATCCCGCTGACCAGCGGTTTCATCGGCAAGTTCGTGGTGTTCGCGGCGGCGCTGGAGAGCGGCATGGCGCCGCTGGTGGTGGTCGCGCTGGTGGCGTCCGCGGTGGCCGCGTTCTTCTACCTGCGGGTCATCGTGCTGATGTACTTCAGCGAGCCGGCGGCCGACGGCCCGACCGTCAGCGTGCCCGGCGCCATGACCACCATCGCCATCACCATGGGTGCGGCGATCACGCTGGTGCTGGGGGTGTGGCCCGCGTTCGCCCTCGATTGGGCGGGTGCCGGCGGGTTCATCTTCTAGATAGGGCGGGTGCCGGCGGGTTCGTCTTCCAGTGGTACGTAGGCTTCAAGCGTGACCAGTAGCGAGCGGGCGGGGACGGGGTTCCGGTTTGCGGACCCCGTGCTCGCGGAGGTGGTTCAGGCGGGGCTCACCGAGGTGGAGGAGCTGCTGCGCAAGGTCGTGCAGAGCGAGTTCCACCCGGTGATGGAGACGTCGCTCCACTTGGTGGACGCGGGCGGGAAGCGCATCCGCCCGCTGTTCACCATCCTGTCCGCCCAGTTCGGCTCGACGTGGGACCGCGAGGCCGTCATCAAGGCGGCGGCCGTGGTCGAGCTGACCCACCTGGCCACGCTGTACCACGACGACGTGATGGACGAGGCCACCATGCGCCGCGGCGCGGCCTCGGCCAACGCGAAGTGGGACAACTCGATCGCCATCCTGACCGGTGACTACCTGTTCGCCCACGCGTCCGCGCTGGTCGCGGACCTGGGCACGCGGGCGGCGCGGATCATCGCGGAGACGTTCTCCGAGCTGGTCACCGGCCAGATGCGCGAGACCATGGGCCCGCGCGACGGCGAAGACCCGATCGCGCACTACCTGACCACCATCGCCGAGAAGACCGGGTCGCTGATCGCCACCGCCGCCCGGTACGGCGCGATGTTCTCCGACGTCACCCCGGTGCAGGTGGAGGCGCTGCGGCACTACGGGGAGATCATCGGGGCGGCGTTCCAGATCTCCGACGACGTCATCGACATCGCGTCGCCTTCGTCGGAGTCGGGGAAGACGCCGGGGACGGACCTGCGCGAGGGCGTGAAGACGCTGCCCATGCTGTACGCGCTGGCCGACGAGCCGGAGTCGCGGTTGGCCGCGCTGCTGGCCCAGCCCCTGACCGATGATGGCGAGGTCGAGGAGGCGTTGGAGTTGTTGCGGGCGTCTTCGGGGTTGGCGCGGGCTCGGGCGACGCTGGACGACTACGCGGCTCGCGCTCGGGCGACGCTGGCGGGGTTGCCGGCGGGTGTGGCGCGTGACGCTCTGGAGTCGGTCAGCGAGTACGTGGTCACCCGTACCCACTGAGCCTGTCTCGCTCGCTTTAGGTGTGCGCTGCGCGCTCTCAAGATCAAAAGCGGCGCTCGCCGCGCGGCAGGCCCCCGGGGGGAAGGGCGTCGTGTTCTCCCCGTCCGGCCTGCCGGAGGCAACCACCCTTTGGTCTTCTCCGCAACCGGAAAGCGTGGTTGCGGAGAAGACCAAAGCGCGGTTGGGCTGCGCCCAGGCCGGACGGGGAGAACACGAGGCCCTTTTCGTGGGCGCTGCGCTTGGCGTGCGCCTGCGGCGCGGAAGAGCGGGTGTCCGCGGGTGTGGCTGAGGGGTGGGGGGTTACTCGATCGGGGCGACTAGGAGGCGGGAGCGGCGGCGGGAGTGCAGGGCGTCTGCCGTGAACACCGCTAGCGCTGCCCAGACCAGGCCGAACCCGAACCAGCGGGACGCGGGCATCGGCTCGTGCGCCACGAACACGCCCCACGCGAACTGCAAGATCGGGGCGAGGTACTGGAGCATGCCCATGGTGGTCAGCGGCACGCGCCGCGCGCCCGCGCCGAACATCATCAGCGGCACGGCGGTCACCAGGCCCGACGACGCGAGCAGCAGGGCGTGGCCCCAGCCGTTGCTGTGGAACGTGCCCGCCGACCCCAGCCACAGCAGGTAGCCGACGGCGATCGGCCCGAGCACGATGCTCTCGGCGGTCAGGCTGGAGGTCGCGTCCAGCGGCACGGTCTTCTTGATCAACCCGTACACGCCGAACGAGCAGGCCAGGACCAGCGAGATCCACGGCAGCCGCCCGTAGTCCACCGCCAGCACCACCACCGCCGTCACCGCGATGCCCAGGGCCGCGTACTGGAGGCCGCGCAGGCGTTCGCGCAGCACCAGCACCCCGAGCACGACGCTGACCAGCGGGTTGATGAAGTAGCCGAGCGCCGCCTCGACCACGTGCCCGCTGTTGACCGCGTAGATGTAGACGCCCCAGTTGGCGGCGATCAGCGCGGACGCGGCGGCCACCATGAGCCAGCCGCGGGCGGACAGGGTCCGCAGGCTCGACCACCGGCCGAGCACCGCCGTGAGCAGGGCCATGACCACCAGCGACCAGGCGATCCGGTGCGCCAGGATCTCGCCGGAGTCGGCCGGGGCGAGCAGCGGCCAGAAGGCGGGGAACATGCCCCAGATGACGTAGGCGCCGGCCCCGAGAGCGATACCCTTGTTGTCCTGGTGAACACCTGCCGAAGTGGCGGTGGAGTTGGTCAAGGGCGGCACACGGGCCACTCTACGCCAGCCGTTTTGCCTGGTCAGTTGCTCCGAATGGCCTACTGGCCCACTATGGGCGCAGGGCCGCGTGGTCGGACGCGCCGGACCTCGTGGTCAGGGTAGTTTTGCACCGCTTCCACTACCGGGTGAAGGCCTGGCAGCGGAGCGTGTCGGGGAGTGTCAGGACTGTGCAGTGGGAGGGTTCCGGCGTGAGTTCGCTCTTCGGACAGGTGTGGCTGTGGAGCCTGCTGTCGTTCGTGGCAGGCGTCGCGCTGACCTGGCTGGTGCTGGTCCGGCCCGCGAAGAGGGAGATGCAGGACCTGGAGGAGCGCCTGCTCGGCGCGTCCCCGCGTCCGGTCGCCCCGGTCGTGACCGCCCCGCCCGCCCCCGCCGAACCGGCGCGTGACGAGTTCGACGACTGGCACCGGTCGTCCTCCTCCCCGGTCGAGGACCTCCTGCGCGACGACGACCCGCCGCGCTACGACGTCGCCGGCATGAAGCTCGACGAGCGCGACCGGATGCTGGAGGAGTTGGACGACGAGCACCGCCCGTTGTCGGACTTCGAGGAGCAGCACGACTTCCCCGAGTACGAGGACGACCGGCCGCGCAGCCTGTTCGAGCGCCTCTCCCCGGGTGGCGAGCCGGTGACCACGTCGTCGGCCGCGGAGTCGGACGAGCCGCCGGCCCTGCCGGTCGAGCAGACCCACCTCCTGCCGCCCGCGCGGCCTGCCGCCGAGGTGGCGGTCCCGCGGCAGCCCGAGCCGACCGCGCCGCCGGAGGTGGAGGCGTTCCAGCCGCGCGAGGTGTGGCGGGAGGAGCCGGAACCGGTCGTCTACGGCGAGGACGAGGACCCGGCCGAGGGGCCCGAGCAGGAGGACGAGCCGGAGCGTCCCGCCGAGCGGACCACCCTGATCCCGGCCACGGCCCTGGCCCGCGCCATCGCCGAGGTGGACGCGCGCCCCGACGAGCCGAGCCCGGATGAGTCGCGTGCGGATGAGTCGCGTGCGGATGAGTCGCGTGCGGAGGAGTCCCGGTTCGAGGACCCCCGGTTCGAGGAGCCGCCCGCCGACCAACCCCGCTTCGAGGAGCCGATCCCGGCCGAACCCCGCTTCGAGGAGCCGCGGCAGGCCTGGCCGGACCGCGACCTGACCGGCGAGTACCCGGTGATCCGCGCCGAACTGCCGACCCCGCCACCGGCCCCGGCGCGCCCCGACCTGCCCGAGCCCGACCGCGCGGAACCGGAACCCGCCGCGCCCGGCCTGTTCACCCCGGACGCGACGACGATCCTGGACGCCCGCGACATCGCCGCCCACACCCCCGAGCCGAGCGCCGCGCACCACGACGAGGCCCACGCCCTGCCCGGCTCCCTCGGCGGCCCCGCGACGGCCCCGGAACCGGCCGAGTCCCCGGCGTCGGCCGACGAGCCCTTCGTGCCGCGCTTCCAGCCGGAACCGCCCGCCGACACCCGCCCCGAACCGCCCGCCGAGGCCCGCTCGGAGTCCCAGCCCGAGGTCCGGCCGGAGCCCAAGCCCGAGCCGAAGGAACCGGCCCGCCCGCGCTCGCTGTTCGAGCCGATCCTCACCCCCGACGACGAGTTCGTGGACGAGCCGCCGGCCCCGCCCAAGCCCAAGCCCGCGGCCCCCGGCAACGACCAGCCGTTCGTGCCCAAGCTCGCCCCCGAACTGCTTGAGTCCGAAGGCAACGGCGGCCTGCCGCAGCGCCCGGTGCGCCCGGCCGGCTCCCGCACCACCCCGCCGCCCCCGCCGCCCGCGCCGGCGCAGCCGATCAGCCCGCCGCCGCCCCGCCCGGTGCGCCCGCGCCCGGTCGGCTTCAGCCCGAGCACCGGTGGCAGGCCGGCGAGCACGACCACGCGCTACCAGCAGCCGGAGGGCTTCAACCCGCGCTCGCCGTTCGGTCCGGGCTCGGTGCTGCCGAAGTCCGACGGCATGGCCCCGGCCCCGGACTTCCAGGTCAAGGCCACCCTCACCGGCCGCCGCTACTTCACCGCGGAGTCGGCCAACTTCAGCGAGACCCGCGCCGACGTGTGGTTCCGCACCATCTCCGACGCGGAGAAGGCGGGCTTCCGCCCGGCCCCGTAGACGTCCTCGGGAGGGAACGCGAAGGGCCCCTGCTCCGGGAGGCGGAGCAGGGGCCCTTCCGTGTTCGACCGCGTCTTAGGCGACGGTCCAGGTGTCCTTGCCGCGCAGCAGCGCCGCCAGGTCGGCGGGCTTCGCGGCCTGCGCCTCGGCGACCTGTGCGCGGGCCGCGTCGTCGTAGGTGGCGCGGGCGACGTTGCGGAACACACCGGTCACCGTGTGCTGGAGGTCCTGCGTGGACAGGCGGGACAGCGCGAACGACAGGTTCAGGTCCGACGCGTCGTGCACGACGATCTCGGACTCCTCGACGTCGGCGGTCTTGGCCACGGTCAGGCCGAAGCCGTCGCGCACCACCGCGTACTCGCCGCCGCCGAAGACGATCGGCTGGCCGTCGACCACGTTGATGATCCGCCGGGAGGCCTCGTCGGCGTCCTTGAGCACGTCGAACGCGCCGTCGTTGAAGATCGGGCAGTTCTGGTAGATCTCCACCAGCGCTGACCCGCGGTGCTCGGCGGCCTGGCGCAGCACCTCGGTCAGCCCGGCCCGGTCGGAGTCCACCGCCCGGCCCACGAACGACGCCTCCGCGCCCAGCGCCAGCGACACCGGGTTGAACGGGTGGTCCAGCGACCCGTACGGCGTGGACTTGGTGACCTTGCCCTCTTCGGAGGTGGGGGAGTACTGGCCCTTGGTCAGGCCGTAGATCCGGTTGTTGAACAGCAGGATCTTCAAGTTCACGTTGCGGCGCAGCGTGTGGATCAGGTGGTTGCCGCCGATGGACAGCGCGTCGCCGTCACCGGTCACGACCCACACCGACAGGTCCGGCCGCGCCACGGCCAGGCCGGTCGCGATGGCGGGCGCGCGGCCGTGGATGGAGTGCATGCCGTAGGTGTTCATGTAGTACGGGAACCGCGACGAGCAGCCGATCCCGGAGATGAACACGATGTTCTCGCGCTTGAGGCCGAGCGTGGGCAGGAACGACTGCACGGCGTTGAGCACCACGTAGTCGCCGCAGCCGGGGCACCAGCGGACTTCCTGGTCGGACTTGTAGTCCTTGGCCTTCTGCGGCTCGTCCGACGTCGGAACCCCGTCGAGCCCCCCCAAGCCCGGAAGACCCAGATCGATCGCGGTCATCGCGTCCCCTCGCTGCGCTCGGCGCCGCGCTGACCGCACGGTGCTGCGTAGAACTGTGAACTCGTAAACTCGTTCACGAGGCCACTCCCTTGATCACGTCGGCCAGCACGTCCTGGAGCTCCTCCGCCTTGAACGGCAGGCCCTGCACCTTGGTGTAGCTGATGGCGTCGACCAGGTACTTGGCGCGCAGGAGCAGCGCGAGCTGGCCGAGGTTCATCTCCGGCACGACGACCTTGTCGTAGCGCGCCAGCACCTCTCCCAGGTTCTTCGGGAAGGGGTTGAGGTGGCGCAGGTGGGCGTGCGCGACCGGCAGCCCGAGCTTGCGCACCCGGCGGGCCGCCGCGCCGATCGGGCCGTAGGACGAGCCCCAGCCCACGACCAGCACCCGGGCCTGCCCGGACGGGTCGTCCACGACCACGTCGGGCACCTCGATGCCGTCCACCTTCTGCTGCCGCAGCCGCACCATCTTGTCGTGGTTGGCCGGGTCGTAGGAGATGTTGCCGGTGCCGTCGGACTTCTCCAGACCGCCGATGCGGTGCTGCAGCCCCGGCGTGCCGGGCACGGCCCACGGGCGGGCCAGCGTCTCCGGGTCGCGCAGGTAGGGCCAGAACTCGCCGTCCGGGCCGTTGGGCGCGGTGGCGAACTCGACCGACAGGTCCGGCAGGTCCGCGAGGTCCGGGATCAGCCACGGCTCGGAGCCGTTGGCGATCGCGCCGTCGGAGAGCAGCAGCACCGGCGTGCGGTACTTCAGCGCGATGCGGACCGCGTCCAGGGCGGCGTCGAAGCAGTCGGCGGGCGACTGCGGCGCGACGATCGGCACCGGCGACTCGCCGTTGCGGCCGAACATCGCCTGCAGCAGGTCGGCCTGCTCGGTCTTGGTCGGCAGACCGGTCGACGGGCCGCCGCGCTGCACGTCGATGATCACCAGCGGCAGCTCGGTCATCACGGCGAGGCCGATGGTCTCCGACTTCAGCGCCACACCCGGGCCGGACGTGGACGTGATGCCCAGCGCGCCGCCGTAGGAGGCGCCCAGGGCCGCGCCGATGCCGGCGATCTCGTCCTCGGCCTGGAGCGTGGTGATGCCGAAGTTCTTGTGCCGGGACAGCTCGTGGAGGATGTCCGAGGCCGGGGTGATCGGGTAGGTGCCCAGCACGACCGGCAGCTTCGCCTGCTGCCCGGCGGCGACGATGCCGTAGGCGAGCGCGGTGTTGCCGGTGATCTGGCGGTAGGTGCCCTGGTTGAGCTTGGCCGGCGCGACCTCGTAGGTGACCGCGAAGGACTCGGTGGTCTCGCCGTAGTTCCAGCCCGCCCGGAACGCCAGCACGTTGGCCTCGGCGATGTCGGGCTTCTTGGCGAACTTCTCGCGCAGGAACCGCTCGGTGCCCTCGGTCGGCCGGTGGTACATCCAGGACAGCAGGCCCAGGGCGAACATGTTCTTCGCCCGCTCGGCGTCCTTCTTGCCCAGGCCGGTGTTCTCCAGCGCGCCGATGGTCAGTGTGGCCATCGCCACCTTGTGGACCTGGTAACCCTCCAGGGAGTTGTCCTCCAGGGGGTCGCTGTCGTAGCCGACCTTCACCAGGTTGCGCTTGGTGAACTCGTCGGTGTTGACGATCAGCGTGCCGCCGCGGGGCAGGTCGCCGATGTTGGCCTTGAGCGCGGCCGGGTTCATCGCGACCAGGACGTCGGGCCGGTCGCCGGGCGTGAGGATGTCGTAGTCCGCGAAGTGCAGCTGGAAGCTGGAAACGCCCGGCAGGGTGCCCTGTGGCGCCCGGATCTCGGCCGGGAAGTTCGGCAGCGTCGCGAGGTCGTTGCCGAACGCCGCGGCCTCCGAGGTGAACCGGTCACCCGTGAGCTGCATGCCGTCGCCCGAGTCGCCCGCGAACCGGATGACCACCCGGTCGAGCTTGCGGGTGGTCTTCTCCGGGGAGCCACCTGGCGCGGCGCCGTTACCAACGTCGGTAGTCATGTCCTACGCCGATCCCTCTCTTCACGCCCGCTAGGGGCCAAGTCGCCCCTCCCCCTCCATCGAGGGTAGTCGTGCCCGTCGTCGAGCCGGTTTCCGCCGTACCACTGTGCGGGACGATCCGTCCCAAGTGGTGCACTGCCGGGCAACCCCGCGGTAACTCAGCAATCCTCCGTAAGTACCGGTCAGTAAGTGTTACCGGAAGTTACAGGTAAGTCGCGGGGTCTGTCCACAGCCCTCCGCTCAGGGGTGCCCGCTGATGCGGGCCTTCATCGCGGCCAGCTTGGCGGCGAACTCCGGCGTCTCGATGGACGCGACCTGGGGGACGATTTCGGTGTCCACGGCTTCACTGTGCTCGACCATGGCCGCCGTTCGCCGCATGGTCGCCTTGATGGTTCGGACCAGTTCCCGGGGAGCTTCGGCCGCCGGCCGGGCCAGCTCGACGGCCCGTGCGAGCAGCTCGTCGTGCCCGCCGTCGACCCGTTCCCACGCCAGTCCGTGCCGCACGGCCCCGTCCGCGTCCAGGACCTGCCCGAACAGCGTCATCGCGGTGGCCGTCTGCGGGCCGGCGAGGCGCTGGAGCATCCACGTCATGCCGCCGCCCGGGTGGATGCCGAGCTGGAGGAACCGCGCGTCGAACCGCGCCTTCGGACCTGCGAGCCGCACGTCACACGCGAGCGCCAGGTTCAGCCCCGCGCCCACCGCGGCCCCGCCCACGGCCGCGATCGTCGGCAACGAGCAGCCGGCGACGGCGAGGAACCCGGCGTAGATGCGCCGCAGCCCCTCCTCCCGGGCCTCGCCGAGCGCGGTCAGGTCGGCCCCCGCGCAGAACGCCGGGGGAGCGCCGGTCACGACGACGGCGTGGGCGTCCTCCTCGGCCCTTCCCACGGCCCGCACCAACTGGTCGGACAGGTCGAGCGTCAGCGCGTTGCGCCGGTCCGGGTCGTGCACGGTGATGACGGCCACACGGTCGACGAACTCCAACAACACCTCTGGCATGGCGGCACTCTAGGGGGCCGGTGGCCGGTCCAGCAGTCGGGAGAGCACGACGGTCGACACGGTCCGGTCGATGATCTCCACGGCGCGCAGCCGTTCCAGCGCGGTCTCCAGGTGGTGGATGTTCGCCGCCCGCAGGTGGACGATCGCGTCGGCCGCGCCGGAGACCGTGTAGGCGGCCATGACCTCGGCCATCGGCTCCAGCCGGGCCTGGATGTCGCCGGGGGTCACGTTGCCCCGGCAGTGCACCTCGACGAACGCCTCCGTGCCCCACCCGAGCTGCTCGGGGTCCACGACGGCCGTGAAGCCGCGCAGCACACCGGTGTCCAGGAGCCGGTCGACCCGCCGCTTCACCGCGGGGGCCGACAGGCCGACCTCCTTGCCGATGTCCGCGTAGCTGGAGCGGGCGTTGGCCATCAGGCACGAAATGATCCGCTGGTCGATCGAGTCCACACGCAACATTCTGCACTAGAAGACGCAATACTGCGGCGTTGTTCGCTGGTCTGAGGGTTATTTACCCTTCGATCCATGACCTCGGTTTCCCTCCTGGGCCCCGGCGATGAGCCGATCGTGCTGGGCGTCACCACGCCCGCCGCCCCCGTGCGCGTGCCGACCACCCGTCGGTACCTCATGTGCCCGCCGGAGTACTTCACGGTGGAGTACGCGATCAACCCGTGGATGGACCCGACCAAACCCATCAGCACCGAGCTGGCCCTGGCCCAGTGGACGGAGCTGAAGGAGACCTACGAGCGACTGGGTCACAAGGTCGACCTGATCGAGCCCCAGCCCGGTCTGCCCGACATGGTCTTCTCGGCCAACTCGGGCACGGTCATCGACGGCCAGGTCCTCGGCTCCCGCTTCCGAGCCGAGCAGCGCGTCCCGGAGGCGGACCACTTCCGCCGCTGGTTCCTGGCGAACGGCTACACCAACGTCGTCATGCCGGAGCGCACCAACGAGGCCGAGGGCGACTTCACCTGGACCGGCAGGTACCTGCTCGCCGGCACGGGCTTCCGCACCGACCCCCTGGCCCACTCGGAGGCCCAGGAGGTCCTGGGCGTGCCGGTGATCTCGCTACAGCTGGTCGACCCGAGGTACTACCACCTGGACGTGGCCCTGTTCGTGCTCTCCGACGACCTGGTGGCGTACTACCCGGAGGCCTTCTCCCCGGGCTCGCAACGAGTCCTGCGCCGCCTGTTCCCGGACGCGGTCATCGCGACCGCGGAGGACGCGGAGTGCCTGGGCCTGAACGCGGTCTCCGACGGCCGCCACGTGGTCCTGCCGGTCGAGGCGACGCACCTGGCGGAAGAAGTGGCGAAGCGCGGCTTCGAACCGGTCTTCGTGGACATCTCGGAACTCCGCAAGTCCGGCGGCGGCCCGAAGTGCTGCACGATGGAACTCCGGGACTGAGCGCTGTTTCGTTGAAGGCCTCCGACTGCGGTCGGGGGCCTTCGCGTTTCACGAACCCACAGACGACGCGTCGGCCAAAGGTGACGCGGGCAGGGGTGGCTCGGGGCCGTCCGGGCAGCCGGTGATGATCACCAGGGCATCGTGGCGGGAACGGGCGGAGCGCGCGTCACCCATAGGGCTGATCGGGCTAGCGACGGAACCTCGCGGAGTGCTCCGATCGACGGCACCTCGCTGTCGACCAAGGTAGGGAGCGCGCCATGAACGACCTCGACGCCCAGCGGGCAGAGCCGTTGCCCCAGCCGCCGGAGGAGGAACGGGTGGAACGCGAGAAGCCCGAGGTTCCGCACCAGCTCACCGGGATCGAGTGGCTGGTCAAGCAGGTTCAGCGGCAGCGCAACGGTTAGTCCGACACCTCCCGTTGGAACGCCGCCCACAGCAGGTTCAACGGGTGGTCGGCCGGGAACTTCGCCCGCTCCTCCTTGCGGGCGAAGACCCCGACCAGGCGTTCCAGGACCGGCTTCCGGTCGTTCTTCAGCTCCACCACCCGCAGGCCCGAGCCCTCGCGCAGCTCGTTGTTGGCCGCGACCACGCCCAAGCCGGACGTGACGATCATGCAGCCCTCCACCAGGCCGGACCGCAGCAGCGACATCCCGTACTGGATCTCGTCGATCTCCGCCGCGATGTCCAGCTCGTTGCGGTAGTCCGGCCCGAACCACCCGCGCAGGAACTCGGCGATCAGCCCGTCACCCGGCACCACCAGCGGCAGCTTCGGCAACTCCCCGGTGCCGACGCTCGAACCCAACCGGTGCTCCGGGATGTTCGTCAGCAGCGCCAGCCCGCCGCGCCGCCACTCGATCACGTCGAAGTCCGCGAACTCCGACCCGTCGCCCGCGGGCGTCACCACGCTGCCGCAGACGATGTCGACCTCCTTGCTCTCCAGCTTGTTCCAGATGTCCCGGGTCCGGATGTGCACGACCTTCAGCTCCACGTCCCGCCGCCGGAAGTCGTCGGCCACGTGGTGCCACGCCTTCGCCAGCGAGTCGAGCATGAACCGGGTGGTACCCACGGTGAGCGTCGTGCCGAGCTTGCGGCGGCACTCGTGAATCGAATCCAGCCAGTCGGTCATTGTGGACCGCGCCAATTCCACCAACGCCTCGCCGGTGGGTGTGATCAGCACGTCTTTTCCGCGCCCCTGCTTGACGACCAGCGGTTCGCCGCACAACGACTTGAAGTTCCGGTTCAGCGTGTCGATCTGCTTCTGCACGCTGGACTGCTCCCGCCCCAGCACCCGTGCCGCGCGCAGCGCCGACTTCGTCTCATACACCGCGATCAACGTCCTGAGCTGGTCGAACGTTGTGTCCAGCAGCAGCGGGGAGGTGTGCAGGAGCCTGCTGAGCCGGTTGCCCGCGGGGAGCAGGAGCTGTGCCGACGTGGACATCGGGGCCTCTCGGGTCGGGGTCGTACTGTTCTACCGATCAGTTGTACTGAACTTGATCGCAGTATGGGGTCAAATTATCCGAAGAACTTGGTTGCTTTGTCTGGACACGTATACACGGTTCGTAAGAGACTTCTTCCGCAACCAGGTGCGAGTTCACGTGGGAGCAATCAAGGGGGTTTTGGGGGGTTGGGGGCCCGCCGGGCGTGCGCCGGGCGGGCCCCCACGTATTAACCTCATCCGACGTGACGGTTTCCACCCTGGACTGGGGAACGAAGTACCGGGTCACCGTGCTCGACCTCGGGCTCGCCTGCTGCGGCGTCGAGGTCATGGCGGCCCTGGAGGGCGGACGGCCGCACGACCTGGCCGCGCTGGGGGTGGACGTGGCGCACGCCGCGGGCGAGGCGCACGTGCTGGTCGTGTCCGGGACGGTCACCGATGTCATGTTGCCCGCAGTGATCGCCACATACCAGGAGATGCCGGAACCCCGTTACGTCCTGTCCGTCGGGGCGTGCAGCAACACCGGCGGGCCGTACTGGGACTCCTACAGCGTCACCAAGGGCGTCGACCAGGTGCTGCCGGTGCACGTCGCCGTGCCGGGTTGCCCACCCCGCCCCGAGGCGCTGCTCGAAGGCCTCGCCGCCCTGCACAGGTTGGTGTCATGACCGCCGCGTCCGCCGACCTGGCCGCGCTCGTGGAGGGCGCGACGGTGAAGACCGCGTTCGGGCAAACGATTGCGCACGTCGCCGTCCAGCACTGGTCCGCTGCCGCGCGCCAGGCGTATGACCTGGGCTGCACCGCTTTCGACTGGCTGGGTGTCGAGGACGCCGGGCGTCCCGGCGCGTCCGGTGTGCGGCACGCGGTGTACCTGCACGTGCTGAACCCCGAGACCAAGCTGGGGCTGTTGCTGCGCACCGAGATCGGCGACGAGCCGCTGCCGAGCGTGGCCGGTCTGTGGGCGGGGGCGGCGTGGCACGAGCGGGAGGCGGTGGAGATGTTCGGCATCGCCCTGACCGAACCCGCGCCGCACCTGCTGCTGCCGGAGTCCTTCACCGGCCACCCGCTGCGCAAGGACTTCGTGCTGGCGTCCCGCGTGGTCCGCCCGTGGCCGGGCAGGCTGGAACCGGGCGAAGACGGCACCACCGCCCCCAGCCGCCGCCGCACCGCCCCACCCGGCGTACCCGACCCGTCCTGGGGCCCCCGACGCCTCGAAGGTGACCCCCATGCCTGACCCGACCCACCCGACGGACCCGACTGACCCGACGGACCCCACCGCCGCGCCCGCCAAGCCCGCCGAAGCCGCCGCGCCCGCCGCCGCAGCTGCCGTGCCCGCAGCCGAAGCTGCCGTGCCCGCCGCCACAAGCGCCGAGCCCGCCGCCGTGCCGGCCGAGCCCGCCGCCGTGCCGGCCGAGCCCGCCGCCGTGCCGGCCGAGCCCGCCGCCGTGCCGGCCGCGCCCGCTCCACCTCCCACCCTCGCCGCGTCGGCCCTCCCACCCCGCACCCGAGGCGTCATCGCCCTGCTCGAAGCCAACTGCACCGTCTGCATGATCTGCGCCCGCGAGTGCCCCGACTGGTGCATCCACATCGACTCCCACACCGAGGTCGAGCACCAGCCCGGCTCCGCCCGCCCCCGCGCCCGCAACGTCCTCGACCGCTTCGCCATCGACTACGGCCAGTGCCTCTACTGCGGCATCTGCGTCGAGGCCTGCCCGTTCGACGCCCTCCACTGGGCCCCCGACTTCTCCTACCCCGGCACCGGCACGCTCGACGGCCACGGCGCCGTCGCCGAACTCGTCCACGAACGGGATGTTCTGAACATGTGGGTGGAACATGTGCCGCCGCCACCTGTTCTCGACACCCAGGCGGAACCCGCTCCGGAGACCGGTGCCACACGCCCCGGACGAGGGGGTTCCGGAACCCCCGGACGTCCGGGAGCGTTGAGAGGGAGGACGTAGTCACCCGGAGGCGAACACCGTGCACAAGCACTACAACGGGTTGAAGACCGCGTTGCTGCTGGGCGCCATGAGCGCGCTGATCGTCGGGATCAGCTCGTTCTTCGGGCGCACCGCGCTGGTCATCGGCGTCGTGCTGGCACTGGGCGTCAACGCCTACGCGTACTTCAACTCCGACAAGCTGGCCCTGCGCGCGATGCGGGCCCGCCCCGTGTCGGAGGTCGAACAGCCCGCGATGTACCGGATCGTGCGGGAACTGGCGATGGCCGCGCGGCAGCCCATGCCCCGCCTCTACATCAGCCCCACGGCCGCGCCGAACGCGTTCGCGACCGGCCGCAACCCGCGCAACGCCGCCGTGTGCTGCACCACCGGAATCCTCGAACTCCTGGACGAGCGCGAGCTGCGCGCGGTCCTCGGGCACGAGCTGTCGCACGTCTACAACCGCGACATCCTCATCTCGTGCGTCGCGGGCGCGCTGGCGAGCGTGGTCAGCGCGTTGGCGAACCTGGCCCTGTTCGCGAGCCTGTTCGGCGGCGACGACGAGGACCGCCCCAACCCGTTCGCCATGCTGCTGATCGCCGTCCTCGGGCCGATCGCGGCGGGCATCGTGCAGCTGGCCGTCAGCCGGTCCCGCGAGTACCAGGCCGACGCGTCCGGCGCGGAACTCACCGGCGACCCGCTGGCCCTGGCCTCGGCGCTGCGCAAACTCGACCTCGGCACCCGCGCGGCGCCCCTGGCCCCGGAGCCGCAGGTGGTGTCCCAGTCGCACCTGATGATCGCGTCACCGTTCCGGCCCGGCGAACAGCTGGCGCGCTGGTTCTCGACCCACCCCCCGATCGCCGACCGCGTCCGCCGCCTGGAGGAACTGGCCCGCCGCTCCTAGCGCGGCAGGCCGGTCACCGCACCTCGCGGGCCACGCTCATCAGGTACTGGCCGTAGCCGGACTTCGCGAGCTTCTCACCCAGCGCGTAGCACTCGTCCGCGCTGATGAAGCCCATCCGCAGCGCGATCTCCTCCGGGCACGCGATGCGCACGCCCTGCCGGTGCTCCAGCACCTGCACGAACTGGCCCGCCTCCAGCAGCGAGTCGTGCGTGCCGGTGTCCAGCCACGCGAAGCCGCGACCCAGGTCCACCAGCTGCGCCTTGCCGCGCCGCAGGTACTCCAGGTTGACGTCGGTGATCTCCAGCTCGCCCCGCGCCGACGGCTTGAGGTTCCGCGCGATCTCCACGACGTCGTTGTCGTAGAAGTACAGGCCGGTGATCGCCTTGTTCGACTTCGGCACCGCCGGCTTCTCCTCGATGGAGACCAGCCGGCCCTCCGCGTCGACCTCGCCCACGCCGTACCGCTCGGGGTCGCGCACCGGGTAGCCGAACAGCACGCAGCCGTCCAGCGTCGCCGCGTGGTGCTGGAGCAGCTTGGAAAAGCCCTGGCCGTAGAAGATGTTGTCGCCCAGGACCAGCGACACCGCGTCGTCGCCGACGAAGTCCGCGCCGATGACGAACGCCTCGGCCAGCCCGTTCGGGTGGGCCTGCTCGGCGTACTCCACGGAGATCCCGAACTGGGACCCGTCCCCGAGCAGCCGACGGAACAGCGGCAGGTCGGTCGGCGTCGAGATGAGCAGGACCTCCCGGATGCCCGCGAGCATCAGCACCGACAGCGGGTAGTACACCATCGGCTTGTCGTAGACCGGGAGGAGCTGCTTGGACACCGCCTGCGTGATCGGGTGCAGCCGCGTGCCGCTCCCGCCCGCCAGGATGATGCCCTTCATCGGTAGTTCGTGAACTGGAGGGCGATACCGAAGTCGCTGCTCTTGAGGAGCGCGATGACGTCCTGCAGGTGGTCCTTCTTCTTGCCCGAGATGCGGAGCTGGTCGCCCTGGATCTGCGCCTGCACGCCCTTCGGGCCCTCGTCGCGGACCTTCTTGGCGATCTCCTTGGCCTTCTCCGACGAGATGCCCTGGACGACCTTGCCTGTGACCTTGAACACCTTCCCGGAGACCGCGGGGTCGCCGATCTCGAAGGCCTTCATCGAGATGCCGCGCTTGACCAGCTTCTCCTGGAAGACGTCGATCGCGGCCCGGCAGCGCTCCTCGGTCGAGGACTCGAAGGCGATCGCCTCCTCGCCCGCCCAGGCCACCGACGTGCCGGTGTTCCGGAAGTCGAACCGGGTGCTCAGCTCCTTGGCGGCCTGGTTGAGCGCGTTGTCGACCTCCTGCCGGTCGACCTTGCTCACCACGTCGAACGACGGGTCTGCCACGTGCCCGATACCTCCGCGTAGGCGTGTCTGCGAACCCCCGGAAGCCTACCGGGACGGCCCCGGTTTGAGTGGCCGCGACGGGGTTATGTATTGTCTGCACCGCACCCGGGCGACCGGGGGCGGGGCGGGTTGCCCGAGCGGCCAATGGGAGCGGACTGTAAATCCGTCGCGAAAGCTACAGAGGTTCGAATCCTCTACCCGCCACATCAGCGAGAAAGCCTCCGTGAGCACGGTTCACGGAGGCTTTCTCGCGTTTTCGGGCCGGCAAAGGCTCCACACGATTGCGGTTCGAGACGCCGTGGGCTCGGCACGGCGGTCGTGACCCTGTCCGGCGGGCCTGCCGAACGCCCGGAGCGCGTCAGCCTCGGCTGCGCTGACCCCGGACGTAGGCGAGGCCGACGCGCAAGCGCTTCCTCTCGCTTGCGTGCCGGCCTCGGGTGCAGCATAACCCATGTCGAACGTGTGTTCGAGGGTTATGCGATGGCTGCTCGTCCCGCGTCGGTCAGCTCGGCGTCCGTGCGCTCGTACAGGCCCACGGCGCGGCGGGCGCGGAGGAGGCCGGCGTGGACCAGGGCGTGGGTGGTCGCCTGGTCGCAGCAGGGCAGGCCGTCGACGTACAGGTCCGGCTCCACGCCGCCCGACAGTTGGCCCCTGCCCGCGGCCACGGCCTTCAGCATGGCCTTCGCCCGGTTGGACAGTTCCTTCGCGATGGTCATGGCGACCCCCTCGCCCGTTGTGCATCCCCTTTGTCTTGTCAGGAGGTCTCGACCTACGGCTTGAGTACCCCTCGGTTCCGGGTTCACTCGGGCGGACGAGAGCCTGGGGGACACCTTCCCCCTCTGGGCCGTTCGGATCACGTCGCCACGCCGACCGGTTGGGCTGTTCAGCTCAGCCGAAGTCGGGACGACCTCTCGGCGCTGCCAGACCGCCGGCCGTCGTGCGCGCGCACGGAACACCGGTGCGTGCGACCAGACTCGAACCCATGAGCGAAATCGGGATCGCCCTGACCGCCCTCGCCGTCGGCGTCCTCCTCGGCCTGGTGATCCGGCACCACCCCGTCCGCCGGCGCGCCCAACCCGCCACCCGCGACCACGTGCGCGAGGTGCTCAACGCCGCCGACGACCTCGAATACGCCCTCACCACGGTCCTGAACTTCGGACCGCTCTCCACCTCCGAGCTGGTCTCCGTGGACCTCCCCGCCAAGCTCGACCGCCTGGCGGCCACCGGCCTCGACCGCGACACCCTGCGCGACCTGCGCACGCACACCGACCGCATCGCCCTGCACCCCTACCCGGAACCGCGCGAGCTGCTCACCGCCGTCCGCGAGGACGACGCCTCGGTCTGGCTGGTCCTCCGCGAAGCCGTGGGCAGCGGCGCGGCGCAGCACCAGGCCGCCGCCGACGCCCGCGAGTGCCTGGCGGTCATCCGCGCCGGCCTGCGCGAGACCGCGCCGCGCGAGATGAAGGAACTCGTGCCCGTCTAAAGAGCCGGCCGACGCTGCCAAGTCGTCCACAACGGACGGTAGCCGTGGGAGTACCAGAACGGCGTCGAGCGCGGGTTCGGCAGGGCGTGGTGCAGCAGGGTCACGGCCACGCCCGCCTCGTCCAGCAGGCGGTGGGTGTGCGCGACCAGGGCGCTGCCCACCCCCGCACCCCGGGCCGCCTCCCGCACGCCCAGCAGTCCGATGTAGACCACCGGCGCGGCGGACGTGCGCCCGGCGATCCAGTCCGAGTGCGGCGGCATGTCGTAGTACAGGACGCCCAGCGGCGTGCCGTCCCGCTCCGCCAGCCACAACCCCGGCTCGTCCCACGTCAGCCGGGCCTCGATGTGCTCGCGCAGCCGCGCCGCGGTCGAGGGCCGCTCGGTGACCATCCCGAACCAGCCGTCGTACCGGACCGTCTCCACGTTCACCGACACGGCCACGGCCACGTCCGCCGCCGTCACCCGCCGGATCCGCACGTCCGCCGCGCCCACCGGGCCACCCCGCCCCGCCCGCCGCGCCGCGGTCACCAGCAGGGGCGCGAAACCGTGGCGCACCAGCACCTCCGCGGCGGCCACCGCCCGGCTCGGCACCGTCACCAGCGCGGCCGTGTCGGGGTCGCCGGCGCCGGTCAGCGGCCAGTCCCGCAGCTGTGCGTCGAGGTCGGCGTCCGGGTGCCACGTCAGGCTGTGCGTGCGCAGCGCGCCCCAGCTGGCGTTCAACGCGTCGGCGGTCAGTTCGGCGAACGAGTACGGCTCGGGCACCGGTCCGATGGCGGGCAGTAGCGGGTCCATGCCGTGACCGTAGCCAGGGCCGTAGCCTGCGGCGGTGCGCATCTTCGTGGTGGACGCCTTCACCGACCGGGCGTTCGCGGGCAACCCCGCGGGCGTCGTGCTGCTCGAAGACGACGGGACTCCGGACGACGAGCGCTGGATGCAGTCCGTCGCGGCGGAGCTGAAGCACGCCGAGACCGCATTCGTGCGCCTCAAGGATGAAGGACCGCTGCCGCTGCGCTGGTTCACCCCGGTCCGCGAGGTGGACCTGTGCGGCCACGCGACCCTCGCCACCGCGCACGTCCTGGGCGGCGACCGCGCCTTCACCACCCGCAGCGGCCTCCTCACCTGCGCCACCACCCCCGACGGCTGGGTCGAGATGGACTTCCCGGCCGACCCGGCCACGCCGATCGAGGTGACCGAACCCCTCGCATCAGGCCTGCCCGGCGTCACGATCAAGGCCGTCGCCCAAGCCGTCTCCGACGTCCTCGTGGAGGCCGGGAGCGCCGCCGAGGTCCGAGCGCTCGAACCCGACCACGCCGCCCTCGCCCGGGTCCCCGGCCGCGGCGTCATCGTCACCGCCCCCGGCGACCGCCCCGGCCTCGACGTCGTCAGCCGCTGCTTCTACCCCTCCTACGGGGTCCCGGAGGATCCCGTAACCGGTTCCGCGCACTGCACGCTCGCTTCCTGGTGGGCGCCGCGCCTGGGCCGCGCCGAACTGCTCGCCGAGCAGGCCTCGCCGCGCGGCGGACAGGTCCGGGCGATCTTGGACGGTGATCGCGTGCGACTCGCCGGACGAGCGGTGACGGTGCTGGCAGGGGAGCTGATCGTGTGATCCGAACTGTTACCTTTCGTGGTAATCCGCGCAACGACCTGCCATTTCGTCGCCCAACCGGGGTACATTGGCACCCCTGGAGGGGTCTCGGTGGGTGTTCGGGACCCCTCAGTCACGCCAGGAGCTCGTAGGCCGCGACCCGGCCAACCGCGACGACGGCCGACTTGGAGGGTGGATGTCCGACCACGCGTCGGCCACGGCGCAGAGCGCGCCGACCCGGTCCACGACCCGCGCGTTCAGCGTGTTCGCGGTGCTGCTCCTGCTCGCCGGGACGCTGTCCGCGGTCGCGGTGGGCTCGTGGCTGCCCGACCGGGACCCCAGGCACCTCCTGTGGACCGGACCGCTGCTCGTCGTCGGGTTCCTGCTCGCCGAGCAGCTCGCCATCAACGTCGACGTGCGCAGCGGAGTGGCCTGGACCATCTCCTTCACCGAGATCCCGCTCGTCCTGGGCCTGTTGGTCGCCCCGTTCGAGGTCGTGCTCGCCGCGCACGTGGTCGCGGGCGTCGGCACGCTGCTCGGCCGCCGGGTGCTCGACCGCGCCGTCTACAACGCGGGCCTGATGTTCATGGAGATCTCGGTGGCCTTCGCGGTCGCCCACTCCGTGGACCTCTTCCTGGACGGCAACGGACCCAAGTGGGCGGGCGCGTTCCTCGGCACCATCACCGTGCCGCTGCTGGCCAGCGTCCTGGGCCTGACCGCGCTGCGCCTGATGGGCAAGGGCATGCGCGTCGGCCCGAGCCTGCGGCTGGTGCTGCAGACCCTGGTCGTGGCGCTGCTGAACACCTCCGCCGGCCTCGCCGGCTACGAGATCGCGGACAAGGCCCCGTGGGGCGGCGTCCTGATCGTCCTGGTCTTCGCCGGCATCACCGCCATCTACCTCGCCTACTCCGGCCTGCTGCGCGAGCAGCGCGACCTGGAGACGCTCAGCGAGGTGTCGCTGCGCGTCGCCCGCTCCGGCCGGCACGCCACCGGACCGCGCGGCGCGACCCCGGACGGCGGCGACGCCCGCGCCGACGACGACGAGTGGCAGCTGATCGCCGAACGCATCCGCGAGCAGCTCAACGCCAACCGGGTCGTGCTGCGGCTGCGCACCGACCCGCAGGCCCCGATGCGCACGCTGGTCGCCGGCGAGCCGCTGCCCCAGGGCATGCGCCGCGACGACCCGCGCCAGCTGCGCGAGGACGCCATGCTCCAGCTGCCCGGCTCGCAGGTGCGGTACTTCCGCGTCGTCGACGCCGGCGAGGACGTCTCCGAGTCCCTGGTCCGCCGCGACGCGCAGGAAGCGCTGGTGGTGCCGTTGCGCGGCGCGACCCAGCTGCTCGGCGCGGTCGAGGTGCACGACCGGCTCAGCCGGTGGCGCGGCTTCGGCAAGGCCGACATCCAGCTGCTGCGCACCCTCGCCAGCCACCTGTCCACCGCCGTGGACAACCGCCGCCTGCTCGCCCGGCTGCGCCACGACGCCTACCACGACCCGCTGACCGGCCTGCTCAACCGGCCGGGCCTGCGCGAGGCCGCCGCCGAGCCGATGCGCCAGGCCGACCGGTCCGCGGTCATCCGGATCGACCTCGACGTGCTGTCCACCGTCTCCGACGCGCTGGGCCAGGCCTGGGGCAACCGGATGGTCGTCGCGGCCGGCCGCCGCCTGCGCGACGAACTCGGTCCCGAGGTGCCGCTGGCCCGCCTGGAGGGCGGCGCGTTCGCCGCGCTGCTGCTGGACCGGCAGGCCGAGCGCATCCAGGAGATCGCCGAACGGCTGCGCGCCGCGCTGTCCGTGCCGTACCCGGTGGACCGGCTCACCGTCGAGGCGGGCGCGGTCGTCGGGTGGGCGTCCACCGCGGACTGCGAGATCGAGGACCCCGACGCCGACGCCCTGCTCCAGCGCGCCGACGTGGCCGTGCGGGCGACCAGCGAGGCCGAGCCGCTGCGCGCGTACGCGCCGTCGATGGGCCAGATCTTCCTGCGCCGCTTCCAGCTGGTCACCCAGTTCCGGTCGGCGCTGGAGAGCGGCCAGGTGTCGATCCACTACCAGCCGAAGGTCGCGCTGCCCAGCAGACAGGTGGTCGGCGCGGAGGCCCTGGTGCGCTGGAAGCACCCCGAGTTCGGCCGCGTCGACCCGGACGAGTTCGTGCCCGCCGTCGAGGCCACCGGCCTGGTGGACGTGCTGACCGACTTCGTGATGGACAAGGCGCTGGACCGGGTCCGCCGGTGGATCGACCGCGGGCTGCGGATGTCCATCGCGGTGAACCTGTCCGTGCGGACGCTGGCCGACGAGGAGTTCCCGGACCGCGTCGCGGCGGCGCTGCTCAAGCACGACGTGCCGCCCGAGCTGCTCACCTTCGAGCTGACCGAGTCCGGCGTGATGGCCGACCCCGAGCGGGCGCTGCCCGTGCTGCGCCGCCTGCACACGATGGGCGTCGTGCTGGCCGTTGACGACTTCGGCACCGGCTACTCGTCACTGGCCTACCTGCGCCAGCTGCCGGTGGACGAGGTGAAGATCGACAAGTCGTTCGTGCTCGGCATGGGCACCGACCTGGGCGACATGGCCGTGGTCCGCTCGATCGTCGAGCTGGGCCACTCGCTGAGCCTCACCGTCGTCGCCGAGGGCGTCGAGGACGACGCCGCGCGCGACCAGCTCGTGTCGATGGGCTGCGACGTGGCCCAGGGCTACCTGATCTCCCGGCCGCTGTCCGAGGAGCGCTTCGAGGCCTGGTTGCGCGCGCGAACCGTGCAGGTCAGGGGTGCGCGGGATGAGACGGTGCTCACCTTGGTCCACTGAAGGGACCCCCCGATTTCGTGAACGGCGCGAGGTTGTGTAGAGTTCTCCTCGCTCGGCAAGAACGAAAGAGCAAGCCCCTTTAGCTCAGTCGGCAGAGCGTCTCCATGGTAAGGAGAAGGTCTACGGTTCGATTCCGTAAAGGGGCTCCACGACTTGGCCGCGGTGCGCAAGCATGCGCGGCCTCTGGTCGTGCGAAGCGGTGTAGCTCAGTTGGTAGAGCAAGCGGCTCATAATCGCTGTGTCGCCGGTTCAAGTCCGGCCACCGCTACTCGGTCGAAGATCCCCGCCAGGCGGTAAGCCCGCACTGGGCCCACGGGGCTGGTGAGCTCTAGGAAGGCAAGGACCCGTGGCTGCAACCGACGTACGCCCGAAGATCACCCTCGCGTGCGAGGAGTGCAAGCACCGGAACTACATCACCAGGAAGAACCGGCGCAACGACCCGGACCGCCTGGAGATCAAGAAGTTCTGCCCGAACTGCAAGACCCACCGGCCGCACAAGGAAACCCGCTGAGCCGGTAGCACCACTTCCACGAGGCCCGTCCCCGCTCCAGGGGGCGGGCCTCGTCGCGTAACCTGCTCCGGTGCCCCTCGACCAGTCGTTCATCGGCCGCGCGTACCCACCGTCACCGCCCTACGAGGTGGGCCGCGAGAAGATCCGCGAGTTCGCCACGGCGGTAGGCGCGACGAGCCCGGTGCACCACGACCCGGAGGCCGCCCGCGCGGCGGGCTACAAGGACGTCATCGCGCCCCCCACGTTCGCGGTCATCGTGTCCCTGAAGGCCAACGACGTCCTCGTGGAGGACCCGGAACTGGGCCTGGACTACAGCCGCGTCGTCCACGGCGACCAGACCTTCACCCACACCCGCCCCATCACGGCCGGTGACCGGCTCGTGGTGGAGCTGCACGTGGACGGCATCACCAGCCGGATGGGCAACGACATGCTCAACCTCCGCGCCGAGGTGAGCACCGACGAAGGCGAACACGTCTGCACCGGCCGCTGCACGCTGGTGGTCCGAGGGGAGGACGCGTGATCAAGGCGGAGCACGTCTCGGTGGGCGACGAACTGCCCCCGCTGACCCTGCGCATCACCCGAGCGGACCTCGTGAAGTACGCGGGCGCGTCGGGCGACTTCAACCCGATCCACTGGAACGAGCGCTTCGCGACCCAGGTGGGCCTTCCCGGCGTCATCGCGCACGGCATGCTGACCATGGGCATGGCGATCCGCGTCGTCACGGACTGGACGGGCGACCCGGGCGCGGTGGTCGAGTACGGCGTCCGCTTCGGCCGGCCCGTCCCGGTGCCCGACAACGACGAGGGTGCCCTGGTGGAGGTCACGGGCAAGGTGACCAAGGCCCTGGAGGACGGCACCTTCAAGGTCAACATCACGGCCACCTACGACGGCAAGTCCGTGCTGGGCGGAGCCTCAGCCCGAGTACGCCTACCCTGACCCAACCAGCACCAGGCGCGCAGCGCCCAGGCAGGGCCTCGTGAGGTCACACCCCAACCCGGGCTTCTTGCTTGTGTCATCTCCGTATGGCCTGCCCGCAGGGCTACCACACTTTCCCGGGGTTGGGCCAAAAAGTTTTGCGAGGAACGAGCAAAAGTTTTTCGACCAACCCCGGGAAAGTGTGGTTGGCTCCGCCAGGCCATACGGAGATGACACAAGCAAGAAGCCTCCGCTCTTTCTTTTGTTTTTGTGTCATCTTTGGCGGCCTGCCCGCCGGCGAGGCTCTTTTAAGCTTTAAGCGTGACGCTGACGCTCTCAAGCCGGACGCGCTTCGCGCTTGAACGCGCGGAGCGCTTGAACGCGCGGAGCGCTTGAACGCGCGGAGCGCTTGAACGCGCGGAGCGCTTGAACGCGCGGAGCGCTCTCAAGATTAAAAGCGCCTCGCCGGCGGGCAGGCCCCCGGGGGGGGTGGAAGGGCGTCGGTTCGTTCCCCGTACGGCCTGCCGGAGGCAACCACCCTTGGGGGTTCTTGGCAACCGGTGAAGCGTGGTTGCCAAGAACCCCCAAGCGCGGTTGGGCTGCGCCCAGGCCGTACGGGGAACGAACCGAGGCCCTTCCTGTGCTTGGCAGCCCGATGAAGAAACCGCGCTTCGCGCGGACGACTAGCGTGCATCGGTTTGTGTGTGCCGGCGCGTGAGGGCTTTGCTGGGCGTTAAAAGCCGCTGCAGAATGCGCTGGTGTTCGGACCGCTCGCGGTAGCGGATCGCCGTTCCACGCCGTCCACGCTCACCTTGCACCCCACCGAGCCGCCTTCCGGTCCCACGGTCACCGTGAGCACCCCGTTCCGCACTTCTCCGGACACGGCCAACTCCGCCCGCCAGGGGAACGAACTCAACTCCACCTCGCGCAGAGCCTCGCCTCTTCCGCGAATGTGGAGTACACGACCGTGGCGCGCACGGCCTCTCCGGACACCTCGTACACGACAACGGACCGTTGCTCCGGTCTGGCCACCCAGTACGCCAGGGCCAGGGCGCTCAGCACGAGTGCCACCGAACCGGCGATCACGATCCACTTCCGGGCGGGTTTGTCGGACTCCGGTGGGTCCGGCTCCGTCATCGTTGGTCTCCTTGGGTGAAGATCGGTTGCTCTGAACGGATCATCGCCCACTTTCTACTGTGAGTTACTCCATTCACCCGTTGGAGTTGCAGTTGGCCAGCGCGAACGGGCCGGTGGCCGTGGCGGTCTTGCGCTGGACGCCGTCGACCAGGATTCGGCAGGTCACCGTGCCGCCGGTCGGGCCGGCCATGGCCGTGAGCGTGCCGGCGCTGAGCAGGCCCTTGACCTTCAGCGTCTTCGACCACGGCAGCGTGGCGGCCTGCTCCTGCTCGGTGGTGCTGTCGCCGTCGCTGTAGGTCGAGTACCGGACGTCCGCCTTGTCGACGTCACCGGTGATCTCGTAGACGACCGTGGACTCGCGGCCGGCGTGGCGGTCGAGGTCGTCCAGCGGCTCCTCGGGCTCGGCCGCGAACGCCGTCAGCCACACCACCACCGCCCCGGCTAACAGGGCTAACACGAGCACGGCGACCAGTGGTCCACGGCGGCGCGGGCGGGTGGTCGGGTGCTGGGCGTGGGCCACGGGGTACTCCCTCGGGTCGGCGTACTGAGACGCCGGGACCATCGAGTGACCTCGGACACGGTTACTGGTCGTGATCGAACTGTGGCCAAAAACGCAACAAGGGCACCCGCGGCAGCGGGTGCCCTTGCCGATCGCGCAGCGCGCGTCTTACAGCTCGATCTCGCCCAGCAGCTCGGCCATGCGCGTGACGCCGGTCTTCAGGTCGTCGTCGCCCAGGGCGTAGGACAGGCGCAGGTAGCCCGGCGTGCCGAACGCCTCACCCGGCACGACCGCGACCTCGGCGTGCTCCAGGATCAGGGCCGCCAGCTGCACGGTGTCCTTGATCTCGGTGCCGCGCAGCGTCTTGCCGATCAGCGCCTTCACCGACGGGTACACGTAGAACGCGCCCTTCGGGGTCGGGCACTCCACGCCCGGGATCGCGGACAGCAGGTCCACGATCGTCCGCCGCCGCCGGTCGAACGCCTTGCGCATCTCGTCCACCGCGTCCAGCGACCCGGAGACCGCCTCCAGGGCCGCGCGCTGCGAGACGTTCGCCACGTTCGAGGTCAGGTGGGACTGGAGGTTCGCGGCGGCCTTCACGACGTCGGTGGGGCCGATCAGCCAGCCCACCCGCCAGCCGGTCATCGCGTAGGTCTTGGCGACGCCGTTGAGCACGATCGTCCGGTCGGCCATCGCGGGCACCGCGACCGGCAGGGACACCGTCTCGGCGCCGTCGTAGAGCAGGTGCTCGTAGATCTCGTCGGTGATCACCCACAGGCCGTGCTCCAGCGCCCACTCGCCGATCGCGGTGATCTGCTCGCGGCTGTAGACCGAGCCGGTCGGGTTGGACGGCGAGCACAGCAGCAGGACCTTGGTCTTCTCGGTCCGCGCCGCCTCCAACTGCTCGACGGTCACCAGGTAGTCGGTGGTCTCGTCGGCCGTGACCTGCACCGGGACGCCGCCCGCGAGGGTGATCGCCTCCGGGTAGGTGGTCCAGTACGGCGCGGGCAGCAGGACCTCGTCGCCCGGGTCCACGATCGTCGCGAACGCCTGGTAGACGGCCTGCTTGCCGCCGTTGGTGATCAGCACCTGGGCCGCGGTGACCTCGTAGCCCGAGTCCCGCTTGGTCTTGGCCGCTACGGCTTCCCGCAGCTCCGGCAGGCCGGCGGCGGGGGTGTAGCGGTGGTTCTTCGGGTCCGCGCAGGCCGCCGCCGCGGCGGCCACGATCGCCTCCGGGGTCGGGAAGTCCGGCTCGCCCGCGCCGAAGCCGATCACCGGTCGGCCGGCCGCCTTGAGCGCCTTCGCCTTCGCGTCCACCGCGAGGGTGGCGGACTCGGCGATACCGCCGATCCGCTTCGAGATCCGGGGGAAGGCGGAGGAGCCGGGCGCGGAGGTCGTCTCAGGTGAGGCCATGGCCCCAATCGTGGCAGACCGCACAACCGAGTTGGAGCCCGGCACCCCCTCTGACCGGGCCGGTTGGGAGTAACGGCCCCCTGTGCCGTATGCTCTGACACCGGGAACGTCCAGCCGCTGCCTCACGGGCCACGTGAGGAGGGTGCAAGGCGTCCTCAGCCAGCGGGTCCCCTCACGGGGGACCCCGAAGGGGTGTAGCTCAACTGGCAGAGCAGCGGTCTCCAAAACCGCAGGTTGCAGGTTCAAGTCCTGTCGCCCCTGCGTCGAAGCGCGATGGTGAGCGGAGGACGGCATGAGCGAGGGCCGCGAGCAGGACCAGCCGGACGAGCGCGAGAGCGCGGCCCGGCCGGTCACCGCCGCAGCGCGCCGCGAGCGCCGCGGCACCGCGCGCCCGGCGGGTCGCAAGGACGCCGCCGCCAAGCCGTCCGAGGCGAAGAAGTCGGCCGAGTCCGACTCGGACGCCGCGGACCGCAAGGGCCGTCCCACGCGCGCTCGGGGCGACCAGGAGAAGCGACCGGGCTTCTTCGCCCGGATCGTCCGCTACATCCGTGAGGTGGTCAGCGAGCTGCGGAAGGTCATCTGGCCGACCCGCAAGCAGATGATCACCTACACCTCGGTCGTGTTGGTCTTCGTGGCCTTCATGGTGGCGTTGGTGTTCGGCCTTGACTCGGCCTTCGCCTGGGGCGTGTTCAAGGTGTTCGGCTGAGCCGACGCCTCCCCGCCCGGGGTGGCGGTGGCGAACACGTGGATGAAAGGAAGCGAGACCCACAGTGACCTCCGAGAACGGCGTTGACGCCCAGGAGCTGACCGACCTGACCGACGAGCAGGACTTCGACGGTGATGTCGAGGACGTCGAGCAGGACGAGGCGACGGAGGACACCGCGGAGTCCGCTGACGACGCCGCCGAGTCTGCTGACGAGTCCGACGACTCCGACGACGAGTCCGAGGAGCCCGCCGCTGTCGCCGCGCCGGTCGCCGACATCGACGCCGAGCCCGCCGACCCGGCCGCCGAGATGCGCGAGGCCCTGCGCAACGCGCCCGGCGACTGGTACGTCGTGCACTCGTACGCCGGGTACGAGAACAAGGTCAAGACGAACCTCGAAACGCGCATCCAGACGCTCGACATGGAGGACTACATCTTCCAGGTCGAGGTGCCGACCGAGGAAGTCACCGAGATCAAGAACGGCCAGCGCAAGCAGGTGCAGCGCAAGGTGCTGCCCGGCTACATCCTGGTCCGGATGGAGCTCAACGACGCCTCGTGGAGCGCGGTGCGCAACACGCCGGGCGTCACCGGCTTCGTCGGCGCGACCTCCAAGCCGTCGCCGCTGACCCTGGACGAGGTGCTGAAGTTCCTGCTGCCGCAGGTCGAGCAGAAGCCGGCCGCGGGCAAGAAGGCCGCTTCCGCGCCCGCCAAGACCGCGGTCGAGGTGGACTTCGAGGTCGGCGAGTCGGTCACCGTCATGGACGGCCCGTTCGCCACGCTGCCCGCGACGATCAGCGAGGTCAACGCGGACGGCCAGAAGCTGAAGGTCCTGGTGTCGATCTTCGGCCGCGAGACTCCGGTCGAGCTGTCGTTCAGCCAGGTCTCCAAGATCTGACCGGGTCCCTCCGGTCCGGTCACCAGACTCCGGCGCCCCGGTCGGGTGCCGGCAGCCACGCTGCGGCTGGCAGGGCCGCGCGCGGACACCGCAATAACAGGAAGCACTGAGATGCCACCCAAGAAGAAGAAGCTCGCAGCGATCATCAAGCTGCAGATCAAGGCCGGGGCCGCGAACCCCGCGCCGCCGGTCGGCCCCGCGCTGGGTCAGCACGGCGTCAACATCATGGAGTTCTGCAAGCAGTACAACGCCGCGACCGAGTCGCAGCGCGGCACCGTGGTGCCGGTCGAGATCTCCGTGTACGAAGACCGCTCGTTCGACTTCAAGCTCAAGACGCCGCCGGCCGCGAAGCTGCTGCTGAAGGCCGCGGGCGTGGAGAAGGGCTCGGGCGAGCCGCACCGCACCAAGGTCGCCAAGGTGACCATGGACCAGGTGCGCGAGATCGCGCAGACCAAGATGGTCGACCTGAACGCCAACGACGTGGACCAGGCGGCGAAGATCATCGCCGGCACCGCCCGCTCCATGGGCATCACCGTCGAAGGCTGACCCTTTTCTTTTGATCCCGTGGGAGAGCCAAGCGCTGGCTCGTCACCACTACTGTTTGGTTAAGGAACAGAAGCATGAAGCGCAGCAAGGCGTACAAGGCCGCGGCTGAGCTCGTCGACCGGGAGCGGCTGTACTCGCCGCTGGAGGCCGCGAAGCTCGCCAAGGAGACGTCCAAGGTCAAGCTGGACGCGACCGTCGAGGTCGCCATCCGGCTCGGCGTCGACCCCCGCAAGGCCGACCAGATGGTCCGCGGCACCGTGAACCTGCCGCACGGTACGGGCAAGACCGCCCGCGTGATCGTCTTCGCGACCGGTGACAAGGCCAACGAGGCCACCGCCGCCGGTGCGGACGCGGTCGGCAGCGAGGACCTGATCGAGCGCATCCAGGGTGGCTGGCTCGACTTCGACGCCGCGATCGCGACGCCGGACCAGATGGCCAAGGTCGGCCGCATCGCCCGCATCCTCGGCCCCCGCGGCCTGATGCCGAACCCGAAGACCGGCACCGTGACGCCCGACGTCACCAAGGCCGTGACGGAGATCAAGGGCGGCAAGATCAACTTCCGCGTGGACAAGCAGGCCAACCTGCACCTCGTCATCGGCAAGGCGTCCTTCGACCCGGAGAAGCTGGTCGAGAACTACGCCGCCGCCCTGGACGAGATCCTGCGCGCGAAGCCGTCCGCCGCGAAGGGTCGTTACCTGAAGAAGGTCACCGTCTCCACGACGATGGGCCCGGGCATCCCGGTCGACCCGAACCGCACCCGCAACCTGCTGAGCGACGAAGCCACCGCCTGATCCGGCTTCGCGCGGTAGCTGACGAAAGCCCCTCGGCACCTCGTGCCGAGGGGCTTTTCGCTGGCCTCAACAGGCCGGTTCGGCCTCGTACCCGGTGATCACCCACGTCTTGTTCTCCTGCATGGAGAGGACGAAGCGACCGAGCCGGGGTCCGCCATCGACCTGGAGCTCGCACGAGCTGACCACGACCGAGCCGCCGTCGGGCACCGCGCGCATGTCGGCCGGGAAACCGATCTGGCGGTACTGCGCGCCGTTGGTCACCTGCTTGCTGAGCTGGTGCACGGCGGAGTCGCAGTCGGGCGCGCCGAACGCCTCGGTGAACGCCTTCTTCGCCTTGTCCTCGCTGAAGAGCAGGCACGCGCGGCCCGCGTCGTCGTTCAGGACGTGCTTGTAGAACAGGGCGACCGTGCCCTGGAGCCCGTACGGCGTCTGGGGCGCGATGACGTTGCCCTTGTCGCCGCCGCTGTCCACCGCCACCGAGCCGGGGTCCTCGCCGCCGAAGTACCGCTCGTAGAAGTACATGCCCACCAGCACGACGATGAGCAGCAGGATCAGGCGGCGGACGAGTTTGCTGCCGAGTACGACCTGCCACAGCGGTTTGCGCGGGGGTGCCGCGGGGGCCGCCGGTGGGGGCGGGGGTGTGGGGGTGCCCGGTGGGAGGGCTTGGGGGCCCTGGGCTTGCTGGAAGCGTTGGAACTCCTGGAACCGTTGGAACTCCTGGAACTGCCGGAGTTGTTCCGGGTCGATGTCCGGGGGCGGCGGGTTCCTCGGTGGCTCTTCGGTCACGGGTCACATCATGCCGATTTGGAGGCTCCGGGACACGTCCCGTACTCTGGTGCACGGTTCCACCAAAGACCGCTGGTCTTCCCACGCCCTCGGGCGCGGGGACGAAGGGTTCGCACGGCGAACGGCCCGCGCAGGAGGACGAGGTAAGCATCAGACGCGCTCGCGCGTCTCTTCCGCCCCGTGCTGCTGTGCGCCGGGGCGTTTTTCATGCCTTCTCTTCGGTCGGCCGGCGGCTCACCTAAGCCCAGAGAGGAGGCGATCATGGCGAAGCCCAGCAAGGTTTCGGCCGTCGCCGAGCTGACGGACAAGTTCCGCGGCAGCTCGGCCGCCGTCGTCACCGAGTACCGTGGCCTCTCCATGGCGCAGCTCACCACGCTGCGTCGCGCTCTCGGCGCGGGCACCACGTACACCGTTGCGAAGAACACGCTGGTCAAGCGTGCCGCTCAGGACGCGGGCGTCGAGGGTCTGGAAGACCTGCTCGTCGGCCCGACCGCCATCGCCTTCGTCGAAGGCGAGCCGGTCGACGCGGCCAAGGCGCTGCGCGACTTCGCGAAGGACAACAAGGCCCTGGTCATCAAGGGCGGCTTCATGGACGGCCGCCCCCTCTCGGTCGACGAGGTCACCGCCATCGCGGACCTCGAAAGCCGCGAGGTGCTGCTCGCCAAGCTGGCGGGCGCGATGAAGGGCAACCTGGCCAAGGCCGCGGGTCTGTTCAACGCCCCGGCTTCCCAGGTCGCCCGCCTGGCCGCTGCCCTGCAGGAGAAGAAGGCTTCGGAGGCTCCCGCCGCCGAGGCCGAGGCTCCGGCCGAAAGCTGATCAACCCGACACATCGCGTCCAGTTCGGGCGTTGGATTAGAAAGGACCGCCGATCATGGCGAAGCTCAGCACCGACGAGCTGCTCGACGCGTTCAAGGAGATGACCCTCCTGGAGCTGTCGGCGTTCGTGAAGCAGTTCGAGGAGACCTTCGAGGTCACCGCCGCCGCTCCGGTCGCCGTCGCCGCCGCGGGCCCGGCCGCCGCCGCTGCCCCGACCGAGGAGGAGAAGGACGAGTTCACCGTCGTCCTCGACTCCGCCGGTGACAAGAAGATCCAGGTCATCAAGGTCGTCCGCGAGGTCGTCTCGGGCCTGGGCCTGAAGGAGGCCAAGGAGCTGGTCGAGTCCGCTCCGAAGCCGCTGCTGGAGAACGTGGCGAAGGACGTCGCCGACGCCGCCAAGGAGAAGCTCGAAGCCGCCGGCGCCAAGATCTCGCTCAAGTGAGCCGAGCGGCCCGCCGGGAACACCGGCGGGTCGGCGCCTGAAGCTGAACGCGCGGAAGGGCGGGCACCCACTCTGGGTGCCCGCCCTTTCGCATGTCCGGAACGCGTGCGGAGTTCACGTACCTGTGACCCGGAGATTGACCGAATCGGGCGAAACGGAGATCACACCGTTCGTTACGCATCCGTGACACCCGCTAACCCAACTGGGGAGTAACCACGACGCGACGGGCTCGTTGCACGGGTATGGCGACCTGCTGCGCGGGTCTCGCCAGGCGTTGTGGCCGGTGACCTGGAGGTGCGATGGGCGTCGAGGTGGTCGTCGAGGGCCTGACCAAATCCTTCGGCAAGCAGACCATCTGGCGGGACGTCACGCTCACCCTGCCGCCGGGCGAGGTCAGCGTGATGCTGGGTCCCTCCGGAACGGGCAAGTCCGTCTTCCTCAAGTCCCTGGTCGGGCTGCTCAAGCCCGAAAAGGGCCGGATCATGATCAACGGCACCGACCTGGTCCGCTGCTCGGAGCACAAGCTCTACGAGATCCGGAAGCTGTTCGGCGTCCTGTTCCAGGACGGCGCGCTGTTCGGCTCGATGAACCTCTTCGACAACGTGGCGTTCCCGCTGCGCGAGCACACCCGCAAGACCGAGGCCGAGGTCCGGCGGATCGTGCTGGAGAAGATGGAGATGGTCGGCCTCGTCGGCGCGGAGAAGAAGCTGCCCGGCGAGATCTCCGGCGGCATGCGCAAGCGCGCCGGCCTCGCCCGCGCCCTGGTGCTCGACCCCGAGATCATCCTGTGCGACGAGCCGGACTCCGGTCTCGACCCGGTCCGCACCGCCTACCTCTCGCAGCTGCTCATCGACCTGAACTCGCAGATCGACGCCACGATCCTGATCGTCACGCACAACATCACCGTCGCGCGCACGGTCCCGGACAACCTGGGCATGCTGTTCCGCCGCGAACTGGTCATGTTCGGCCCCCGCGAGGTGCTGTTGACCAGCGACGAACCGGTCGTGGAGCAGTTCCTCAACGGCCGCCGCATCGGCCCGATCGGCATGTCCGAGGAGAAGGACCAGGCCACGATGGCCGCCGAGCTGGCGCACCGGGACGCGGGCCACTTCGACGGCTCCCCGGACGAGGACGTGCGCGGCGTGGTGCCGCAGCTCGAACCCACCCCGGGCCTGCCGCCGCGCACCGCCGTGCGCCGCCGCAAGGACCGGGTCATGAGCATCATCCACACGCTGCCGCCCGAGGCGCAGCAAGGGATCATCGCGAGCCTCACGCCCGAGGAGCAGCGCCACTACCGCGTGCTCGCGACCTCCAGCCAGACCCAGCAGAGCTTCGACCGCACCGTCCCGGCCGCGGGCACCACGGTGCCGGTGGCCGAGCGGCCCGCGCCCAGTCCCTGGCCCCGGCGGGGAGGCGACCTGTGAGCGCCCCGGCGACCTTCCCCGGCGCGGGCGCCCTGCGGGAGACCGGCCGGCTGTTCGCGCTCGGCATCGACGTCGTCCGCAACACCTTCCGCCGCCCGTTCCAGCTGCGCGAGTTCATCCAGCAGTGCTGGTTCGTGGTCAGCGTGACGGTCCTGCCGACCGCCCTGGTCTCGATCCCGTTCGGCGCGGTCATCGCGTTGCAGCTCGGGTCGCTGACCCGGCAGATCGGCGCCCAGTCGTTCACCGGCGCGGCCAGCGTGCTGGCGATCATCCAGCAGGCCAGCCCGATCGTGACGGCCCTGCTCATCGCGGGCGCGGGCGGCAGCGCCATCTGCGCGGACCTGGGCTCGCGCAAGATCCGCGAGGAGATCGACGCCATGGAGGTGCTGGGCGTCTCGCCGATCCAGCGCCTGGTGGTGCCCCGCGTCCTGGCCGCGATGCTGGTCAGCGTCCTGCTCAACGGCATGGTCAGCGTCGTCGGCGTGATGGGCGGCTACTTCTTCAACGTGATCCTCCAGGACGGCACGCCCGGCGCGTACCTGGCGAGCTTCAGCGCCCTGGCGCAGCTGCCGGACCTGTGGATCTCCGAGATCAAGGCGTTGATCTTCGGCTTCATCGCGGGCATCGTCGCGGCCTACCGGGGCCTGAACCCGGCGGGCGGCCCGAAGGGCGTGGGCGACGCGGTCAACCAGGCCGTGGTCATCACGTTCCTGCTGCTGTTCTTCGTGAACTTCGTGCTCACCACGATCTACCTCCAGGTCGTCCCGGCGAAGGGGAGCTGAGATGGCCACGATCGGCAACCGCGCGCGCAAAGCCGCCAACGCGCCGCTGAACATGCTGGACACCTTCGGCGACCAGCTCTGGTTCTACCTGCGCGCCCTGGCGTGGACGCCCCGGACGCTGCACCGCTACCTGCGCGAGACCCTCCGGCTGCTGGCCGAGGTCAGCTTCGGCTCGGGCGCGCTGGCGGTCATCGGCGGCACCATCGGCGTGATGGTCGGCCTGTCGGTGTTCACCGGCACGGTCGTGGGCCTCCAGGGCTTCGCCGCCCTGAACCAGATCGGCACGTCGGCGTTCGCGGGCTTCGTGTCGGCCTACTTCAACACCCGCGAGATCGCGCCGCTGGTGGCCGGTCTCGCCCTGAGCGCGACGGTGGGCTCCGGGTTCACCGCCCAGCTCGGCGCGATGCGGATCTCCGAGGAGATCGACGCGCTGGAGGTCATGGGCATCCCGAGCATGCCGTTCCTGGTGACCACCCGGATCATCGCGGGCTTCATCGCGATCATCCCGCTCTACGTCATCGGCCTGCTGACGTCCTATCTAGCGGCGCGGTTGATCACCGTCGAGCTGTACGGGCAGTCAGCGGGCACATACGACCACTACTTCAACCTGTTCCTACCCCCGGTGGACGTGCTCTGGTCGTTCGGCAAGGTCCTCGTCTTCTCGGTCGTGATCATCCTGACGCACTGCTACTACGGCTACCGGGCGTCCGGCGGCCCGGCGGGCGTGGGTGTCGCGGTCGGCCGCGCGGTGCGCACCGCGATCGTGACGACGAGCCTGCTGGACTTCTTCCTGAGCATGGCGATCTGGGGCACGACGACCACGGTGAGGATCGCCGGATGATCACCCGCAGGCTCCTGGGCGTCGTCTTCATCGCGGTCATCGCCCTGTTCCTCAGCCTCACCGTCGCGCTCTACAACGACGCCTTCACCAAGGTCGTCAAGGTGACGCTGAAGACCGACCGGGTCGGCAACCAGCTCCAGCTCGCCTCGGACGTGAAGGTGCGCGGGCTGGTCGTCGGCGAGGTCGCGGACATCCGCACCGAGGGCGACGGCGCCGTGCTGGAACTGGCGCTGCACCCCGACCAGGTGCACCAAATCCCCGGCAACGTCTCGGCGCGCCTGCTGCCCAAGACGCTGTTCGGCGAGCGGTACGTGAACCTGGTCGTGCCCAAGCAGCCCGACCTCGCGGACCACCTCGCCGACGGCGACGTCATCGAGCAGGACCGGTCGAGCAGCGCGATCGAGCTGGAACGGGTGCTCGACGACCTCATGCCGGTGTTGCAGGCGGTACAGCCGGAGAAGCTCGCCACCACGCTGACCGCCATGTCGCAGGCCCTGGACAACCGGGGCGAGCAGCTCGGCGAGACCCTCGTGCAGCTCGACGGTTACCTGGGCGAACTCAACCCGCAGCTGCCCGCCATCAAGCAGGGCATCAGCAAGCTGGCCGAGGTCTCCGACGTCTACGCCGACGCCGCGCCGGACCTGGTGCAGGCGCTGTCCGACGCCACCGTCACCAGCCGCACGCTGGTCGACCAGCGGGACAAGCTGCTCGCCATGTACGGCACGCTGACCACGACCGCGGTGGACCTGAACAGCTTCGTCACGGTCAACCGGAACAACCTGATCCAGCTCGCCGACGTGTCGCGACCGACGCTGGAGCTGCTGGCCAAGTACGCGCCCGAGTACCCGTGCCTGCTCAAGGGCCTGACCGAGTTCAAGCCGATCATGGACCAGGTGTTCGGCAAGGGCACCGACGAGCCGGGCCTGCACATCACGCTGGAGATCACCGCGAACCGCGGCAAGTACGAGCCGGGCAAGGACGAGCCGGAGTACGCCGACAAGCGCGGCCCGCGCTGCTACGACATCGTGCCGCGGCCGGACCCGTTCCCGCAGTACCCGCCGGAGGGCGCGGTGAAGGACGGGTCCACGTCCCCGCCGCCCGCGCGCAACGCCACCGACGGCCTGCTGCCGCCCAACACCGGCCAGATCAACCCGGACGGCACGGTCGTCTCGTCCGCGCCCGGCGGTCCGGCGCTCGCGCCGAGCCTCGCGAACTCGCCCGAGGAGATGGACTTCCTCAACGCGCTGCTCGCGCCGCAGTTCGGTCTGCGCAAGTCCGAGATGCCCAGCTTCACGGCCCTGCTGCTGGGGCCGCTGTACCGGGGAGCGGAGGTGACGGTGTGAGGTCGCTCGTCGCGCCGCTGGTCAAGCTGTCGATCTTCGCCGTCGTCACGGTCCTGGCGACCGCGCTGCTCGCCGTGACCATCGCGAACGTCAACTTCGCCGGCGCCACCACCTACACGGCCCGGTTCACCGACGTCACCGCGCTCAACGAGGGCGACGACATCCGCATCGCGGGTGTCCGGGTAGGCCAGGTGCGGGAGATCCGGGTGGTGGACCGCCGGCTCGCGGAGGTCGAATTCTCGCTGGAGGGCGAGCGCCGGCTGCCCGCCTCGGCGACCGCGACCATCAAGTACCGCAACCTGGTCGGCCAGCGGTACATCGCGCTGGAGCACGGCGTGGGCGACGCGTCCCCGCTCAAGCCCGGCGACGTGATCCCGGTCGAGCGCACCAAGCCCGCCCTGGACCTGACCGTGCTGTTCAACGGCTTCAAGCCGCTGTTCCAGGCGCTCAACCCGGACGACGTGAACAAGCTGTCCAACGAGATCATCCAGGTGCTCCAGGGCGAGGGCGGCACGATCGACAGCCTGCTGCGGCACACCGCGTCGCTCACCTCGACCCTGGCGAGCCGGGACAAGGTGATCGGCGAGGTCATCGACAACCTGAACACCGTTCTGGACACCGTGAACAGCCGTACGGACCAGGTCTCGACGCTCGTCGCGACCCTCCAGGAGCTGACCACGGGCCTGGCCGGCGACCGGCAGCCGATCGGCGAGTCGATCGCCGCCCTGGGCGACCTGACGAACAGCACGGCCGGCCTGCTCGACGAGGCCCGCGAGCCGCTGAAGAACGACATCGCCCGCCTGGGCGTGGTCTCCCAGACGCTGGCCGACAACGAGGCCGTGGTCGAGGGCGTCATCCAGCGGCTGCCGAACAAGATCGAGGCGATGGCGCGCACCGCGTCCTACGGCTCCTGGTTCAACTTCTTCCTGTGCGAGGGCACGGGTCGGATCGCCGTCCCGCCGGTCATCAACGACCCGATCCCGATCACCGCCCTCCCCGTCACACAGCCGAGGTGCCGCCGGTGAAACCCGAACGGAATCCGGTGACCATCGGCGCGGTCAGCCTGACCGTGATCGCGCTGCTGCTGCTCGCCGCCTTCTACTCCGACGACCTGCCGATCATCGGCGGCGGCACCACCTACCAGGCCGAGTTCAGCGAGGCCGCCGGGCTGGTGCCGAGCAACGAGGTGCGGGTCGCGGGCGTGAAGGTCGGCAAGGTGACCGACGTCGAGCTGGCCGGCGACCGGGTGCTGGTGTCGTTCAAGGTCAAGGACGCCTGGGTGGGCGACCGGACCACGGCGACCATCCGGATCAAGACCCTGCTCGGCCAGAAGTTCCTGGCGCTGGACCCGCAGGGCGCCGAGCCGATGGACCCGGGCAACCCGATCCCGCGCGAGCGCACCCTGGCCCCGTACGACGTGCAGGAGGCGTTCAACGGCCTCGCGTCCACGGTCGGCCAGATCGACACCAAGCAGCTCGCGGACAGCTTCCAGGTGCTGTCGGAGACGCTCGACGGCACCAAGGACAGCGTCCGGGGCGCGCTGGACGGCCTGTCCGCGCTGTCCAAGACGATCTCCTCGCGCGACGAGCAGCTGGCGAAGCTGCTGGCCAACACCCGGCAGGTCACCCAGACCCTGGCCGACCGCAACGAGCAGTTCGAGAAGCTGCTCGCGGACGGCAACCTGCTGCTGGGCGAGCTGCGCAAGCGCCGGGACGCCATCGGCGCGCTGCTGTCCGGCACCCGCGAGCTGTCCAAGGAGCTGTCCGGCCTGGTGGCGGACAACAACGCCCAGCTCAAGCCCGCCCTGGAGCAGTTGGACCGGGTGTCCACGATGCTCCAGCGCAACCAGGACACGCTCAGCCGCAGCCTCGCGCTGATGGCCCCGTTCTACCGGGTGTTCGCCAACACCCTGGGCAACGGCCGCTGGTTCGACACCTACATCTGCGGCCTGCTGCCGCCGTCGGTGAACCTCGGCGTGGTCGGCTTCAACGAAGAGGGCTGCCTGCCCCCCGGCGTGCAGAGGGGGAACTGACGTGGCGACCACGAGGGTCGGACGCGACCTCGGACGGGCCGTGGCGATCGCGTGCGTGCTCGCGCTCGTCGCCGCGGCGGCGATGTGGTGGGCGTTCGCCGGCGTGAACAGCCGGAAGGTGACCGCGCTGTTCGGCGGGGCGGTCGGCGTGTACCCGGGCTCGGACGTGCGGGTCCTGGGCGTGCGGATCGGGTCCATCGAGGACGTCGAGCCGCAGGGCACGCTGGTCAAGGTCACCATGTCGATCGACCGGACGGTCAAGGTCCCCGCGAACGCGCAGGCCGTCGTGGTCGCGCCGAGCGTGGTCAGCGACCGGTACGTCCAGCTCGCCCCCGCCTACACGGCCGGGCCGGCGATGGGCGACAACGCGACCATCCCGCGCGAGCGCACCGCCACCCCGGTCGAGCTGGACGAGCTGTACGCGAGCCTGGACAAGCTGACCACCGCGCTCGGCCCGAACGGCGCCAACAAGGACGGCGCGCTGTCGGACCTGCTGGACTCGGCGGCGGCCAACCTCGACGGCAACGGCAAGGCGCTCGGCGACACCATCAAGCAGCTCGGCGACGCCACCCGCACCCTGTCCGGCTCCAAGGACGACCTGTTCGGCACGGTGGACAACCTCCAGAGGTTCACCGGCATGCTGGCCGCCAACGACAGCCAGGTCCGGGACCTGAACCGGCAGCTCGCCGAGGTCGCCGGGTTCCTCGCCGACGAGCGGGAGAACCTCGGCGCGGCCCTGACCGAGCTGGCGAACGCGCTGGGGCAGGTGCAGGGCTTCATCCGGGACAACCGGGCGATCATCAAGACCAACGTGGACAAGCTGACCGGCATCACGCAGGTGCTGGTGGACCAGCGGGCCGCGCTGGCCGAGACCCTGGACGTCGCCCCGCTCGCGCTGGGCAACCTCCAGAACGCCTACAACGCGGCGTCGGGCACGCTGGACACCCGCGCCGACCTGAACGAGCTGAACCAGCCGCCGATCGTGCTGGTGTGCAAGCTGATCCAGTCCGTCGAACCGGGCAAGGTGCCGCTGGTGCTGTCGCAGGCGTGCAAGCAGTTGGAGCCCATCCTGTCCGGCGCGGTGCCGCTCAAGACGCCGGCCGAGGTGCTCAGCGACATGTCCCAGGGCAAGGTTCCGCTGCCCCTGCCGCTCGCGGGGGTGCCGCAATGAGGCGTCTGGTGGGGCTGATGGCCGGCGCGCTGCTGCTCACGGGCTGCGGCTCGGGCGGGTTCGACGGCGTCTACAACATGCCGCTGCCCGGCGGCGCGGACCTGGGCGACCGACCGTACGCGGTGAAGGTGCAGTTCAAGGACGTCCTGGACCTGGTGCCGCAGGCCGGCGTGAAGGTCAACGACGTGCCGGTGGGCCGCGTCGACCGCATCGACCTGGCCGCCGACGGCTGGACCGCCGAGGTGACCGTCCTGGTCAACGGGGACGTGAAGCTGCCCGGCAACGCCATCGCCAAGCTGCGCCAGTCCGCGCTGCTCGGCGAGAAGTACGTGGAGCTGGCCAAGCCCGCCGAGGGGCGCGAGGAGGGCACGCTCGCCGACGGCGCGACCATCCCGGTGGAGCGGACCAACCGCAACCCCGAGGTGGAGGAGGTCTTCGGTGCGCTGTCCATGCTGCTCAACGGCGGCGGCATCGCCCAGCTCCAGAACATCAGCAAGGAGCTGAGCGCGGCCCTGGAGGGCAACGAGCCCGAGATCAAGTCCCTGCTGACCAACCTGAACACGCTGGTCGGCGAGCTGGACGGGCACAAGACCGAGATCACCCGCGCGCTGGACGGCGTGAACCGGCTGGCCGGCACGCTGAGCGCCCAGCGCGACCAGATCAGCGGCGTGCTGGAGGGCCTGGAGCCCGGCCTGAAGGTGCTCAGCGAGCAGCGCACCCAGCTGGTGACCCTGTTGCAGTCGCTGGACTCGCTGGCCGACGTCGCCGTGGACACCATCGACAAGTCCAAGGCGGACGTCGTGGCCGACCTCAAGGCGCTCGAACCCGTGTTGCAGAAGCTGGTCGAGGCGGGCACGAACCTGCCCAACGCGTTCGAGCTGCTGCTGACCTACCCGTTCCCGGACGCGGCCGTCGACGGCATCAAGGGCGACTACACCAACCTGTACGCCGACCTCGACCTGAACCTGGGCACGGTCGTGGACAACCTGGGCCGGTCGCGGCAGAGCCCGCTGCCGACCCTGCCCGGCCTGGACGGCAACGCGCCGTCCCTGCCGCTGCCGCTGCCCAACCTGCCGCTGCCCCACCTCGGCGGCACCACCGGCCTCGGTGACGTGCTCGGTGGACTCCTGGGAGGTGGTCGCCGGTGATGACGGCCCGCACCCGCCTGCAGATCATCGCGTTCGTGCTGATCGCGCTGGTCGGCGTGAGCTACGTCGGCGCCCGGTACGTCGGCCTGGGCCGCGCGTTCGGCGCGACCGGCTACGTGGTGAAGATGCAGCTCGCCGACTCCGGCGGCGTGTTCACCAACGCCGAGGTGACCTACCGCGGCGTGACCGTCGGCCGGGTCGGCCAGATGCGGCTGACCGCCGACGGCATCGAGGTGGACCTGGACATCGACCCGGACGCGCCGCGCATCCCGGCCGACCTGGAGGCCGTGGTCGCCAACCGGTCCGCGGTCGGCGAGCAGTACGTCGACCTGCGCCCGCGCGGCGAGGACGGCCCGTACCTGGCCGAGGGCACGGTCATCCCGCGCAGCTCCACCAAGACCCCGCCGCCGGTGGACGGCCTGCTGACCAACCTCGACGCGTTCGCCAAGTCGGTGCCCACCGACTCGCTGCGCACCGTGGTGGACGAGCTGGACCAGGCGTTCAACGGCACCGGGCCGGACCTGCAGGTGCTGCTGGACAACACCCGCGTGTTCACCGAGGCGGCCACGCAGAACCTCCCGCAGACCAAGGCGTTGATCAACGACGGCCTGGTCGTGCTGAACACGCAGGCGGCGCAGGGGAGCGCGATCCGGTCGTTCTCCGGCGACCTGCGCGCGCTGGCGGAGACGCTGAAGAACTCCGACAGCGACCTGCGGGCGTTGATCGGCATCTCGCCGCAGGCCGCCGAGCAGCTGTCCGCGCTGCTCCGGGAGACCGGCCCGAACCTGGGCGTGGTCCTGGCGAACCTGCTGACCACCGGGAACGTCCTGGTGACCAGGCTGGACGGGCTGGAGCAGATCGCGGTGACCTACCCGATCGCCGTCGGCGGCGGGTTCAGCGTGGCCAAGGGCGACGGCACCGGCGCCCACTTCGGCCTCGCGCTCAACGTCTTCGACCCGCCGCCGTGCACGGTCGGCTACGAGGGCACCAGGATCCGCCAGGGCACCGACACCAGCCCCGTGGCGCTCAACACCGGGGCCTACTGCGCCCTGGCCCCCGGCAGCGTGACCAGCGTGCGAGGTGCGCAGAACGCCCCGTACGGTGGCACCCCGGGCACTCCGAAGGGCGACGAGACGTCCCAGCCGGGCCGGGAGCCCACCACCGGGCAGCCGGGTGAGCCGGTGGTCCTGACCAGCCTGGGGCAGTTGCTCGGTCTGCCGGGCTGAGCGGAGAGGACATCGTGCGACGTTTCTTCCTGCCGATCGCGGCCGTGCTGGCCGTGCTCGCCGCCGGGTACGCCACCTGGGCGGGCGTGTCCTGGTGGGGCGCCTCCACGAACGACTCGGCGGCGTTCGCCCGGGAGCGGGAGGAGGTGCTGCGGGTGGGCCAGGTCGGCATCGCGAACTTCACGACCCTGGACTACAAGAAGGTCGACGACGACCTGAACCGGTGGGTCGACTCCGCCACCGGCGAGCTGCGCACCGAGATCGAGAACGGCCGCGCGGAGCGCAAGAAGCAGATCGAGGACGCCAAGACCGTGACGGTGAGCCGGGTGCTGGACGCGGCCGTGACGGAGCTGGACTCGCGCGCGGGCAAGGCCCGCCTGATCGCCGTGGTCGAGACGACGGTGACGCCGGAGGGCGGCCAGCCGGTCAAGAAGGTCAACCGCTACCAGACCGCCCTGACCCGCACCGACGCCGGCTGGAAGCTCAACGCGCTCGGCCCGGTCGCGGCCGGCGGCGCCTGAGGATAGGAACGACTCGTGCCCCCGTCACGCCGCCGCCCCGTCCCGTCCACCCCGACGGGCCGCCCGAAGGTTGCCGGCCTCCGCAAGCGCCAGGACGCCCCGCCGTCGTCTTCTGACGCGGTCGACCCCGCGGTTGACCCCGCTGTCGACCCGGCTGTCGACCCGGCGGTTGATCGCGGTGTCGATCGCGGTGTCGATCGCGCTGTCGACGGCGCGGAGGAGCTGGAGCCGTCGCCTTTCGTGGACGCGGTCCCCGAGGGCACCACCGACCCGGCCCCGCCCGCCGACTCCGGTTCCGGTGCCGAGCGCGGGTCGGGTGCCCTGGGGGCCGAGCGCGGGTCGAGTGCGTCCGGTCCCCGCCCGACCGGTCGCCGGAAGCGCTCCGGTGCGCCGGTGCCGACGTCCGCCGACGAGCCCCGCCGGTCGCGCCTCAAGGTCGCTGACGCGGAACCCGTCGAGCGCGGTGGCGTGGTGCTGCCGATCGCGCTGGTCGTGGTGGCGGCGGTGCTGGTGGGGTTGGGCGTGTGGTTCCAGACGCGGTCCGGGGACGTGAAGTACAACCAGGCCCTGGTGGACAGCGCCGGCACGACCGAGGTGGCGGGGCAGGTGCGCGAGGCGGTCGAGAAGTCGTTCTCGTACAACTTCGCGGACGTGTCCGGGACCGAGAAGGCGGCGAACGAGCTGCTGGTCGGCAGGGCGAAGTGCCAGTACAACGCGATCTTCGGGCCGGTGAAGACGCTCGCGCCGGAGCAGAAGCTGGTGGTGACGGTGAAGGCCGTGTCGACCGGCGTGACGAGCCTGGACGGCGACCGGGCGACCGTGCTGCTGTTCCTGGACCAGGTCACGACCCGGACGACGGACAACCAGAGCGGCGGCGGCATCGCGATGATGCGGGCGGGCGCGCAGAAGGTCGACGGGCGCTGGAAGGTGGACAACATGGAGATGTTCGGCGCGGCAGCCGACCAGTCCGCCGCCCTGGCGAAGTGCAACTGACCGAGCACGCCCGGTAGCGGGTCCCTCCGCGAGGCACGCCGCCCCCTCAGGCGCTTGCCGACGCTGCCCACCGCGCCCTGCCCGCCGAGGCTCCCCGCCGCCGCTGTCGCCGGGTTCGCCCCGTCCTGCCGCCGCGAGCCCCGCTCAGCCCGCAGCCCCGCCCCGCACCGCCGGCCCGCAGCCCCGCCGGCCCGCAGCCCCGCCCCGCCCTGCACCGCCGCCCCGCACCGCCGCGAGCCCTGTCCCGACTCGCCGCTGCCCTTCGCCGTTGCCCGCTCTGGTACCCCCGCGCCCCCGCCCGAAACGCCCGCCCGGAACGCCCGCCGAAGCGCTCGGCCGTGGCCGCCGGCCCCCGACTCCATGATCGCACGCGGCACCGACAATTCCGGGCGGGCGCAGACCGGGGGTAGCCGCACGGTCGCTGAGCGTGTGCGCTACCTTCATGATCATCGGTCAGGGGTTCGGGACCCGTCGAAACCGCCGCTCGCAACGGCGTAGTACAGTGATCTCCGTCACACTTTTCGCCGGTGACTGAACGGAATCGGCGGGCCTTCCCGAAGGGCGACAAAGACCAGCCAACAGTTCACCCCCGCCCACAACTGTGTAATTCCGCAGGTCAGGGCGGTAACCCGGCGTGAACCCCGCTTGCGCCACGCGAGTGATCGCCGCGTGGCATCTTGACTGACGGCGTCGGCGGGGTCACTCTGTCGGTGAAGACGAGGAAGGTCCTTCCAGGTGCCTCTCGACAGTTGGCGTGCGCGTGGCTAGACTGCCCCTTTGCGCTGCCCTCTTTCCGTTTGCCCTTCGCCGAGAGCTGGATTGCCGGGCATCGCCGCACCCTTGACAGCCGTGCTAGTCCGCTGCTAGCCAGCTACCTGTCCCTGGAAGGACGCATCTTGGCGATCTCTCGCGCGACCAAGGCCACTGCTGCGACCAACTCCACGTCGGGGATTCCCGGAGCGCCGAAGCGAGTCTCATTCGCGAAGATCCACGAGCCGCTGCAGACGCCCAACCTGCTGGACCTCCAGATCCAGTCCTTCGAATGGCTCACCGGCGACGAGGCGTGGTTCCAGCGCCGCGTCGACGAGGGTGACGAGACCCCCACCAGCGGTCTCGAAGAGGTCTTGAACGAGATCTCGCCCATCGAGGACTTCTCCGGCTCGATGTCGCTTTCCTTCTCCGACCCGCGCTTCGACGAGGTCAAGGCCTCGACCGAGGAGTGCAAGGACAAGGACATGACGTACGCGGCCCCGCTGTTCGTCACGGCGGAGTTCACCAACCACACCACCGGCGAGATCAAGAGCCAGACGGTGTTCATGGGTGACTTCCCGATGATGACGGACAAGGGCACGTTCATCATCAACGGCACCGAGCGGGTCGTCGTGTCCCAGCTCGTCCGGTCGCCGGGTGTCTACTTCGACACCGCGATCGACAAGACGACCGACAAGGACGTCTTCAGCGTCAAGATCATCCCTTCGCGGGGTGCCTGGCTGGAGTTCGACGTCGACAAGCGCGACACCGTCGGCGTCCGCATCGACCGCAAGCGCCGGCAGCCCGTCACGGTGCTGCTCAAGGCGCTGGGCTGGACCACCGAGCAGATCCGGGAGCGGTTCTCCTTCTCCGAGACGCTGCTCACCACGCTCGAAAAGGACCACACCGCCGGCACCGACGAGGCGTTGCTCGACATCTACCGGAAGCTGCGTCCGGGCGAGCCGCCGACGAAGGAGTCCGCGCAGGCGCTGCTGGAGAACCTGTTCTTCAAGGACAAGCGCTACGACCTGGCCAAGGTCGGCCGCTACAAGGTCAACAAGAAGCTGGGCCTGGACATCCCGATCGCCACGGGCGTCCTGACCGAGGACGACATCGTCACGACGATCGAGTACCTGGTCCGCCTGCACGCCGGTGAGACCACCATGCAGCCGGGCGAGACCGAGGTGCCGGTCGAGGTCGACGACATCGACCACTTCGGCAACCGCCGCCTGCGCACCGTCGGCGAGCTGATCCAGAACCAGATCCGGGTCGGCCTGTCCCGCATGGAGCGCGTCGTGCGCGAGCGCATGACGACCCAGGACGTCGAGGCCATCACGCCGCAGACCCTGATCAACATCCGCCCGGTCGTGGCGGCGATCAAGGAGTTCTTCGGCACCTCCCAGCTGTCGCAGTTCATGGACCAGACCAACCCGCTGGCGGGTCTGACCCACAAGCGCCGCCTGTCGGCGCTGGGCCCGGGTGGTCTGTCCCGTGAGCGGGCCGGCATGGAGGTCCGCGACGTCCACCCGTCGCACTACGGCCGCATGTGCCCGATCGAGACGCCGGAAGGCCCGAACATCGGCCTGATCGGCTCGCTGTCCTCCTACGGGCGGGTCAACCCGTTCGGCTTCATCGAGACGCCGTACCGCAAGGTCGTCGACGGCCGGGTCACCGACCAGATCGACTACCTGACCGCGGACGAGGAGGACCGCTTCGTCAAGGCGCAGGCCAACGCGAAGATCGACGACGAGGGCAACTTCCTGGAGGACCGCGTCCTGGTCCGCAAGAAGGGCGGCGAGGTCGAGCAGATCGACCCGCGCGACGTCGACTACATGGACGTCTCCCCGCGCCAGATGGTGTCGGCGGCGACCGCCATGATCCCGTTCCTGGAGCACGACGACGCCAACCGCGCCCTGATGGGCGCGAACATGCAGCGCCAGGCCGTGCCGCTGCTCCGCTCCGAGTCGCCGCTGGTCGGCACCGGCATGGAGCTGCGCGCCGCGGTCGACGCCGGCGACGTCGTGGTGGCCAAGAAGACCGGTGTGGTCGAGGAGATCTCCGCCGACTACGTCACGGTCATGGCCGACGACGGCTCGCGGCAGACCTACGGCCTGCACAAGTTCCGCCGCTCGAACCAGGGCACCTGCATCAACCAGAAGCCCATCGTCAACGAGGGCGACCGGGTGCAGGAGGGCCAGGTCCTGGCCGACGGCCCGTGCACCGAGAACGGCGAGATGGCGCTGGGCAAGAACCTGCTCGTCGCGATCATGCCGTGGGAGGGCCACAACTACGAGGACGCGATCATCCTGTCGCAGCGCCTCGTGCAGGACGACGTCCTGACCTCGATCCACATCGAGGAGCACGAGATCGACGCGCGGGACACCAAGCTGGGCGCCGAGGAGATCACCCGGGACATCCCGAACGTCTCCGAGGAGGTCCTGGCGGACCTGGACGAGCGGGGCATCATCCGCATCGGCGCCGAGGTCCAGCCGGGCGACATCCTGGTCGGCAAGGTCACACCCAAGGGCGAGACCGAGCTGACCCCCGAGGAGCGCCTGCTGCGCGCGATCTTCGGCGAGAAGGCCCGCGAGGTGCGCGACACGTCCCTGAAGGTGCCGCACGGCGAGTACGGCAAGGTCATCGGCATCCGCGTGTTCTCCCGCGAGGACGACGACGAGCTGCCCCCGGGCGTCAACGAGCTGGTCCGCGTCTACGTGGCCCAGAAGCGCAAGATCCAGGACGGCGACAAGCTCGCCGGCCGCCACGGCAACAAGGGCGTCATCGGCAAGATCCTCCCCGTCGAGGACATGCCGTTCCTGGAGGACGGCACCCCGGTGGACATCGTGCTGAACACGCACGGCGTGCCGCGTCGTATGAACATCGGCCAGGTGCTGGAGACCCACCTCGGGTGGATCGCCAAGCAGGGCTGGAGCATCAACGGCGACCCGGACTGGGCGAAGAACCTGCCCGCCGAGCTGTACGAGGTCGAGCCCGGCACGAAGACCGCCACCCCGGTCTTCGACGGCGCCCGCGAGGACGAGATCACCGGTCTGCTCGGCTCCACCATCCCGAACCGCGACGGTGAGCGGATGGTCAAGGAGAACGGCAAGGCGCAGCTGTTCGACGGCCGCAGCGGCGAGCCGTACCCGTTCCCGGTGTCGGTCGGCTACATGTACATCCTGAAGCTGCTGCACCTGGTGGACGACAAGATCCACGCCCGCTCCACCGGCCCGTACTCGATGATCACCCAGCAGCCGCTGGGCGGTAAGGCGCAGTTCGGTGGCCAGCGCTTCGGTGAGATGGAGTGCTGGGCGATGCAGGCCTACGGCGCGGCCTACACGCTGCAGGAGCTGCTCACCATCAAGTCCGACGACGTGCTCGGCCGCGTGAAGGTCTACGAGGCCATCGTCAAGGGCGAGAACATCCCGGAGCCGGGCATCCCGGAGTCCTTCAAGGTGCTGCTCAAGGAGCTGCAGTCGCTGTGCCTCAACGTCGAGGTGCTGTCCTCGGACGGCGCCGCGATCGAGATGCGCGACGGCGACGACGAAGACCTCGAACGCGCGGCGGCGAACCTCGGCATCAACCTGTCGCGGTCCGAGTCGCCGTCCGTGGACGACGTCGTCAACTAGACACCTCGCCGGTCGGGCGGGGGACGCCTCCCGCATCCCCGCCCGGCCCCGCCACCAGCTCCTGAGCCACGCCCTTCGCAGGGCAACCGATTCAAAAGGGGAAGAGAGTAGACGTGCTCGACGTCAACTTCTTCGATGAGCTCCGCATCGGTCTCGCGACCGCGGACGACATCCGCCAGTGGTCCTACGGCGAGGTCAAGAAGCCCGAGACCATCAACTACCGCACGCTCAAGCCGGAGAAGGACGGCTTGTTCTGCGAGAAGATCTTCGGTCCCACCCGGGACTGGGAGTGCTACTGCGGCAAGTACAAGCGCGTCCGGTTCAAGGGCATCATCTGCGAGCGCTGCGGCGTCGAGGTGACCCGCGCCAAGGTGCGCCGCGAGCGGATGGGCCACATCGAACTGGCCGCCCCGGTCACGCACATCTGGTACTTCAAGGGCGTCCCGAGCCGGTTGGGCTACCTGCTCGACCTGGCCCCCAAGGACCTTGAGAAGATCATCTACTTCGCCGCCTACGTCATCGTGGGCGTGAACGGCGAGCTGCGCCACAACGACCTGCCGACGCTTGAGAACGAGATGCAGGTCGAGCGCAAGCGCGTCGAGAACCGCCGCGACGCCGACGTCGAGGCGCGGGCGCAGAAGCTGGAAGCCGACCTGGCCGAGCTGGAGGCGGAGGGCGCCAAGTCCGACGTGCGCCGCAAGGTCAAGGAGGGCGGCGAGCGCGAGATGCGCCAGCTGCGCGACCGCGCGCAGCGCGAGCTGGACCGCCTCGACGAGATCTGGTCCACCTTCACCAAGTTGGAGAAGGGCCAGCTCATCGCGGACGAGCTGCTCTACCGCGAGCTCTACGACCGCTACGGCGACTACTTCACCGGCGCCATGGGCGCGGAGGCCATCCAGAAGCTGCTGGGTGACTACGACGTCGACGCCGAGGCCGAGGTGCTGCGCGAGACCATCCGCAGCGGCAAGGGCCAGAAGAAGCTGCGCGCCCTCAAGCGCCTCAAGGTCGTCGCCGCGTTCCAGGCGACCCGCAACAACCCGCAGGGCATGGTCCTGGACTGCGTCCCGGTCATCCCGCCGGACCTGCGCCCGATGGTGCAGCTCGACGGTGGCCGCTTCGCGACCTCCGACCTGAACGACCTGTACCGCCGGGTCATCAACCGGAACAACCGCCTCAAGCGGCTGATCGACCTCGGCGCGCCCGAGATCATCGTCAACAACGAGAAGCGGATGCTCCAGGAGGCCGTCGACGCGCTGTTCGACAACGGCCGCCGCGGCCGTCCGGTCACCGGTCCGGGCAACCGGCCGCTGAAGTCGCTGTCCGACCTGCTCAAGGGCAAGCAGGGCCGGTTCCGCCAGAACCTGCTCGGCAAGCGCGTCGACTACTCCGGCCGTTCGGTCATCGTGGTCGGCCCGCAGCTCAAGCTGCACCAGTGCGGCCTGCCCAAGCAGATGGCGCTGGAGCTGTTCAAGCCGTTCGTGATGAAGCGGCTGGTCGACCTCAACCACGCGCAGAACATCAAGTCCGCCAAGCGGATGGTCGAGCGCGCCCGCCCCGCCGTGTGGGACGTGCTGGAAGAGGTCATCACCGAGCACCCGGTGCTGCTCAACCGCGCGCCCACGCTGCACCGCCTGGGCATCCAGGCCTTCGAGCCGCAGCTGGTCGAGGGCAAGGCCATCCAGCTGCACCCGCTGGTCTGTGAGGCGTTCAACGCCGACTTCGACGGTGACCAGATGGCGGTCCACCTGCCGCTGTCCGCCGAGGCGCAGGCCGAGGCGCGCGTGCTGATGCTGTCGTCGAACAACATCCTCTCGCCCGCGTCGGGCAAGCCGCTGGCCATGCCGCGTTTGGACATGGTGACCGGCCTGTACCACCTGACCCGGCACAAGGAAGGCGACATCGGCGAGGGCCAGGCGTACTCGTCGCCGGCCGAGGCGCTGATGGCGTTCGACCGCAAGGTCCTGGGCCTGCAGGCGATGGTGAAGATCCGCATCGCGGACAAGAACCCGCCCAAGGGCCAGGAGCCGGAGGGCTGGGAGCCCGGTCAGCCGTGGCTGGCCGAGACCACCCTGGGCCGCGTGCTGTTCAACGAGGTCCTGCCGCAGGACTACCCGTTCCTGAACGAGGTCATGCCCAAGAAGCGGCAGGCCACGGTCATCAACGACCTCGCCGAGCGGTACCCGATGGTCACCGTCGCCCGGACGCTGGACAAGCTGAAGGACGCGGGCTTCTACTGGGCCACCCGGTCCGGTGTCACCGTCGCGATCTCCGACGTGCTCGTGCCGGAGGCCAAGCAGGGCATCCTGGACGAGTACGAGAAGCTCGCCGACGCGGTGGAGAAGCGCTACCAGCGCGGTCAGCTCTCCTACGCGGAGCGCAACAACGAGCTGGTCAAGGTGTGGACCAAGGCGACCGAAGAGGTGGCCGAGGTCATGGAGGCCAACTTCCCCGAGGACAACTCGATCCGCATGATCGTGAAGTCCGGCGCGGCGGGCAACATGACCCAGGTCCGCTCGCTGGCGGGCATGCGTGGTCTGGTGACCAACCCGAAGGGCGAGTACATCCCGCGGCCGATCAAGAACTCGTTCCGCGAGGGCCTGTCGGTGCTGGAGTACTTCATCGCCACGCACGGCGCCCGCAAGGGTCTGGCCGACACCGCTCTGCGCACCGCCGACTCGGGCTACCTGACCCGTCGTCTGGTGGACGTCTCGCAGGACGTCATCATCCGCGAGATCGACTGCGGCACCACCCGCGGCGTGAACATGACGGTCGGCGAGCGGCTGGGCGACAAGGTCGTCCTGCACGAGTTCGCGCAGACCTCGGTCTACGCCCGGACCATCGCCGAGGACATCACCGACGCGGACGGCAACATCGTCCTCAACCGCGGTGACGACCTGGGCGACCCGGCGCTGCAGACGCTGGTCGCGAACGGCGTGACCCGGGTCAAGGTCCGCTCCGTGCTGACCTGCGAGTCGGCGGTCGGCGTGTGCGCGTCCTGCTACGGCCGCTCGATGGCGACCGGCAAGCTGGTCGACGTCGGCGAGGCCGTCGGCATCGTCGCCGCCCAGTCGATCGGTGAGCCGGGCACGCAGCTGACCATGCGCACCTTCCACCAGGGTGGTGTCGCCGGTGACGACATCACCACCGGTCTGCCCCGTGTGCAGGAGCTCTTCGAGGCTCGGGTGCCCAAGGGCAAGGCGCCCATCGCGGACGTCGACGGCCGGGTGCGCATCGAGGACGGCGACCGGTTCTGGAAGATCACCCTCATCCCGGACGACGGGTCTGAGGAGATCGTCTTCGAGAAGCTCTCGAAGCGCCAGCGCCTGGCCAACACCGCCACCGGCCCGCTCCAGGACGGCGACCACGTGCACGTCGGCCAGCAGCTGCTGGAGGGCACGCCCGACCCGCACGAGGTGCTGCGCGTCATGGGTCCGCGCGAGGCCCAGCTGCACCTGGTGCAGGAGGTCCAGAAGGTCTACCGGGCCCAGGGTGTGGCGATCCACGACAAGCACATCGAGGTCATCGTCCGGCAGATGCTGCGCCGGGTGACGATCATCGACTCGGGCGCCACCGAGTTCCTGCCGGGCTCGCTGGTCGAGCGCGCGGAGTTCGAGTCGGGCAACCGCGCGGTCGTGGCCGAGGGCGGCGAGCCGGCGGCCGGCCGCCCGGTGCTGATGGGCATCACGAAGGCGTCGCTGGCCACGGACTCGTGGCTGTCGGCGGCCTCCTTCCAGGAGACCACGCGTGTCCTGACCGACGCCGCGATCAACGGCCGGTCGGACAAGCTGATCGGCCTGAAGGAGAACGTGATCATCGGCAAGCTGATCCCGGCCGGCACCGGCATCAACCGGTACCGGAACATCCAGGTCCAGCCGACCGAGGAGGCGCGGGCGGCGGCGTACGCCATCCCGAGCTACGACGACGGGTACTACACGCCCGACGTCTTCGGCACCGGCACGGGCGCGGCGGTCCCGCTCGACGACTACGACTTCGGTCGCGACTACCGCTGACAGCGCTGCAACAGAACGGCCCCTCGAAGCCTCCCGCTTCGAGGGGCCGTTTCGTGTCTGATGGCGCGCGGCTCGGCCGGCGTCCACAGTGGCCGGGGTGGTGCGTGTGGACAGTCCGAACGGGATGGTTCAAGTCCGGTAAAGGTCTGTTCGTCGGATTAGCGCGTGCGCATGGGTGTCGTAAAGAACGCTGCGGCATTCGGGTGATGCGCGAGTGGACCTCTTGTCCAACCTACTTGGAAGTAGATAGCTTTCCGATCGACGTGATCATGCGTCACAGGCCGTGATCCGGCCGACCTTCGAGGTACCTCCGCCGCCATCGGACCCTCGACCGATCAGGAACCACGATGTTTCGTGTGCTGCTGGTCGCGCTGGTGACGGCCTTCGCCGTCTCCTCGTGCGCCGGCTCCGAACCACCACCGAACCCCCGGCCCCGGCCGCAGGCCGTCGACGTGCAGTCGTTCGCCGTGCTGCCCGAGGCCACCACGTTCGCCAAGATCGAAGCCCTCCCGCGGGACGACGACACGTCGCCCACGGCGGGCCAGGTCCTGCGGGCGAAGAAGGACGTGCCCGTCTACGACGCCGTGGACGGGCGCGCCGTCGCCAAGCTCCCCGCCACCCAGCTCGGCTCGCCGACGTGGGTGCCCGAGGTCGACCGGCGGGACGGCTGGTCCAAGGTGCTGCTGCCGTCCCGGCCCAACCGGTCCGCCGGCTGGGTGTTCACCGGCTCCGACGACTTCGAACGCGCCGAGAACGACTACCTGGTCACCGTGGACCTGGCCGCGTTCCGGATGGACGTCACCGAGAAGGGCCGCTCGATCGGCACGTGGACCGTCGGCACGGGCAGTGCCCAGCACCCCACGCCCACCGGCCGGACCTACGTGATGGCCTCCATCAAGGAGACCGTGGCGACGTTCAGCCCGTACGTCCTGCCGCTCGGCTCGCACTCCGACAGCCACGAGACCTTCGGCGGCGGCCCCGGCACGGTGGCCCTGCACGGCTGGCCGGACGACACCCCGTTCGGCACGGCGAGCAGCGACGGCTGCATCCGCGTCCCCGACGACGCGCTCGACCTCCTCCTCACCCTCCCGCTGGGGACCGTGGTGATCGTCAAGTGAAAGGCACATCCCCCATGAAGAGAACCGCGGCCCTGGTCACCGCCGCCCTCCTCGTCGCCACCGCCGGCACCGCGCACGCCCAGGTCGCCAAGCGGCAGGCGGCGGGCGGCGCCCCGAGCTCCGCGTTCGCCCTGTCCGCGTCCGGCCTGCTCACCGTCGAGCCCCTGGCCGCGCTGGACGGGTCCAAGGGCTACCGGCAGACCTCGGTCGCCTCGGTCGCGCTGCCCGACGCGAAGGCCCCGGTCATCACCGCCGGCGTGCTGAACACCGAGGTGGACACGACGTCCGCCAAGGCGAGCGTCGCCGACCTCAAGGCGCAGCTCGGCCTGCTGAAGCTGTCCGACCTGACGTCCCTGACCGCCGAGGTCATCAGCGCGACCTGCGTGGACGGCGCGGGCGCCGTCACCCTGGCCGCCGCGAAGGCCGGCCCGACCGCGCTGGACCTGCACCCGGGCCCGAACACCCGCGTCCAGGTGCCGGGCGTGGTGTCGGTGGTGCTGAACAAGCAGACCCGCGCCGCCGACGGCTCCCTGACGGTCGTCGCGGTGTCCGTCGAACTGGCGGGCCTGCAGAAGATCGACATCGCGTCGGCGACGTGCGCGCAGGCGCAGAACCCGGTGCCGACGAGCACCCCGTCCGCGACGCCGACGAAGCCGTCCACGACCACCCCGGCCCCGTCCGCCCCGGGCAAGGCGCCGCGTCCGACTCCCGTCGAAGGGCACCTGCCGGTGACGGGCTGAGCTGTGTTGGATTGCGCCGCCTCCGGCGTCGCGGGCGAGGCCGCCTGGAAGTCGGCCCATCGCGCCGGGTTTCCCGCCGATCGAAGGACGTGATCGGCGGGAAAGCCGGCGCGACAGGCCGACGCGGCCTCGCGGGGATCAGCGGCGGCGGGACTTGGCCAGGGCTCGGGCTCGGGCGACCAGGTCGTCCACCAGGTCCGCGTCGGCGGACGGGGGAGTGCCGTCGGAGCAGCACGGGGGCTTCGTGCGGCGCTCGTTGAGGCGGGGGCGGACGCCGGCCAGTTCGTAGAGGGCGTCGTACAGGTTGCGGCCCGGGTCGTCGTCGTGCGCGCCGACCAGCAGGACCCACGCCGTGTCCGGTTCGGGGAAGGCGACGACCACGCGGTCCGTGCCGCGCAAGTGCTTCACGCACAGGCGGGGGAGGGGTTCGGGGCCGGTCACGCGGTACCCGAGGGCGGCGCAGCCGCGGTGGGACAGCTCGTCCAGGAAGCGGTCGTAGGCCTGGCGGGCTGGTCCGCGCAGGGCGGCGGCCTGGAGGCTCGCGACCGGGGTCTCAACTACCTTGATCAAGATTGCGGACTACGCGTCCTTCACCCCGGTGCATCTGCGCCAGGCTCGTGGCCAGGTCGTCGCGGTCGAGCAGGGCCTGGTCGCTCAACCGGCGGTGCACCTCGTCGAGCAGGCCGCGGGTGCGGCCGGCCTGGCGCAACTCGGAGACGACGTGCAGCACCTCGTGCAGGCGGACGGCGTCGAGCAGCATGCGGGGCTCCTGGCTGTGGATCGCCAGCACACCCTCGCGGGCCCACGCCTTGACGGTCTTCTCGGTCAGGTCGAGCAGCTCACCCGCGACCACGGGCCGGACCGGGGGAGCCGTTCGGAGCACACGGGCCACCACGCCGTCGAGCTTGTGGCGGCGTTCGTCGTCCTCCGACAGCGTCGAGGCGACCTCCTCGATCTCCTCGATCTGGTCGAACAAATCCCGGATCTGCGCAGCCTCCGTTGCGACCGACATGGCGACCTCCCTCAGCCACTACTGAGTATCGCCCAATTTTTCGGTAGTCGCAACGGAGGCGGCTGCTCCTGGGATCAGGAGGAGAAGAACAGGCCCGCGAGGCCGTGGTGCTTGCGGTGGCCGTAGCCGTGGCCGTAGTGCGGCGCGGGAGCGCCCCAGCCCGGCTGGACCGGCTGGACGTAGTGGACCTGCGCCGGGGCCGGCGCGGCGGGCGGCGGGGGCGGCGGGGCCTGCATCTGGGCCTCCAGGCGCGTGATGGCCTCCAGCTCGCCGTAGTCGAGGAAGACTCCGCGGCAGCCGTCGCACTGCTCGATGTGTACGCCCATGCGGTCGAAAGTCCGCATGTTCGCATGGCACTTGGGGCACTGCATCGTGTGAGCCTCCTGCTCTCGGTGCGTTGTGCGCGATATTAGCCGCGCGGCATGGGTTCGTGCCTGGACGCGATGCGCTCGCACGCCTCCAGCAACGCGACCTGCGCGGGCTCCAACGCCGTCCCGTCACGCTCCGCCGCCGCGAGGGCACGCGCCGCCATCTGCACGACCAGCGCCCGCGCCGGTCCCTCCAGCGCCGCCCACGGGTCGTCCCGGTCGATCCCCGTGCCGCCCGCGTCGAGGTAGGCGTCCAACAGCCGCGACCACGCGCGTGGTTCGAGCACCCCGGCCGCGAACAGCGCCGCCGGTCGGGCGAGGTCCCACGCCGGGTCGCCGACGCCGAGGTCGTCCACGTCGATCAACCGCCACCCGCCGCGCGCCACGAGCTGCCCGAGGTGCCAGTCGCCGTGGATGAGCACCGTGCCGGGCCGCATGGGCTCGACGGTCGCGAACGCCCGCCGGACGAGGTCCGCGCCCTCGACCGCGGGCACCCGGGCCACAGCCCGCTCCAACCGCTCCCACGCGCCGGCCACCGGGAGCGCGCCGAAGTCGTCCGCGGTGAAGTCGTCCGCGGTGAAGTCGTCGGCGGTGAAGTCGTCGGCGGTGAAGTCGTCGGCGGTGAAGTCGTCGGCGGTGAAGGCGTGCAGGGCGGCGAGCATCCGGCCGGCGTCCTCCATCGGCAGCGCGTCGGGCGCGCCGGGCTCCACCGGCGTCCCCAACGGCCACCCCGTGACCAGCCGGCCCTCCACCGGAACGGGTCCCAGCAGGGGCGGCAGGAAAAGTTCACCCAATCGTGGGTCACCGGCCAACTTGCACCGAGCGGCGAGCAGCGCGGCGTCCGTGCCGCTCTCGTGCGCCTTCAACACCACGTCCCCGACCCGCACCACCACGACGTCCCCGCGCACGGCGAGCACCACGGGTTCGGCGACGGGGTCGACCAGCGCGGCCATGGCGGTCACTAGAGCGGTGTGCACCGCGCCCCTCTACACTGGAGACGCCCCGCCGGACAAGTCCCCGCAACGCGCGGACCGCCCGGCGAGGGTGTGCGCGCGGTCACCGGTCGGGCCGGAAAACCGCAGGTCGACACGGCTCGGCGGGCACGTCAAACCCTCGACCCCACCCGTTTTGACCAGTGGGAAGCGGGCGGGGTATCTTTGGTACTCGTGCCCGACCCATGTCGGGCCGCTCCGCGTGCCTACGCGCCAGTCGTGCTGGAAAGCCGGCCGCGGTGACCTCCACACGTAGGGGCGTCCTGGGATGTCGCCTGCGGACCTTGGGTCAACGGTGTTCCACCCCCGGGTTTCGGCCACAGGGGCGCGACACGCCCGACCTCGGGTGCAGAGAGGGACCAAGTAAACAGCGCTCGCCGCCCGCGCGACGAGCACGCGAACGGAAGAAGCAGCCGGCGTATGCCAACGATCCAGCAGCTGGTCCGCAAGGGCCGGCAGGACAAGGTCGCCAAGCAGAAGACCGCGGCGCTCAAGGGCAGCCCGCAGCGGCGCGGTGTGTGCACCCGCGTCTACACCACCACGCCCAAGAAGCCGAACTCGGCGCTGCGCAAGGTGGCCCGCGTGAAGCTGACCTCCGGCATCGAGGTCACGGCGTACATCCCGGGTGAGGGCCACAACCTCCAGGAGCACTCGATGGTGCTCGTGCGCGGCGGTCGTGTGAAGGACCTCCCCGGTGTCCGCTACAAGATCATCCGCGGCTCCCTGGACACGCAGGGCGTGAAGAACCGCAAGCAGGCTCGCAGCCGCTACGGCGCGAAGAAGGAGAAGAGCTGATGCCCCGCAAGGGACCGGCCCCGAAGCGGCCGTTGATCTCCGACCCGGTCTACAGCTCTCCGCTGGTGACCCAGCTCATCAACAAGGTGCTGGTCGACGGCAAGCGCTCCGTGGCCGAGCGGATCGTGTACGGCGCCCTCGAAGGCGCCCGCGACAAGACCGGCACCGACCCGGTCGTCACGCTCAAGCGCGCGCTGGACAACGTCAAGCCCGCCCTGGAGGTCAAGAGCCGCCGCGTCGGTGGCGCCACCTACCAGGTGCCGGTCGAGGTCAAGCCCGGTCGGGCGACCACGCTGGCGCTGCGCTGGCTGATCAGCTTCTCCCGGCAGCGCCGTGAGAAGACCATGATCGAGCGCCTGATGAACGAGCTGCTCGACGCGAGCAACGGCCTGGGCGCGAGCGTCAAGCGCCGCGAGGACACCCACAAGATGGCCGAGTCGAACAAGGCCTTCGCCCACTACCGCTGGTGACTCACCGCCCGGCCGGCACCCGAGACCCGGCCGGGCGCACCCAGCCCTAGTGAGCCTGCGAGCTCAAGACAGGGGAAGACACCCGTGGCACAGGACGTGCTCACCGACCTGGCCAAGGTCCGCAACATCGGGATCATGGCCCACATCGACGCGGGCAAGACCACGACGACCGAGCGGATCCTCTTCTACACCGGGATCAGCTACAAGATCGGCGAGGTCCACGACGGCGCGGCCGTGATGGACTGGATGGAGCAGGAGCAGGAGCGCGGCATCACGATCACGTCCGCCGCGACGACGTGCTTCTGGAAGAACCACCAGATCAACCTGATCGACACGCCCGGCCACGTCGACTTCACCGTCGAGGTGGAGCGCAACCTCCGCGTCCTCGACGGCGCCGTCGCCGTCTTCGACGGCAAGGAGGGCGTCGAGCCCCAGTCCGAGCAGGTCTGGCGCCAGGCGACCAAGTACGACGTCCCGCGCATCTGCTTCGTCAACAAGATGGACAAGCTCGGCGCGGACTTCTACTTCACCGTCCGCACCATCTCCGAGCGCCTGGGCGCGAAGCCGCTCCCGATCCAGATCCCGATCGGCGCGGAGAGCGACTTCATCGGCGTCGTCGACCTGGTGGAGATGCGCGCGCTGACCTGGCGCGGCGAGGTCCAGAAGGGCGAGGACTACACCGTCGAGGAGATCCCCGCGGACCTCCAGGACAAGGCGCAGGAGTACCGCGAGGCGCTGGTCGAGGCCGTGGCCGAGACCGACGACGCCCTCATGGAGCTGTACCTGGGCGGTGAGGAGCTGTCCGTCGAGCAGATCAAGGCGGGCATCCGCAAGATCGTCGCCGAGGGCACGGCCTACCCGGTGCTGTGCGGTTCCGCGTTCAAGAACAAGGGCGTGCAGCCCATGCTCGACGCGGTGATCGACTACCTGCCGTCGCCGCTGGACCTCCCGCCGGTCGAGGGCACGCTGCAGGACGGCGAGACCCCCGAGTTCCGCAAGGCCGAGAGCACCGAGCCGTTCTCCGCGCTGGCGTTCAAGATCGCCGTGCACCCGTTCTTCGGCAAGCTGACCTACATCCGGGTCTACTCGGGTCGGGTCGCCTCCGGTACCCAGGTCATCAACTCGACCAAGGACCGCAAGGAGCGCATCGGGAAGATCTTCCAGATGCACGCCAACAAGGAGAACCCGGTCGACGAGGCCATCGCGGGCCACATCTACGCCGTGATCGGTCTGAAGGACACGACCACCGGTGAGACGCTCTGCGACCCGCAGCACCCCATCGTGCTGGAGTCGATGACCTTCCCCGAGCCGGTCATCCAGGTGGCGATCGAGCCCAAGACGAAGGCCGACCAGGAGAAGCTGGGCACCGCGATCCAGAAGCTGGCCGAGGAGGACCCGACCTTCCGGGTCAACCTGGACCAGGAGACCGGCCAGACCATCATCGCCGGCATGGGCGAGCTCCACCTGGACATCCTGGTGGACCGCATGCGCCGCGAGTTCAAGGTCGAGGCCAACATCGGCAAGCCGCAGGTGGCGTACCGGGAGACCATCCGCCGCAAGGTGGAGAAGTACTCCTACACCCACAAGAAGCAGACCGGTGGCTCCGGCCAGTTCGCGAAGGTCCTCATCGACCTGGAGCCGCTGGAGAAGCAGGAAGACGGCGCGCTCTACGAGTTCGTCAACGCGGTCACCGGTGGTCGCATCCCGCGGGAGTACATCCCGTCGGTCGACGCCGGCGCCCAGGACGCCATGCAGTACGGCGTGCTGGCGGGCTACCCGCTGGTCGGCGTGAAGGTGACGCTGCTCGACGGCGCCTACCACGAGGTCGACTCGTCGGAAATGGCGTTCAAGATCGCCGGCTCCATGGCGCTCAAGGAAGCCGCCCGTCAGGCGAGCCCGGCGCTGCTGGAGCCGCTGATGGCCGTCGAGGTCACCACGCCCGAGGACTACATGGGCGACGTGATCGGCGACTTGAACTCCCGCCGTGGCCAGATCCAGGCCATGGAGGAGCGCAGCGGCACCCGTGTCGTGAAGGCACTGGTCCCGCTGTCGGAGATGTTCGGGTATGTCGGCGACCTGCGGTCCAAGACCCAGGGTCGCGCGAACTACTCGATGACCTTTGACTCCTACGCCGAGGTTCCCGCGAACGTGGCCAAGGAGATCATCGCGAAGGCGACGGGCGAGTAACCCCAACCGGAGCACCGCAGCACCACGCGGGCTCTCCGGGGTCTCTCGTCCCTGGGGTCCGCACAACCCTTGACGTGACGCCCGGCGGGTGGCAACTCGCCCGCCGGGTACAGCAACAGAAGTCCAGGAGGACAATCCAGTGGCGAAGGCGAAGTTCGAGCGGACGAAGCCGCACGTCAACATCGGCACCATCGGTCACATCGACCACGGCAAGACGACGCTGACCGCGGCGATCTCCAAGGTCCTGCACGACAAGTACCCGGACCTCAACCCCTTCACGCCGTTCGACCAGATCGACAAGGCGCCGGAGGAGAAGCAGCGCGGCATCACCATCTCGATCGCGCACATCGAGTACCAGACCGACAAGCGCCACTACGCGCACGTCGACTGCCCCGGCCACGCCGACTACATCAAGAACATGATCACCGGTGCGGCGCAGATGGACGGCGCCATCCTGGTGGTCGCGGCGACCGACGGCCCGATGCCGCAGACCAAGGAGCACGTCCTCCTGGCCCGCCAGGTCGGTGTGCCCTACATCGTGGTGGCCCTGAACAAGGCCGACATGGTGGACGACGAGGAGATCCTGGAGCTCGTCGAGCTCGAGGTCCGCGAGCTGCTCTCCGAGTACGAGTTCCCGGGTGACGACCTGCCGGTGGTCCGCGTCTCCGCGCTCAAGGCGCTGGAGGGCGACGCCGAGTGGGGCGAGAAGCTCCTCGGCCTGATGGACGCCGTGGACGAGAACATCCCGGAGCCCGAGCGCGAGGTCGACCGGCCGTTCCTGATGCCGGTCGAGGACGTGTTCACCATCACCGGTCGTGGCACCGTGGTGACCGGCCGCATCGAGCGCGGCATCATCAAGGTCAACGAGGAAGTCGAGATCGTCGGCATCAAGGAGCAGTCGCGCAAGACGACTGTCACCTCGATCGAGATGTTCAAGAAGTTCCTCGACGAGGGCCAGGCCGGCGACAACGCCGCCCTGCTGCTCCGCGGCATCAAGCGCGAGGAGGTGGAGCGCGGCATGGTCATCGTGAAGCCGGGCACCACCACCCCGCACACCGAGTTCGAGGCGCAGGTCTACATCCTGTCGAAGGACGAGGGTGGCCGCCACACGCCGTTCTTCAACAACTACCGTCCGCAGTTCTACTTCCGGACGACCGACGTGACCGGCGTCGTGACCCTCCCCGAGGGCACCGAGATGGTCATGCCGGGCGACACCACGTCGATGTCGGTCAAGCTGATCCAGCCGATCGCCATGGACGAGGGCCTGCGGTTCGCCATCCGCGAGGGTGGCCGCACCGTCGGCGCGGGCTCGGTCACCAAGATCATCAAGTGACCTGGCTCTAAAAACCGACCCCCGATTTGGCCTGCGCACCCCGGTGTGCGACCATTGACGGGTTGCTCGTCACGGGGCGGCCGAGTTCGACTCGAACCGGCCGCCCCCGTGCGAGCGGGGTTAGCCAGCTTGACAATCCCACAGGTTTCATCAGTGGGACCGGTCTATGGCCAAGGGCGCGACACGCCCGACCGCGTGGACCGGGCACCGTGACACCGCTCGGTGTCAGTCCTTAATAGGGGGCGGAGCGCGCCGGAAGGTCCCAGTGGCCTCGTGGTGCCCGCACCGCAGCGGTACGAGAAGCAGAGGAACGGCAAGCCATCATGGCGGGACAGAAGATCCGCATCCGGCTCAAGGCCTACGACCACGAGGCGATCGACGCGTCCGCGCGCAAGATCGTCGAGACCGTGACGCGCACCGGCGCTCGGGTCGTCGGGCCTGTGCCGCTGCCCACTGAGAAGAACGTTTACTGCGTCATCCGCTCGCCGCACAAGTACAAGGACTCGCGCGAGCACTTCGAGATGCGCACGCACAAGCGTCTGATCGACATCCTCGACCCGACGCCGAAGACGGTGGACGCGCTCATGCGCATCGACCTGCCGGCGAGCGTCGACGTCAACATCCAGTAAGCGTGGACGCGGCAGCGTTGATCCCTTTTGGGGCGGAGAGTAACGAGACCAATGTCTGACAGGCAGGTTAAGGGCCTCCTGGGCACCAAGCTCGGCATGACCCAGGTCTTCGACGAGAACAACCGGGTCGTCCCGGTGACCGTCGTCAAGGCCGAGCCGAACGTGGTCACCCAGGTTCGGACCCAGGAGAACGACGGCTACTCGGCCGTGCAGCTGGCCTTCGGCGCGATCGACCCGCGCAAGGTCAACAAGCCCGTTGCGGGCCACTTCGCCAAGGCGGGCGTCACGCCCCGCCGGCACCTGGCGGAGCTGCGCACCACGGACGCGTCCGAGTACACGGTCGGCCAGGAGATCACCGCAGAGGTCTTCGAGACCGGCGCGGTGGTCGACGTGGTCGGCACCAGCAAGGGCAAGGGCACCGCGGGTGTCATGAAGCGGCACGGCTTCGGCGGTCTGGGCGCGAGCCACGGCACGCAGCGCAAGCACCGCTCGCCCGGCTCCATCGGTGGCTGCGCCACGCCCGGCCGCGTGTTCAAGGGCCTGCGCATGGCGGGTCGCATGGGCCACGTGCGCGTGACCATCCAGAACCTCAAGGTGCACAAGGTCGACGCGGAAGCCGGCCTCCTGCTCATCAAGGGCGCGGTTCCCGGCCCCAAGGGCGGCACCGTGTTCGTCAAGACCGCTGCGAAGGGTGGTGCCTGATCATGACTTCCGTTGAGATCCGCACCCCGGACGGCAAGACCGACGGCTCCGTCGAGCTGCCCGCGGCCGTTTTCGACGCGCAGGCCAACGTCGCGCTGCTGCACCAGGTCGTCGTCGCCCAGCAGGCCGCGGCCCGCCAGGGCACGCACAAGGCCAAGACGCGCGGCGAGGTGTCCGGTGGTGGCAAGAAGCCGTACCGCCAGAAGGGCACCGGTCGCGCCCGCCAGGGCTCGACCCGCGCGCCGCAGTTCGCCGGCGGTGGCACCGTCCACGGCCCCGTGCCGCGCGACTACAGCCAGCGCACCCCCAAGAAGATGAAGGCCGCCGCCCTGCGCGGTGCCCTCTCCGACCGGGCGCGCGCCGGCCAGGTCCACGTGGTGAGCGGTTTCGTCTCCGGCGACCAGCCGTCGACGAAGACCGCCCGCAAGGTCCTGGAGTCGGTGACCGAGGCCCGTCGCGTGCTGGCCGTGCTGCTGCGCACCGAAGAGGTGTCTTGGGTGAGCCTGCGGAACCTGCCGCACGTGCACATCATCGCCCCGGACCAGCTGAACACCTACGACGTGCTCGTCAACGACGACGTGGTGTTCACGAAGGACGCTCTGGACGTGTTCCTGGCGAGCAAGGCCCAGCAGGGCAAGGGCTCGGCCGAGGCGGTCGCCGGTTCGTCCGAAGTGGAGGACGAGAAGTGATCCCCGACCACAGGGACATCCTGCTCGCGCCGGTCATCTCCGAGAAGTCCTACGGGCTCCTGGAGGAGAACAAGTACACCTTCGTGGTGGCTCCCGGCGCGAACAAGACCCAGATCAAGATTGCCGTGGAGAAGGTCTTCGGCGTCAAGGTCGTCAGCGTCAACACGATCAACCGGCAGGGCAAGCGCAAGCGCACCCGCACGGGCTTCGGCAAGCGCAAGGACACCAAGCGCGCGATCGTGACGCTGTCCGCCGAGAGCAAGCCGATCGAGATCTTCGGCGGCCCGGCCGCCTGATGACGACGAGGACTGCGTAGAGATGGGCATTCGCAAGTACAAGCCGACGACCCCCGGTCGTCGCGGTGCGAGCGTCTCCGACTTCGCCGAGATCACTCGGTCGACCCCGGAGAAGTCGCTGATCCGCCCGCTGCACGGCCGCGGTGGCCGCAACGCGTCGGGCAAGATCACGACGCGGCACAAGGGTGGTGGCCACAAGCGGGCCTACCGCCTGATCGACTTCCGCCGCACCGACAAGGACGGCGTGCCGGCCAAGGTCGCGCACATCGAGTACGACCCCAACCGCACCGCGCGCATCGCGCTGCTGCACTACGCCGACGGCGAGAAGCGCTACATCATCGCGCCGGCGAAGCTGCAGCAGGGTGACCGGATCGAGAACGGCCCCAAGGCCGACATCAAGCCGGGCAACAACCTGCCGCTGCGCAACATCCCGGTCGGCACCGTCGTGCACGCGATCGAGCTCCGCCCCGGCGGCGGCGCGAAGATCGCCCGGTCCGCCGGCGCCAGCGTCCAGCTGGTCGCCAAGGACGGCCCGTACGCCCAGCTGCGGATGCCCTCGGGCGAAATCCGCAACGTGGACGTGCGCTGCCGCGCCACGGTCGGCGAGGTCGGCAACGCCGAGCACCAGAACATCAACTGGGGCAAGGCCGGCCGCATGCGCTGGAAGGGCAAGAAGCCCACGGTGCGTGGTGTCGCCATGAACCCGGTCGACCACCCGCACGGTGGTGGTGAGGGCAAGACCTCCGGTGGTCGCCACCCGGTGAACCCGGCCGGCAAGCCCGAAGGCCGTACCCGCCGCCGCAAGGCAAGCGACAAGCTCATCGTCCGGCGTCGTCGCACCGGTAAGAAGCGCTGAGCAGGGAGGGAGTGAAGGATGCCACGCAGCCTTAAGAAGGGCCCCTTCGTCGACGACCACCTGCTCAAGAAGGTGGACGTCCTCAACGAGTCGGGCAAGAAGACCGTCATCAAGACCTGGTCCCGCCGGTCGACGATCATCCCCGACATGCTGGGCCACACGATCGCGGTGCACGACGGCCGCAAGCACGTGCCGGTGTTCGTGACGGAGGCGATGGTCGGGCACAAGCTCGGCGAGTTCGCGCCGACCCGCACGTTCAAGGGTCACATCAAGGACGACCGGAAGTCGCGCCGCCGCTAGGCGACGAACTAGAGGAAGAGCAAGGGGAAGCAGCGATGAACGCCCGTAACGAAGCTGAGGCGCAGGAGTTTCCGCGCGCCGTGGCTCGGGCTCGCTACGTCCGCGACACGCCGATGAAGGTGCGCCGCGTCGTCGAGCTCATCAGGGGTCGTAGCGCCAGCGAGGCCCTGGCCGTGCTCCAGTTCGCGCCGCAGGCGGCATCTGAGCCGGTCCGCAAGGTGCTCGCGAGCGCCGTGGCCAACGCCGAGAACAACCTGTCCCTGGACCCCGACACCCTGTGGGTGTCCAAGGTCTACGTGGACGAGGGTCCGACCCTCAAGCGGTTCCGCCCGCGCGCCCAGGGCCGTGCGTACCGGATCCGCAAGCGGACGAGCCACATCACCGTCGAGGTGGAGTCGCGTCCGAAGAAGTCCAGCGCGAAGGGAACCCGGTAGTGGGCCAGAAGATCAACCCGCACGGCTTCCGGCTGGGGATCACCACCGACTGGAAGTCCCGCTGGTACGCCGACAAGCAGTACGCCGAGTACGTGGCCGAGGACGTCAAGATCCGCAAGCTGCTCGGCCGTGGCATGGAGCGTGCCGGCATCTCCAAGGTGGAGATCGAGCGCACCCGCGACCGGGTCCGCGTCGACATCCACACCGCCCGGCCGGGCATCGTCATCGGCCGTCGTGGTGCGGAGGCCGACCGCATCCGCGGTGAGCTGGAGAAGCTCACCAAGAAGCAGGTGCAGCTCAACATCCTCGAAGTGAAGAACTCCGAGGCGGACGCGCAGCTCGTCGCGCAGGGCGTGGCCGAGCAGCTGTCGAACCGCGTGGCGTTCCGCCGCGCGATGCGCAAGGCCATCCAGTCGGCCATGCGCTCGCCCCAGGTGAAGGGCATCCGCGTGCAGTGCGGCGGTCGTCTCGGCGGCGCCGAGATGTCCCGCTCGGAGCACTACCGCGACGGCCGGGTGCCGCTGCACACGCTGCGCGCCGACATCGACTACGGCTTCTTCGAGGCCCGCACCACGTTCGGCCGCATCGGCGTGAAGGTGTGGATCTACAAGGGTGACGTCGTCGGTGGCCTCAGCGCCAAGCGCGAGCGCGACGCCGCGCCGTCCGCCGAGCGCGCCCCGCGCCGCGACCGCGGCGAGCGCCCGAACCGGGCCCGTCGTTCCGGCGCCAGCGGCACCACGGCGACGAGCACCGAAGCCGGACGGGCCGCGGCGGAGACCGCGGACGCCCCGGCCGCGACCGAAGAGAAGACGGAGGGCTGAGTCGTGCTCATCCCGCGCAGGGTTAAGCACCGCAAGCAGCACCACCCCGGTCGGTCCGGTGCTGCCAAGGGCGGCACGAGGGTCACCTTCGGCGAGTACGGCATCCAGGCGCTGGAGCCCGCTTACGTGACCAACCGCCAGATCGAGTCGGCGCGTATCGCCATCACGCGGCACATCCGCCGTGGTGGCAAGGTCTGGATCAACATCTTCCCGGACCGCCCGCTGACCAAGAAGCCCGCCGAGACCCGCATGGGTTCCGGTAAGGGTTCCCCGGAGTGGTGGGTCGCCAACGTCAAGCCGGGTCGGGTGCTCTTCGAGATGAGCTTCCCGAACGAGCAGGTGGCCCGCGAGGCGCTGCGCCGCGCGATCCACAAGCTCCCGATGAAGTGCCGCATCGTTACGCGTGAGGGTGGTGAGTTCTGATGGCAGCGGGTACCACCGCTTCCGAGCTTCGCGAGCTCACCGAGGAAGAGCTCGTGCTGCGCCTTCGGGAGGCGAAGGAGGAGCTGTTCAACCTCCGCTTCCAGATGGCCACCGGGCAGCTGGACAACAACCGCCGGCTGCGCACGGTCCGGCACGAGATCGCCCGGATCTACACCGTGATGCGGGAGCGGGAGCTGGGCCTGTCGGCCTCTCCCGACGGTTCCACTGGTGAGGGTGCGGCATGAGCGAGAACGAAGTGACTGAGACTCAGACGCGCGGCGAGCGCAAGGTCCGCGAGGGCTACGTCGTGTCCGACAAGATGGACAAGACGATCGTGGTCGCCGTCGAGGACCGCAAGAAGCACCGCCGCTACTCCAAGGTCATGCGCTCCACCACCAAGGTGAAGGCGCACGACGAGCAGAACTCCGCCGGCGTCGGCGACCGCGTGCTGCTCATGGAGACCCGGCCGCTGTCGGCCACCAAGCGCTGGCGCCTCGTCGAGATCCTCGAAAAGGCCAAGTAAAACCACGGACCGAGCCCGTCAGGTCGGCAATCTGGCGGGCCAGGAATGGTCAGGAGAAGGTAAGTGATCCAGCAGGAGTCGCGGCTGCGCGTCGCCGACAACACCGGTGCGAAGGAGATCCTCTGCATCCGTGTTCTCGGTGGCTCGGGCCGCCGCTACGCGGGCATCGGGGACATCATCGTCGCGACGGTGAAGCAGGCCATCCCCGGCGCCGGTGTGAAGAAGGGTGACGTCGTCAAGGCGGTCGTCGTCCGCACCGTCAAGGAGAAGCGCCGTCCCGACGGCTCTTACATCCGGTTCGACGAGAACGCCGCGGTGCTCATCAAGAACGACAACGAGCCGCGGGGCACCCGCATCTTCGGCCCGGTCGGTCGCGAGCTCCGCGACAAGAAGTTCATGAAGATCATCTCGTTGGCGCCGGAGGTGCTCTGATGAAGGTGAAGAAGGGCGACACCGTCGTCGTTATCGCCGGCAAGGACAAGGGCGCTCGCGGCAAGGTCATCCAGGCCTACCCCGCCGAGAACCGCGTCCTGGTCGAGGGCGTCAACCGCATCAAGAAGCACACCCGGATCACGCAGACCCAGCGCGGCGCGCAGTCGGGCGGCATCGTGACCCAGGAGGCCCCCATCCACGTGTCCAACGTGATGGTGGTCGACTCGGACGGCAAGCCGACCCGTGTGGGCTACCGGACGAACGACGAGGGCAAGCGGGTCCGCATTTCCCGTCGTAACGGGAAGGACATCTGATGACGACCGTTGAGAAGACCATCCCTCGGCTGAAGACGCGCTACCGCGAGGAGATCGTCGCGGAGCTGCGCAAGCAGTTCGAGTACGCCAACGTGATGCAGATCCCGGGCGTCGTGAAGGTCGTCGTGAACATGGGCGTCGGCGACGCCGCTCGCGACGGCAAGCTGATCGAGGGCGCCGTGCGCGACCTGTCGATCATCACCGGCCAGCGCCCCGAGGTCCGCAAGGCGCGCAAGTCCATCGCCCAGTTCAAGCTGCGCGAGGGCATGCCGATCGGTGCGCGCGTGACGCTGCGCGGCGACCGCATGTGGGAGTTCCTGGACCGCCTGCTGACGATCGCGCTGCCGCGCATCCGCGACTTCCGCGGCCTGTCCGGCAAGCAGTTCGACGGCAACGGGAACTACACGTTCGGCCTCAACGAGCAGTCGATGTTCCACGAGATCGACCCGGACGCCATCGACCGCCCCCGCGGCATGGACATCACGGTCGTCACCACCGCCACCAACGACGAGGAGGGCCGGGCGCTGCTGAAGGCCCTGGGCTTCCCGTTCAAGGAGAACTGAGCTGATGGCCAAGAAGGCTCTGATCAACAAGGCGGCCAAGAAGCCGAAGTTCAAGGTGCGGGGGTACACCCGGTGCCAGCGCTGCGGCCGGCCGCACTCGGTGTTCCGCAAGTTCGGCCTGTGCCGGATCTGCCTGCGCGAGATGGCCCACCGGGGCGAGCTGCCCGGCGTGAGCAAGTCGAGCTGGTAGACCCGCCCACCGGCAGGTTTTTCGAAAATCCCACTTCGCTGTAGGCCCGCTCACGACCCGGCTGGGGTGCGGGGACTCCCGCACCCGGCCGCGGACCCTGACTGGGGAACCGCAGCGAGAAAGGTTGACCAGGTCACCATGACGATGACCGACCCGATCGCAGACATGCTGACGCGTCTGCGGAACGCGAACTCGGCTTACCACGACAAGGTCGTGATGCCGCACTCCAAGCTCAAGGCCAACATCGCCGAGATCCTCAAGCGCGAGGGCTACATCGCGAGCTACCGCGATGAAGAGGGCGATGTCGCCAAGCAGCTCGTCATCGAGCTGAAGTACGGCCCGAACCGGGAGCGCAGCATCGCCGGCCTCCGCCGCGTGTCCAAGCCCGGTCTGCGCGTGTACGCGAAGTCGACGAACCTGCCGAAGGTGCTGGGCGGTCTGGGCGTCGCGATCATCTCGACCTCCGGCGGTCTCATGACCGACCGTCAGGCCAACAAGTCGGGCGTGGGCGGCGAAGTCCTCGCCTACGTCTGGTAAGGGAAGGGGGACAAGCCAATGTCGCGCATCGGAAAGCTGCCGATCACCGTCCCCTCCGGGGTCGACGTGAACATCGACGGCCAGGACGTCAGCGTCAAGGGTCCCAAGGGCACCCTGTCGCTCACGATCGCTGAGCCGATCATCATCGAGAAGGCCGAGGACGGCACTCTTGAGGTGAAGCGCCCGAACGACGAGCGTCGCAGCCGCTCGCTCCACGGCCTGTCGCGCACCCTGGTGCAGAACATGGTCGTCGGTGTGACGCAGGGCTACGAGAAGAAGATGGAGATCCACGGGGTCGGTTACCGCGTCGCGCTCAAGGGTTCCGACCTGGAGTTCGCGCTCGGTTACAGCCACCCGGTCAAGGTCGAGGCCCCCGCGGGCATCACCTTCGCGGTGGAGACCCCGACCCGCTTCTCCGTGGCCGGCATCGACAAGCAGCTCGTGGGCGAGGTCGCCGCCAACATCCGCAAGCTGCGCAAGCCCGACCCGTACAAGGGCAAGGGCGTGCGCTACGCGGGCGAGAAGATCCGCCGCAAGGTCGGAAAGACGGGTAAGTGACATGAGCGAGACTGCAACGAAGCGCAAGCCGGTCGGCAAGGACATCTCGACCACCCGCCGCATCGCCAAGACGCGCCGTCACTTCCGCCTCCGCAAGAAGGTCAGCGGCACGCCGGAGCGTCCGCGCCTGGTCGTGCACCGGTCGTCGAAGCACATCACCGTGCAGATCATCGACGACCTCGCCGGCCACACCCTGGCGGCTGCCTCCTCGGTGGAGGCGGACGTCCGCGCGGTGGAGGGCGACAAGAAGGCCAAGGCCGCCAAGGTCGGCCAGCTGGCCGCGGCCCGCGCCAAGGACGCCGGGATCACCAAGGTCGTGTTCGACCGCGGTGGCAACTCCTACCACGGCCGGATCGCTGCTCTGGCCGACGCCGCCCGCGAGGCGGGGCTGGAGTTCTGACAATGCACATCTTCGGAATTGAGAGGGACGCCTGATGCCAGGACGCACGCGTCGCGAAGGCGGCGGGGGCGAGCGCGGAGAGCGTCGCGACCGTCGTGACGGCGGTCGCGGCGGCGCGGCCCAGGAGAAGACCCCGCACCTGGAGCGCGTGGTTGCGATCAACCGCGTCTCCAAGGTCGTGAAGGGTGGCCGTCGCTTCAGCTTCACCGCTCTGGTCGTCGTCGGCGACGGCGACGGCATGGTCGGTGTCGGCTACGGCAAGGCCAAGGAAGTCCCGGCCGCGATCGCCAAGGGTGTCGAGGAGGCGAAGAAGAACTTCTTCCGCGTCCCTCGCATCGCGGGCACGATCCCCCACCCGGTGCAGGGCGAGAAGGCGGCCGGTGTCGTGCTGCTGCGCCCGGCCTCGGCCGGTACCGGCGTCATCGCCGGTGGCGCGGTCCGCGCGGTGCTGGAGTGCGCCGGTGTCCACGACGTGCTGAGCAAGTCGCTGGGCTCGGACAACGCCATCAACATCGTGCACGCCACGGTGGAGGCCCTGAAGGGTCTCCAGCGTCCCGAGGAGGTGGCTGCCCGTCGCGGTCTGCCCCTGGAGGACGTCGCTCCCGCCGGTATGCTCCGCGCTCGCGCAGGGGCGGTGTGATCATGGCTCAGCTCAAGGTCACCCAGGTGAAGAGCAGCATCGGTACCAAGCACAACCACCGTGAGTCCCTCCGGACCCTGGGGTTGCGCAAGATCCGCCAGTCGGTGGTCCGCGAGGACACGCCGCAGGTGCGCGGGCTCATCCACGCCGTGCGCCACCTGGTGGTCGTCGAGGAGGTCCAGTCGTGACCATCAAGATCCATGACCTGCGTCCGGCCCCCGGCGCCAAGACCGCGAAGACCCGTGTCGGTCGCGGTGAGGGCTCCAAGGGCAAGACGGCCGGTCGCGGTACGAAGGGCACCGGCGCGCGGAAGAACGTCTCCCCGCGCTTCGAGGGTGGCCAGATGCCGCTGCACATGCGCCTGCCGAAGCTCAAGGGCTTCCGCAACCCGTTCCGCACCGAGTACCAGGTCGTGAACGTGGGCGACCTGGCCCGGGTGTTCCCGGACGGTGGCCGGGTCGACGTGGACGCCCTCGTCCACGCCGGTCTGGTGCGCAAGAACGAGCTGGTCAAGGTTCTCGGTGAGGGCGACCTGAACGGCGTCAAGCTGGACGTCGTGGCCAACAAGTTCTCGGGCAGCGCGGTCGAGAAGATCGCGGCGGCCGGCGGCACCACCACGGTGCTCTGACGCACTGCGACGGTGCTGACGCACTGCGACGGTGCTGACGCACTGAAGTGGCAGGATTGAACTACAGCAAGGCCTGAACGGCCCCCGGTGCCTCCCGCGCCGGGGGCCGTTCGCTGTCTCCTCCTCCTCCGGAGGGGTGTCCTCGCTTCGCGGTTCTTGGACGCGCTGGCGCGCTCTCAAGATCAAAAGCGTAAAAGCGGCCGGGAGGCCTCCAGTGGGGGGAAGGGCCTGCGTGTTCCCCACCGCATGACCTGGCGGAGCCGACCACACTTTTCGGGGGTCGGTCGAAAAACTTTTGCTCGTTCCTCGCAAAACTTTTTGGCCCGACCCCCGAAAAGTGTGGTAGCCCTTCGGGCAGGTCATACGGTGGGGAACACGAAGGCCCCTTGTGGCTGGTAGCTCAGCCGCCGCTGCGCGGCGGAGCCGCGCGGAGCGCGGCGAAGGGCGTGTGGGTGGCGCGGTGTGGTTGTGTGGCGAAGGCGTGCTGAGGGTGGCTGTAGGGCGTGGCCGGGTGGGATGGTCCGGCTGGGCGTTGGTGGCGGTCTGGGGGGCCTTGGTGGCCATTCGAGATGGTGTGGGGTGTTCGCGCACAGCAGAAAGCAGTTGCGGTGGCGGGTTAGCGTGGGCGCATGTGGCTGGTGGTCTTTTTTGGTGCGGCTGTTCTGGTTGCTCTCACGCCTGGTGCCAACAACCTGCTCGGCATGCACCACGCCGTGCACCACGGGGCGCTCAAAGCGGTGACTGCCCTGGTCGGGCGGCTGTTCGCGTTTGCCCTCATGATCGTTGCCGTTGTGGCCGGGCTCGGGCCGGTGTTGGCCGCGTCCACCACCGCGCTCACCGTCATCAAGTGGCTCGGGGTGGCTTACCTCGTCTACCTCGCCGCGCGCATCTTCTTCACACCATCACAGGCCTCCTCGACCCCGAAGAGCGGCAACCCGCTGCGCAAAGAGTTCCTCGTCGCGATCACGAACCCGAAGGCGTTGTTGATCTTCACCGCCTTCGTCCCGCAGTTCGTGGACCCCGCGCGGGGCTCCGTGCAGGCTCAGCTCGTCGTGCTCGGTGCGGTCTACCTGGCAGCGGAAGTGCTGGCAGGGGCCGGTTACGTGACGGTTGGCGCGATCATCCGCCGGGCCGACCTCAGTGCCCGCGCGCGGCGCCGGCTGGACCAGGGGACCGGGACGCTCCTGCTCGGGATGGCGGGGGTCCTGGCCACGAGCGCCACCCGCTGAGACCGGTCGGGCACCGGCTGCAACTTGATCCATTCGGCGGCTTGCGAACGCCGGGTCTTGATCGGGTACGAAGTGTGAAGGGCGGCTGGCTACGGCAACCCGCTTCGCGGCTGTTAAAGTCGCGGGCTGAACCCGGATGTCCTCCGGGTCGGTCGCGGCTACCCCCGCGTCCGCCACCACCGCAAGACTGTGCCGGCAACACAGCCGGTACCGCAGGATGCCGACCCAGGCGGGGCGGCAACGCTGATGGAGGTTCGCGTGCTCGGCGCATTCCGCTCGGCTCTCGCGACGCCGGACCTACGCAAGAAGATCCTCTTCACCCTGGGGATCGTCGTGGTGTACCGGTTGGGCGCGACCATGCCCGCGCCGGGCGTCTCCTTCAAGAACGTGAGGCTCTGCGCCGAGCAGATCGACCAGCAGGGTGTCTACTCGCTGATCAACCTGTTCAGCGGCGGCGCCCTGCTCAACCTGTCGATCTTCGCGCTGGGCATCATGCCCTACATCACCGCGAGCATCATCATCCAGTTGCTCACCGTGGTCATCCCGCGGTTCGAGCAGCTGAAGAAGGAAGGCCAGGCGGGCCAGGGCAAGCTGACCCAGTACACCCGCTACCTGACCATCGCCCTCGCGGTGCTGCAGTCGACCGGCATCATCGCGCTCGCGGTGCGCGGCCAGCTGTTCCAGAACTGCGAGCACGACGTCATCCCGGACCAGAGCGTCTGGAACCTCGTCGTCATCGTCGTCGCCATGACCGCGGGCACCAGCGTCATCATGTGGCTGGGCGAGATCATCACGGAGAAGGGCATCGGCAACGGCATGTCGTTGCTGATCTTCACCGGCATCGCCGCCCGCATCCCGCACGAGGGCCAGCTGATCCTCCAGCGCGGTGGCCTGACCTTCTTCCTGGTCTGCGTCGCGGCCCTGCTGATCATCGCCAGCGTCATCTACGTGGAGCAGGCCCAGCGCCGCATCCCGGTCCAGTACGCGAAGCGCATGATCGGTCGCCGCATGTACGGCGGCACCTCGACCTACCTGCCGCTGAAGGTGAACCAGGCCGGTGTCATCCCGGTCATCTTCGCCTCGTCGCTGCTCTACCTGCCCGACCTCATCTCGCGCCTGACCACGTCCACCGACGGGTCCGCGCCGAGCTGGTGGGAGACGTTCGTCCAGACGCACCTGGTCAGCCAGTCCAGCCCGGTGCACATCTCGGCGTACTTCCTGCTGATCGTCTTCTTCACCTACTTCTACGTGGGCATCACGTTCAACCCCGACGAGCGTGCCGACGAGATGAAGAAGTTCGGTGGGTTCATCCCGGGTATCCGCCCCGGGCGTCCCACCGCCGAGTACCTCCGCTTCGTGCTGGGGCGGATCACGCTGCCGGGCTCGCTGTACCTGGGCATCGTCGCCATCCTGCCGAACCTGTTCCTCGACCTGACCGGTCAGGGCCAGAACCAGAACTTCCCGTTCGGCGGCACGGCGGTGCTGATCATGGTGGGCGTCGGCCTCGACACTGTTAAGCAGATCGAGAGCCAGCTCATGCAGCGCAACTACGAAGGGTTCCTCCGCTAGTGCGACTCGTTCTCGTCGGCCCGCCCGGAGCGGGCAAGGGCACTCAGGCCGAACTGCTCAAGACCAAGCTCGGCGTGCCGCACATCTCCACCGGGGACCTCTTCCGCGCGCACATCAGCCAGCAGACCGACCTCGGCAAGGAGGTCCAGGAGTACCTGGACTCCGGCGAGCTGGTGCCGGACGCGGTCACCAACGAGATGGTGCGGGAGCGCCTGTCGCAGGAGGACGCCAAGGACGGCTTCCTGCTCGACGGGTTCCCCCGCAACGTCGCCCAGGCGGCCGTGCTCGGCGAGATCCTCGCCGCGGACGGGCACGCCCTGGACGCCGTGCTGGAGTTCCGGATCGACGAGGACGTCGTGGTGGAGCGCCTGCTCGCCCGCGGCCGGGCGGACGACAAGGAAGAGGTCATCCGCCACCGCCAGCAGGTCTACCGCACCGAGACCGCGCCGCTGCTCGACCACTACGCCGACATCGTCGTGAGCATCGACGCCGTGGGCGACGTGGAGGAGATCAGCGAGCGGGCCCTGGCCGCCCTGCGCGCCGCGCGCGGCGAGAAGTGACCGGTGGCCTGCTCGATGCGCTGCGCAGGATCGTCCCGGGTGACCGCATGATCGAGATCAAGAGCCGCGGCCAGCTGGAGGCCATGCGGGCCGCCGGCCTGGTCGTGGCCCGCACCCTGGCGCTGCTCACCGAGCACGCCAAGGTCGGCGTGAGCACGGCCGAGCTGGACGAGCTGGCGGAGCAGTCCATCCGCGACGCCGGCGCGATCCCCAGCTTCAAGGGCTACCACGGGTTCCCGGCGAGCATCTGCGCGTCGGTGAACGAGCAGGTGGTCCACGGCATCCCGAGCAAGACGCAGGTCCTGGCCGAGGGCGACCTCATCTCCATCGACTGCGGCGCCATCCTCGACGGCTGGCACGGCGACTCGGCCGTGACCCTGGCGGTCGGGACGGTGACCGAGGCGGAGCTGAAGCTGTCCGAGGCGACCCGCGAGTCGATGGTGGCGGGCATCGCGGCGGCCGTCCCGGGCGGGCGGCTCAGCGACATCTCCTTCGCCATCGAGTCGGCCACGATCCTGGCGGGCGAGCGCGACGGCGTCGAGTACGGCATCGTGGACGGCTACGGCGGCCACGGCATCGGCACCAAGATGCACATGGACCCGTTCCTGCCGAACTACGGCAAGCCCGGCAAGGGTCCGCGCCTGAAGGTCGGCATGGCGATCGCGATCGAGCCGATGCTGACCCTGGGCAGCGAGCGGACCGCCGAGCTGGACGACGGCTGGACCGTGGTGACCACGGACGGGTCGCGGGCGGCGCACTGGGAGCACAGCGTGGCCATCACCGACGACGGCCCCTGGGTGCTGACGGCGCTCGAAGAAGACTGACGGACGCCAGTAGCGGGCCGCTGGCGAGTCCGGGCCGCCCGAGCGCGGATACGGGGGTTAGCCCCCTTCTTCGGCGGGTGGCCGGTGGCCACGATTGACGCGTGAGCCTCCCCGTGCGGCCCGAGGACATGCGGGCCTCCGACGCCGAGCGCGAAGTCGTGCAGCAACTGCTCCACCGCGCCCACGCCGACGGCAGCCTGGACCTCGCCGAGTTCGACGAGCGGGTCGTGGCGGTCTGGCGGGCGAAGACCCGTGGTGAGCTGGTGGCCCTGACCGCGGACCTGCCGCAGGTGGTCGAGCGGCCCCTGCCCCCGCCCCCGCCGCCACCGGTGCGGGTGAAGCCCCGCGGGCCGTCCGCGCTGAAGGTGCTCACCACGATCTGGCTGAGCGTGAGCGCGTTCAACTTCGCGATCTGGCTGCTGGTGAGCGTGCTCGGCGGCGAAGGCGTGGTCCACCCGTGGTTCCTGTGGGTGGCGATGCCGTCCGGGGCCGTCCTGGGTGTGATCTGGCTCCTCGTCGGGCGCGACCGCGCGGCGGGTTGACAGCCCCGATTTGGGCATACCCGCCGACGCGCGTACTATGGACGGGTGGCGCACACGTAGCGCCGGTTCCGCCATGCCTGTGACGCACCTTACCGCCGGCTGGCAGGTTCGCAAGGGCCTGAAGGAGTCGGGGTTCCGCGCGTGCTCCACAGCCAAGTGGAAGCTAACCACCGTCACGAAACGCGGAGGACATGGGCAAGAAGGACGGGGCCATTGAGGTCGAGGGCCGCGTAGTCGAACCGCTCCCCAACGCGATGTTCCGCGTCGAGTTGGAGAACGGGCACAAGGTCCTGGCACACATCAGCGGCAAGATGCGTCAGCACTACATCCGCATCCTCCCTGAGGACCGGGTTGTCGTGGAGCTCTCGCCCTACGACCTGTCCCGCGGGCGCATCGTCTACCGCTACAAGTGACCTCCACGGTGACACCGGGCGACCGGTGCACCGGGGCTACCAGCAGGAGAGCTCAGGCGTGAAGGTCCAGCCGAGCGTCAAGAAGATCTGCGACAAGTGCAAGGTGATCCGCCGCCACGGCCGGGTCATGGTCATCTGCGAGAACCTGCGCCACAAGCAGCGCCAGGGCTGAGCAGACAGCCACGTCGCAGCGTCCTCACCGACGCAAGACAAGCAAGCCTCCCCGCACCTGCTCCTCGACGCACCACCCGAGGAGCACACCCCCGGACTCCAGGCCGGGGCCGGGACACCGACCGTGAGAGCGGCCGGAACTGACAACAGCGAGTCAGTCCCGGGAGCGGACGGGGAGCAGACCTGGAGAGAAACGACAGGAGCAATCGCCGCATGGCACGACTCGCTGGCGTCGACCTCCCCCGCGAGAAGCGGATGGAGATCGCGCTCACCTACATCTTCGGCATCGGTCGCACGCGCTCCAAGGAGCTGCTGACCGCCACTGAGATCTCCCCTGACCTGCGCGTCAAGGACCTCAGCGACGACGACCTCGCCAAGCTGCGGGACTACATCGAGAACAACTTCAAGGTCGAGGGTGACCTCCGCCGCGAGGTTCAGGCCGACATCCGCCGCAAGATGGAAATCGGCTGCTACGAGGGTCTGCGCCACCGTCGCAACCTGCCCGTCCGCGGGCAGCGCACCAAGACGAACGCGCGTACTCGTAAGGGTCCGAAGAAGACCGTTGCGGGCAAGAAGAAGGCCGGCAAGAAGTAACCTCGCGCACCCATAAGTAGGAGATCACCCAGATATGCCACCCAAGTCCCGCACGGGCGCCGGGGTCAAGAAGGTCCGGCGCAAGGAAAAGAAGAACGTCTCGCACGGCCAGGCGCACATCAAGAGCACGTTCAACAACACCATCGTGTCCATCACGGACCCGATGGGCAACGTGATCAGCTGGGCGTCCGCCGGCCACGTGGGCTTCAAGGGCTCGCGGAAGTCGACGCCGTTCGCGGCGCAGATGGCCGCCGAGAACGCCGCCCGCAAGGCCGCCGAGCACGGCATGCGCAAGGTGGACGTGTTCGTGAAGGGTCCCGGCTCCGGCCGCGAGACCGCGATCCGTTCCCTCCAGGCCGCCGGTCTCGAGGTCGGCACCATCCAGGACGTGACCCCGCAGCCCCACAACGGCTGCCGCCCGCCCAAGCGGCGCCGGGTCTGAGGCACGGGGAGGAGTAAGCACACATGGCTCGCTACACCGGACCGGCCACCCGCATCTCGCGCCGGCTCAAGGTCGACCTCGTCGGTGGGGACCAGGCGTTCGAGCGCCGTCCCTACCCGCCCGGCCAGCACGGCCGCGGTCGCATCAAGGAGTCGGAGTACCTGCTCCAGCTCCAGGAGAAGCAGAAGGCCCGCTACACGTACGGCGTGCTGGAGAAGCAGTTCCGCCGCTACTACGAGGAAGCGGTCCGCCGCACCGGCAAGACCGGTGAGAACCTGCTCCAGATCCTGGAGTCCCGTCTGGACAACGTGGTGTACCGCGCGGGCCTCGCGCGCACCCGTCGCCAGGCTCGCCAGCTGGTCAGCCACGGGCACTTCCTGGTCAACGGCCAGAAGGTGAACATCCCGAGCTACCGGGTGTCGAAGTTCGACATCATCGACGTGAAGCCGAAGTCGCTCCCGACGCTGCCCTTCGAGGCCGCGCGCGCGTCCTTCGGTGACCGCCCGATCCCGGCGTGGCTCCAGGTCGTGCAGTCCAACCTGCGCATCCTGGTGCACCAGCTGCCGGAGCGGGCGCAGATCGACACGCCGGTGACCGAACAGCTCATCGTCGAGCTTTACTCGAAGTGATCCTCTCGGCGGGCGGTCCACGCGACCGCCCGCCGATCGGGTCCCGCGACGGCACGGAATGGTGTGCCGAACGCGTTTGCCGGTCTCCGCGACTGGCGTTCCCGGCGTCATATGGCGGGCGTCGGGTTGAGAAAGGAAGAACCCAGTGCTGATTTCCCAGCGCCCCTCGCTCAGCGAGGAAGCGGTCAACGAGACCCGCTCCCGGTTCGTCATCGAGCCGCTGGAGCCGGGCTTCGGCTACACCCTCGGCAACTCGATCCGCCGCACCCTGCTGTCCTCCATCCCCGGCGCCGCCGTGACCAGCATCCGCATCGACGGCGTGCTGCACGAGTTCACGACGGTCCCCGGCGTGAAGGAGGACGTCACCGACATCATCCTCAACCTCAAGGAGCTGGTCGTCAGCTCCGAGGAGGACGAGCCGGTGACCATGTACCTGCGCAAGCAGGGCCCCGGTGCGGTGACCGCCGGTGACATCGTGCCCCCGGCCGGTGTGACCGTGCACAACCCCGACCTGCACATCGCCACCCTGAACGGCAAGGGCAAGCTGGAGATCGAGCTCGTCGTCGAGCGCGGTCGCGGCTACGTCCCCGCCGTCCAGAACAAGCAGGCCGGCGCCGAGATCGGCCGCATCCCGGTCGACTCGATCTACTCGCCCGTCATGAAGGTGACCTACAAGGTCGAGGCCACCCGTGTCGAGCAGCGGACCGACTTCGACAAGCTGATCCTCGACGTCGAGACCAAGCCCTCCATCACGCCGCGCGACGCCGTCGCGTCCGCGGGCAAGACCCTGGTGGAGCTGTTCGGTCTCGCGCGTGAGCTGAACGTGGACGCCGAGGGCATCGAGATCGGACCGTCTCCCGCCGAGGCGGACACCATCGCGGCCTTCGCGATGCCGATCGAGGACCTGGACCTCACCGTCCGGTCCTACAACTGCCTCAAGCGCGAGGGCATCCACACGGTGGGCGAGCTGGTCTCGCGCAGCGAGGCGGACCTGCTGGACATCCGCAACTTCGGCGCCAAGTCGATCGACGAGGTCAAGATGAAGCTCGTCGGCCTCGGCCTCGCGCTGAAGGACAGCCCGCCCGGGTTCGACCCGTCGGCCGCCGCGTCCGACTACCCCGCCGAGGGCTGGGGCGCCGCGGACACGTCCGTGGACAACCACGACGACGGCCACGACTACGCGGAGACCGAGCAGCTCTGAGGCCGCTTAGCGGCCGGGCCGGAGCAGAGGATCAGAAAGAAATCCGAGGAGCAATTCGATGCCCACCCCCACCAAGGGACCCCGTCTCGGGGGCTCGCCGGCCCACGAGCGGCTCATGCTGGCCAACCTGGCCACGTCGCTGTTCACCCACGGTCGGATCACGACCACGGAGGCCAAGGCGAAGCGGCTGCGCCCGTACGCCGAGAAGCTGATCACCAAGGCCAAGGTCGGCGACCTGCACAACCGTCGCGAGATCCTCAAGGTCATCCGCGACAAGGACGTCGTGCACAAGCTGTTCGCGGAGATCGGCCCGCAGTTCGCGGACCGCGCCGGCGGCTACACCCGCATCACCAAGACGCTGCCGCGCAAGGGCGACAACGCCCCCATGGCCGTGATCGAGCTGGTGCCGGAGAAGACCGTCACCTCCGAGGCCGAGCGCGCCCGCAAGACCAAGTTCGCCAAGGACGAGGTCAAGCCGGCCGAGACCAAGGCCGAGGAGACCAAGGCTGACGAGGTCGTCGACCAGGACGCTGACGCGCCCGAGTCGGCCACCAAGGACGCCGCGGAGGAGCCCGCCGAGGGCGCCGACGAGGCCGCTCCGAAGGCCGAGGACAAGAAGGACGAGTCCTGACGGACCCGACCGCCGACGAGCCCGTCGTCCCCTCGCGGGGCGACGGGCTCGTTCGTGTGCGCCTGGACCTGGGCTACGACGGCACGGAGTTCTCGGGGTGGGCGCGCCAGCCGGGTCGGCGGACGGTGTGCGGGGTGCTGGAGGACACGATGTCCACCGTGCTGCGGGAGGACGTGTCCCTGACCGTGGCGGGGCGGACCGACGCCGGCGTGCACGCGTCCGGCCAGGTGGCGCACGCCGACCTGCCCGCGTCGGTGGACGTGGCCGGGTTGCCGCGGCGGCTCGCGCGGGCGTTGCCGACCGACGTGCGGGTGTTCTCGGCGCGGGTCGTGCCGGCCGAGTTCGACGCCCGGTTCGCGGCGTTGCGGCGGCACTACGAGTACCGGGTGACCGACGCGCCCTTCGGCGCTTCGCCGCTGCGGCGGCTGGACACCCTGGCGTGGCCGCGTCCGCTGGACGTGGACGCCCTGAACGCCGCTTCCGAGCTGCTGCTGGGGGAGCGGGACTTCTGCGCGTTCTGCAAGCGCCGGGAGGGCGCGACGACGATCCGCGAGCTGCAGCGGCTGTCGTGGGAGCGGGACGGGGCCGTGCTGACGGCGTTCGTCTCGGCGGACGCGTTCTGCCACTCGATGGTGCGCAGCCTGGTGGGGGCGCTGCTGGCCGTCGGGGAGGGGCGCAAGCCGGTCACCTGGCCCGCGTCGCTGCTCTCGTTGTCTTCTCGATCGAGTGAAGTCACGGTCGCTCCGCCGCACGGCTTGTCACTCGTCCGGGTGGACTACCCGGAGGATTCGGAGCTGGCCGCGCGGGCGCTGGTCACGCGGAACGTGCGCGGCGCACCGACCAGTTGAGCCAGGCCACGCCGCCCATCGGGATCTCGGCGAGGTAGGTGAAGACGGCGAACAGGAGCACGCCCGCGACGGCCGGTCCGGCGGGCGTGCCCAGCGCGACGAGCAGGGCGATCGTGCCGTTCTCGCTGACCCCGAACCCGCCGGGCGTGACCACGGCCAGCGTGAGCAGGCGGCTCACCGCGAACGCCGCGACCAGCGCGCCCGGCGACAGCTCGACCCCGGTCACCGCGAGGCAGCACCACAGCAGCAGGGCCTGCAACGCCAGGTAAGCCACCATGCCGGTGGTCATCTTCGCCCAGTTGCGCCGGATGACCTGCGCGTTCTGCCGGCGCAGCCGCACCACGAACCGCCGGGCGCGGCCCCGCAGCACGCCGCTGAGCCAGCGCAGCCTGGTCAGGGCGGCGACGGTGACGACCAGGGCCACCGCGGTGGTGAGGGTGGCGGCGAGGACCGTGCGCCCGAGCACCGCCGCGCCCTGGACGGCCAGCGCGACCAGCGGGAGGGCGACCCGGCCCAGGGCGTTCCACAGGCCGCTGACGATGGTGGACGTGGTGATCGCGCGGGCCGTGTGCCCCCAGCTCGACGCCATCACGGCGGTCACGGCGACGCCCGCGGCGCCGCCGAACGGGAACAGGTTGCTCACCGCGCTGCCCGCCGCGTTGAGGCTGAACGCCTGGGTGTTGCGCAGGCCGGGCAGCGAGCCGGTCAGGACGTAGGTGTAGGCCCACAGGCCGGCCAGCCACAGCGCGGTCAGGCCCGCGAGGGCGGCGGCGCTGACGGCGGCGAGGTGGTCGGTGATGGTGGCCCAGCCGACGCCGCCGACCTTGGGGACCAGCGCGACCACCAGCCACACCGCGAAGGCCACGGAGGCGAGCGAGGCGACCAGGTTGAGGCGGCCCCTCAGCGTGCGCGCAAGCGTTTGCGCTCGATGTACCACTCCGTGCCCATGACCAGCCGGAACAGCGGCGGCGGCAGGCTCAGCAGGGCGCTCACCGTGCGGGTCTGGTCGCCGCCCGTCGTCTGCGTGGCGTGCGCCGCCAGCGCCGCCCGCTTGGAGCCGGCGTACCGGCGGACGTCCACGGTGTGCGTGATCGCTGCGCGGGGCGTGTAGGCCGTCCGGAACGGGGTCAGGTCGAACCGCCGCGCGACCCGGGCCAGCCGGAGGGCGCGCAGCAACAGGGTCCGGTCGACCGTCGCCTCCCACACCCTCAGTGTGCCCGCCAGCTCGGCGGCCAGCGCGCCGACGCGGTGCACCTGCACGTGGTCGGGGTGCCCGTAGCCGCCGACGGGGTCGTAGGTGGTCAACAGGTCGGCGCGCTCCTCGTGCAGGATCTCGGCCAACCGCCCGGCGGCCTCCGGCACGTCCGCCCGCGCGAAGCCCGTCGACGCGCTCCCGTCCAGCCCGGAGTCGGCGTAGCCGAGGAACTCCACCCGCGCGCACCCGAGCACCTCCGCCGCCCGGTGCGCCTCCCTGGTGCGGACGGCCCCGAGGTCGCCGCGGTGGGCGGCCAGCCCGCGCTCGCCGGCCGTCGCGACGACCAGCACCACCCGGTGCCCCTCGGCGGCGAGGCGGGCCATGGTGCCCCCCGTCAGGAGGGCTTCGTCGTCTGGATGGGCGTGGAAGAACACGCAGGTTCGGCTCACGGGTGTAAGAGTGTCAGTTGCTCCGTTCAGCGGCTTGACGGGAGTCCCTGTGTCGATCGTCCACGTCAGCGACTGCTTCCTGCCGCGCCTGGGCGGCATCGAGGTCCAGGTGGCGGGCCTGGCCGAGGCGCAACGCCGCGCGGGCGCGGAGGTCCACGTGATCACGGCGACCCGCGCCGCCACCCGACCGCCCGGCTACACCGTCCACCCCGTGGCGATGCCGTTCGGGCCGCCGATCCACCTGCGCGCCGGGCACCACCTGGACCGGTTGCTGGGGTCGTTGGGGGCGGATGTCGTGTACGTGCACGTCGGTGCGGTGTCGCCGTTCGCGTGGTCGGGCATCCGGTCGGCGCTGGAGCTGGGGCTGCCGACGGTCGCGGTGGTGCACAGCATGTGGGACCCGGCGGTGCGCTGGTGCTACCGGGCGCTGGACCGGGTGGACGGGTGGTCGCGGTCGCCGTTGGTGCTGGCCGCGGTCTCGACGGCCGCCGCGGCGCGGGTGCGGTCGGCGTTGCCGGGGGAGGTCTTCGTCGTGCCCAACGGCGTCACGCCGGCGCTGTGGCGGGGGATCCCCGCGCAGCGCTCGGGCGGGCCGGTGCACGTCGTGTCGGTGGGTCGGTTGGCGTCGCGCAAGCAGCCGCTGCACCTGTTGGCCGTGCTGCGGGAGGTGTCGTCGGCGGTCGGCGGGGTGCGGGCGACGCTGGCCGGGGACGGCCCGGAGATGGGGGCGGTGCGCCGGTACGTGCGGCGGCACGGGATGGACTGGGTGCGCCTGCCCGGTCGGCTGGACCGCGAGGCGGTGTCGCGCTTGCTGGCGTCGGCGGACGTGTTCGTGAACCCGACGGTGTGCGAGGCGTTCGGGCTGGCGACGTTGGAGGCGCGGACGGCGGGGGTGCCGGTGGTGGCGCGGCCGGGGACGGGCGTGGCGGACTTCGTGCGCGACGGCGTGGAGGGACTGCTGTCCGACGACCTGGCCGCGGCCCTGGTGCGGTTGGTGTCGGACCGGGGGCTGCGCGCCCGCATGGCGGCCCACAACCGGACCACGGACCCACCGTGCACGTGGCCGCGGGTGTTGGCGGCTCTGGACGCGTGCCGCGAACGGGCGGCGGTGCTGGCCGGCGCGGGGCTCAGCGGAGGAGGTCGGCGAGGTCGAGGGTGATCGGGACGGGGGAGGCGGTGATGGTCTCGGGGCCTTCGGCTTCGAGGATGTTCTCGGCTTTGTAGAGCCCGTTCTCCAGGCGGTGGGCGGTCAGGCGCAGGGGGTTGAGCTTGCTCGGCTGGTCGATCGCCCAGAAGAACGGCACACCGGCGCCGGCGTAGCTCGCCACCTTGATCTCGCGTTCGGAGACCGGGTTGCCGGGCGACCAGATCTCGACCGCGAGCCGCACGGCCTCGGCGGGGAACGAGACGGCCCCGACGGGGGTTCGGTCGAGCAGCACCAGGTCGGGGATCAGCGCGGTCCGCATCGTCGTCGAGATCCGCACACCCACCCCGGGAACCGCGAACAGGTCGTTGCGCTCGGCGGCGCGGATCGCGGCCCTGAGGCAGGCGCCCAGGTTGAGCGCGGCGAACTGGTGGGTGCCGCCCGGCGGAGGAGTCACGAACAGGTACCCCGTGATCAACTCGATGCTCGACCCGTCCGGAGCGGGATCCAACTTCAGCCAGTCCTCGATGGTGTGCGGCCCGAGGGTCGAGCGCGGTGGGTCGTGCTCGGCCGGCGGTTCACAGCCGTACTCCGGTGCTGCGGACACGGATGGACCTCCTGCTTCGTCTTCCCTCACAGCGTCCCACTCTCCACCAAACGGGTGAGATCGCAACAGAACCGCCACCATCGGATCAGCGGGTGGAGGCCACTCGGGTCGAGGCCCGCCGCCACCACAACAGCAGAACGGCCCCCACCGGCGGAAGGAGGTGGGGGCCGTTCGTCGTGCTGCCCGGTGCCGCGGGACCTACAGGTCGAGGGTCCAGGTGTCGATGTAGCCCGTGTCCTGCGAGTAGACGTCGCGGACGCGCAGCTGCCAGTTGCCGTTCGCCGTCTCGGCCGACAGGTTCACCGTGTACGTCGCGTCCACGTTGTCCGTGCCGTCCGAGCCGCTGGACACCTTCAGCTGCTTCACCGCGCCGCTCGGCGTGATCAGGTCGATCGCCAGGTCACCGCGGTAGGTGTGCTTGATGTGCACCTCGACGGTGGCGGTGGCGCTCGCGGCGCCCGCGCAGTCGGTGATCGCGATGGTGCTGGTGGCGGTGCCCAGGTCGGGCACGTTCACGTCGGTCGCGTTCGTCTTGGGCGCGCAGCCGGTGGGCGGCGGGGTGGTGCTGCCGACCAGGCGGAGGAGCTTGTTCGGGGAACCCGTGCCCGCGTTGCCCACGACGCCGCTCGTCGCGCCGTTCACCAGGGCGTCGCGCACCTGCTGCGGCGTGGCGGTCGGGTTGGCCGCCAGGTAGACCGCCGCCGCGCCGACGACGTGCGGGGTCGCCATCGAGGTGCCGCTGATGGTGTTGGTGGCCGTGTCACCGGTGTGCCAGGCCGACGTGATGGACGAGCCCGGCGCGAAGATGTCCAGGCAGGTGCCGATGTTGGAGAACGACGAGCGCGCGTCGGTGTTGGTCGTCGAGCCCACCGTGATGCCCTCCGCCGTGCGGGCCGGGGAGGTGTTGCACGCGTTCGCGCCGCTGTCGTTGCCCGCCGCGAGGCCGTAGGTCACGCCCGCCGCGATGGAGTTTCGGACCGCCTGGTCGACGGTGGCGTCCGCGCCGCCGCCCAGCGACATGTTCGCCACGGCCGGCTTCGCCGCGTTCTGGGTCACCCAGTCGATGCCCGCGATGACGCCCGCGTACGTGCCGGAGCCGGAGCAGTTCAGCACCCGCACGCCGACCAGCTTGGCCTTCTTGGCCACGCCGTACGCGGTGCCGCCCACGGTGCCCGCGACGTGCGTGCCGTGGCCGTTGCAGTCGGTGGCGTCGTTGTCGTTGTCGACGGTGTCGCGCCCGGAGACCGCGCGCCCGCCGAAGTCGGTGTGGGAGAACCGGATGCCCGTGTCGATGATGTAGGCGGTGACGCCCTCACCCTCGTTCGGGTAGGTGTAGGAGTTGTTCAGCGGCAGCGCGGCCTGGTCGATGCGGTCCAGGCCCCAGGACGGCGTCGGCGACTGCGTGCCGGAGATCTTCACCTCGGCGTCCTGCTTGACGTACTCGACGCTCGGGTCCGCGGCGAGCCGGCGCGCCTGCGCCTCGCTCATGGTCGCGGAGAATCCGCGCAGGGCGCTGGTGTAGGTGTGCTTCACGGAAGCCTGGTACTTCGCGCTCAACGTGTCGGCGCTGGCCGCGCCCACGTCCTTGAGCACCACGATGTAGCTGTCCTTGACCGCGTTCGGGGCGCCGAGGCCGAGGATCTCGCCCTCGGCGGCGCCGGCGGTGAACGTCGTCAGTGCGGCGGTGACGGCGAAAGCGGTGCCGGTGGCCAGGCCCGCTCCGGTCACCCGCCTCGTCCAGGACGCGCGAGAGTCTCGCATCGCAGGGGTTCTCCTCTTCGCAGGGTGTGCGCCCGGGAGGATCACCGCGGCGAGACCGCCCGGACACGGTGAGTCAGTTCCTAGTTCGCCCTGCGGTGGCAGCGCAAGAATTCGCGCCGAATACAAGCCGGACGGCCTCTCCACAGTATTGACCCGGCCTGTGAACGAAATGCTGCGGAGAGTGACTGGACGGAGAAAGAAAAACGTGCCCCGAGCCGGCCGGCCCGGGGCACGTCAATGCGGTTCAGCCGTCAGTCGCCGCGGCGGACCGCGCCCAGGATCTGCTGCTCACCGGGCGTGGTGACCAGCCGCAACGGCCGCCACAGGTTCGCGCCCAGCGCGATCACCTGGTCGTCCTTCAACGTCGTCAACTGGTGCGCCATCTGCGGCGGCAACCGCCAGATCTGCGCCGCCAACTGCGCCTGCCCGACCGGCAGCCGCTGCAACAGCACGAGGTCGGCGGAATTCGCCGTGCCGGACGCCTGCGGGTGCAGGTAGGGCAGCACGTACATCGTCGTCTGCCACGGCGAGCGCGGCGGGAACAGCTCCTGCGGCACGTGCCCGCCGTCGTGCACGACCAGCAGCGGCGCGTCCTCCGACGGCCGTGGCAGGTCCACCGGCGAGAGCCGGCGCAGCTGCACGGTCGGCGCGGGACGCCCGTCCGGGCCGGTGCCCGCCGCCCGCACCACCGGCTGCCACGCCTGCGGCCGGCCGGTCGCGACGGTGATCCACGCGCCGGTCGCCATCGCCCGCAGCGCGATCTGCCGCGCCAGGTACAGGCCGCCGACCACCACCATGCGGGTCGGCGCGGACCGCAGCACCGAGATGGTCAGCGGCTCGCCCTTCAGGCCCGAGCCCAGCACCATGCCGCCGCGGTCGCCCGACGGGCTGACCACGTCCAGCAGTTGCGGCGCGACCAGGAACTCCGGCGCGACGCCGCGGCCCTGGCCGGTGTCCAGCAGACGGCTGTTGCTCACGCGACACCTCCGAGCGGCAGGGTGGCGGCCAGGCCTGCGACCTGGAGCCCGTTCAACGGGGTCAGGGTGATGTCCAGCTTGTCCGCCAACGCCTTGAGCCGGTCGTCCGCGCGGTCCAGCTCGGCCGGCGTCCGGGCGGACACCCGCACCATGCCGCGCAGGCCGACCTGGCCCTGCTCGCTGCTCGGCGAGATGGTCATGGACAGCGTCGAGGACAGCGCCCGCACGCCGGTCAGCGCGTTCAGGTTGTTGCGCATGCCCTTCGCGGGCCAGCCGGTGATCGCGTAGGACGCGTGGCCGACGCCGCCCGCGGTGACGCCGCCCCACTTCTCGCGCAGCGACACCGGGTTGTTCGTGCCCGCCACCGAGGTCAGCTCGGCGGCGGAGATGCCGGCGCGGATCAGCTCGTCGGAGTCCAGCGGGCGGATCGTCACGCCGGCGGACTCCAGGGCGTTGCGGACGCGGGACAGCGCGCCGATCAGCGCCCGGTGCGCGCCGACGACGCCGCCGCCGCGCTCCCGGATCGCCGCCGCGCACCGCTTCGGGTCCAGCCGCACCGCGATCCACGTGGTGCGCCGGGCCGCCGCGGGCAGCGGGCCGAGCACCTCCATGTAGGAGTTGAGGGCCGGGGAGTTCGCGGGCAGCGCCGCGGAACCGGGGTAGCAGTGCCAGATCACCGAGATGGCGTCCAGCACCACGCCGCGGTCCTCCAGGCACGGCGCGAGCGCGCCCAGCGGCAGCGACGGCGCGGTGCCCACGGCGTTGATCAGGCCGGGCGCCGGGTCGACCAGCAGCACCGCCGTCCACGCGCCCTGGTGCCACGCCATGCCCAGCGGCCGGCGCTCGTGGTCGGTGCCCTTGGCCACCACCAGGTCCGGCACGGCCAGGCGCAGCAGCGCCACGCGCGGGTCGTCCGAGCCGATGACCGAGGCCTCTTCCTCCGACGGCGGCTTCATCTCCACCGGGCCGCCGCGCTTGGCGGTGCGGCTGTGCGAGCGGAGGTTGTAGCGCACGACGAGGCCGATCCACTGGGTCAGCCAGCGGCCACGCGACCGGGTGAACGCGAGGATCAGCGCGATCAGCACGATCCCGCCCGCCGTGTAGAGCAGGGCGGGGGCGATCTCGTCACCGGTGGTGCCGACCGCGAGCAGGATCAGGCCGACGGCGACGCCGACTTCGAGGACAACCAGGTTGGCGACCGGCAGCGCGCCGAGGCTCGCCCCGGTCGCGCGCCGACGTGCCCGGAGCAGGGCGGCGCGCACGCCGCCGCCCGGCGCCTGCGCGGGACCGCCGGGGCCACCAGGGCCGCCGGGGCCGCCCTGCGGGCGCGCCATCGCAGGGTTCGGTTGACCCGGATGTGGGGTGGTCACGGACATCCGATCTGGTTCTCTTTCCCGTCGGCGTTCGGCGGGTGGACCGACCGGGTCTGACCAACCCGCACACGCGCCACCCGCCGTCCGGCTATCGTGCAGACCGTACCGCGACTGGGAGAGCAGCGAGCCGAGAATGGCATCAACACCCACCACCAAGTCACAGGTCCAGGCCTACCGCTTCGTGCTGCGCAGGATGCAGTCCGCCCTGGTGCGCAGAGACGCGGTGATGCTGCACGACCCGATGCGCACGCACTCGCGTGCCACCGCTGTGGGTGTGATCCTCGGCGTGATCGGGCTCATCGGCTTCCTCGTGTTCGGCTTCTTCTCGCCGGACCCGCGGCTCGACGACGAGACGCAGATCGCCATCTCCAAGGAGACGGGCCAGGTCTACGTCGTCCGGCAGGGCGGCACGAAGCAGTTGATCCCGATGACCAACCTCGCCTCCGCCCGACTGCTGATCCTCAACCAGTCGAACCCGGACAAGGCGCAACAGGTCGGTGGCGGTGACGCCCAGGCGGGCCAGGTCAACGCGGCGCCGCAGGTCGCGGGCGGCGAGCCGAAGCTGGTCAGCGAGAAGGCCCTGGCGAAGCTGCCCAAGGGCCGGCTCACCGGCATCCCGGACGGCCCGGACGTCCTGCCCGCCAAGCCGGAAGAACGGATCGGCGCGGAGTGGTCGGTGTGCGACACGCTCGACCTCGACGAGACGCTGAACAACCCGACGTCGAAGAACAAGTTCGAGACGACGGTCATCGCCGGCATGAGCGGCGGATCGCTGCTGGACGGCAACAAGGCGCTGCTGGTCAAGGCGGGCACCGACGACAAGCAGGCCTACCTGATCTACAAGGCCCCGGTGAACTCGAAGATCACCTCGACGTCCACCGTGCGGGCCAAGGTGGACCTGACCGACCCGCAGGTCCAGAACGCGCTCAACCTCAAGGGCAAGACGGTGCGCGCGGTCAGCGCCGGCCTGCTCAACGCCATCCCCGAGGCCAAGCCGCTGGAAGCGCCGAAGATCACCGGCCGCGGCGAGAACGTGACCTACCTCCAGGGCGTGCCGGGCCTGAAGGTCGGCAACGTGATCGAGGTCAAGCGCCTCGGCGCCGACTCGGAGTTCTACGTGGCGCTCAAGGACGGCCTCCAGAAGGTGAGCCAGGCGGCGGGCGACCTGATCCGCGCCGCGAACGCGCAGGGCGACCCCAAGGTCGTCGACATCGCGAAGATCGACACCAAGGAGCCGACCGAGAAGCTGGACTTCCTGGACTACCCGGCCGAGGTGCCGGACGTGCTGGAGCCCAACCAGAACAACCGGGTCGTGTGCCTGGGTTGGCGGGCGGAGAACGTCAACGCGGACAACCGGTCGCAGCACACCCAGGTGACCATCGCGCCGTCGCTGCCTGTGCCGACCGACGCGGTCGCGGTGAACATCAACCAGGTCGGCGCGACCGGCGAGGTCGTGAGCAAGTTCATCATGGCGCCGGGCAAGGCGGCGGTGGTGCGCGCGGCGACGTCCACCCAGGACTTCCGGACCGGCCCGATCCACCTGATCACCGGTCGCGGCGTGAAGTACGGCATCCCGGACACGTTGGTGGCGGGCGCGCTGGGGCTGGGCGACCAGTTCGTGCCGGGCCCGGAGTCGATCCTGCGGTTGTTGCCGAACGGGCCGCAGTTGAACCGCAACGACGCCATCCGGAGTTGGGACTCGATCCCGGTGCCCAAGAACGTGGGGCTGTTGCCCGAAGAGCAAGCCAAGAAGGCGTCCGGCGGCTGAGGCGGTGTTGGACGGCGCGCCTCCGGCGCGCGGCTCGGCCGCCCCGGAAGTCGGCTCGTCGCGCCGCGTTTCCCGCCGATCGAAGAGCGTGATCGTCGGGAAAGGCGTCCCGACAAGCCGACGGCGGCCTCGCGGCACCGCGGGCCGGCTTCCGCGAGCCGCTGGTGGTGGGCTGAGCCCTTCGGCGGAACCCGGGGGCGTCGGGGACCGTCACACCTGACGCTTGAGGGAGGTGTTCGGGTGTACGAGGCACCACGTCCCCCGGTCGCGGGGTCCGGCAAGGTCAGCGTCGACGCGCGCTGGGTCGAGTTGTACGCGCAGCGCGTGGACGAGGCGGCGGAGGAGCTGTCGCGGGCGCGGGAGCAGTTGCGGTCCGCCCCCGTGCGACCGCACAGCTTCGGCGAGCTGGGCAAGACCCTGCGCACCTCCGAGGCCTACACCCGCGCGGCCGGGATGTTGAACCAGCAGCTCGACCGCGCCTGCGAGGTGCTGTCGGCCGCGTCCAAGGGGCTGCACGCGGTGGCCAAGCACTACGGCGGCCAGGAGGACGAGGCCGTCGCGCTGATCAAGAAGGCCCACCGCCGCCTGGAGGACTCGCGATGAGTGGCAAGGACGGCCGGCAGCTGGTCGCCGAGGTCGGCGCCGAGCTGGACTACCTGTCCGGGATCAGCCGCCGGCTCGGGCTGCAGGACCTGGTGGCGGACTACTTCGAGCCCGTCGTCGGGTCCTGGAACGACCTGCACGAGGAGGCCGAGCGCTGGCGCAAGGCCGGCCTGGTCGCCGAGCACGTGACCCGCGACCTGACCAAGCCGCTGGGCAAGCTCGACTCCGCGTGGCAGGGCCGGGACGCCGAGTCCTTCGTGGCGCACATGCAGTCCGTGGGCCTGGCCGGGCACGACATGTCCGACGCCATGCACGCCATGGGCGACGCCCTCGACCAGACCGCCGACGGCATCCGCGGGATCGTCGAGGACATGGCGCGCGTGTACGCCGAGGCCGCCGACACGGTGTCCGGCGCGGCGGCGCTGCCGTTGGACGGCGACCGGCGCGTGGTCGAGGTGCTGGACGAGCTGCGGGACCCGGCCAAGGAGCTCTACGAGTCGGTCCGGGACATCCTGGAGGCGTTCCTGCGGCTGTGCGACGGGGTGTCCGGGGAGAACTCCGACTTCGCCGACGTGAAGATGGAGCACAAGTACCCCGAGAAGGACTGGACGTTCAGCGAGCCCAAGAAGGCGACCGCGCCGCCCGCCGGCGGTGGGGGCGCCGCCGCGCCGCCCGCCGCGACCGAGCCCGCCAAGGCCGGCGGTGGCGGCGTGGGTGGCGGTGGCGTCGGTGGTGGGGGCGTCGGCGGCGGTGGCGTCGGTGGTGGGAGCGGTGTGCCCGGTGGCGGTGTCCCGGGCGGGTCGCCGGCCGAGCGGCTGGGCTCCGGCGGGTACACGACCGTGCAGGAACCCCGCACGTCCGAGGCGGGTCCGGCCCCGGCGGCGGCCGCGGCGTCCGGTGGTGGCCGCGGCGGTGCGCCCGGCGGCGCGGGCATGGGCATGATGGGCGGCGGCATGATGGGCGCCATGGGCGCCGGCGGCCAGCAGGGCGGCGACAAGGAGCACAAGTCGAAGTTCCGGATCACCGGCACCACCGAGGAGTTGCTGGGCAAGCCCAAGAAGACCGCTCCCCAGGTGCTCGGCGAGGACTGACCCCCAAGACAGCGCGAAGGGCCGCTCCCACGACGGGAGCGGCCCTTTCGACTTCGGTCAGAGCACCGAGCGCTTCACCGGCACGGCCGCCTTGCGGGCCCGGTTGCGGTTCACCGTGTGGACGATGAACAGGGTCAGCAGGAGCAGGCCCACGCCGCCGCCCGTGCCGGACAGGGCCACGATCAGCGGCGTCGGGTCCGGCGGGTTCAGCGGGTCGAGGTCGGTCAGCACCTGGGACGGCTGGACCGGCTTGAAGTCCTTGCGCTCCGACGGGAGCTCCGCGGTCAGGGCCGCCATCGGGTTGATCATGCCCGCGCCGACCTTGTTGTCCCGGCCGGCCGGGTTGCCCGGGTGCTGGGCGGTCGCCTTGATGCGGTCCATGACCTGCTTGGCGCCCAGGTCCGGGAACCGCTCGCGGACCAGGGCCACCACGCCGGCCACGTACGGCGCGGCGAAGCTGGTGCCCTGGATGCGGGTCTGGCCGGTGGGGCCCTCGCTGGAGTTGGCCAGGCCCTGGCCCCGCGGGTCCAGGGTGACGATGTCCTCGCCCGGCGCCGCGACGCTGACCCACGGGCCCCACACGGAGAACGGCGACACGTTGCCCGTCTGGCCCACCGAGGCCACCGACAGGACGTTGTCGGCGTACCAGGGCGGCGAGGCGACGATGTTGACGTTGTTGGGGTCCTCGTTGTCGTTCTGGAGGGCGCAGCCGTCCTTCTGGGTGAAGTTGCCGGCCGCGGTGACGATCACGACCTGCTTCTCGTTGACCGCCCAGTCGATCGCGGCCTGGAGTTCGCGTTCCTGCTGGCTCGGCTCCTGGGGCTCGGCGCAGGAGGTCAGCGAGATGTTGATGACCTGCGCGCCCTTCTCGGCGGCCACCACGATGGCCTTCGCGAGGGTGCCGACCTTGCCCGCCGAGTCGCGGTTCTGGCTCTTGTCGGTGGGGTGCTCGAACTTGAAGTTGCTGCTGGTGTGGCGGATGGCGAGGATCTCCGCCTCCGGCGCGGCGCCGATGAACCCGGTCTGGTCGTCCTTGCTCGCCGCCGCGACGCCGGCCACCTGGGTGCCGTGGCCGTCGCAGTCGTCGGTGCCGCCCTTCTCCGTCTCGACGTAGTCGCCGGTCGCGGTGACCCGGCCGGCCAGGCGCGGGTGCTCGTTGACGCCGGTGTCGATGATCGCGACCTTGACGCCCTTGCCGGTGGCGAACCGGTGCGCCTCCTCCAGGCGCAACTGCATCTGGCCCCACGGCCGGTTCGGGATCGTCTTGTTCCCGGTGTTGGAGGCGATGCAGAGGTTCTTCGGGGTGTAGTCGACGTCCTCCCGGGGCGGCTCGAACGCCGGCCGCAGGCTCCGGTCCACCGGGGGCGGCACGGAGTTCGGCCGGCTCGGGGCGGGGGTGGTCGTCGGCTGGGCGAACGCGCCGGGGGTGGTGACCAGGGTCAGCGCCACGGCCACCGCTGCGGCGGACTTCCGTGTCGTGGTCCGCATGGCTCAGGCCGGGATCAGCTGGCGCATGGCGACGTACAGGTCCATGACGGCGAGCGCCAGCGGGAGCACGATCGCGATCAGGATCGCCTCCAGCACGTCCACCGTCCGGCGCAGCACCGGCGAGAACTTCTGGCCGGGGAAGATCACGCCGAGCACCAGGGCCGCCGCGCCGACCAGGACCAGCGTCCCGAACACGAACAGCAGCCGGTTGTCCAGCGAGGACTCCACGAGCCAGCCCAGCAGCACGCCCGCCGCCGCCACCATGCCGCTGACCAGCAGCGCCACCGCCTGCGCGCCGTTGGCGTAGGCCCGGCCGCGCAGCATCAGCACCAGCGCCACCGTGACCGCGAGCATCGGGCCCCAGATGGTGCCGTCGCCGGCGGCGATCACCGCGAACACCGCGGCGGTGCCGCCGCAGCCGATGATCATGCCGGTCAGGTACTCGTGGGCGTTCGCGGTGCGCCGCTCGATCACCGCGTACTCGGGGAAGCCGGTGTCCTCCTTGAGGTCCTCGGCACTGCCCGGCACGGTCGGCAGCGGCAGCTTGGCCAGCTGGATGGTCAACCGGGGCAGCGCGGACAGCGCCGCCAGGGACACCGCCGCGGTCGCCGCCGCGATTCCCACGATCGGGTGGTCGACGAAGATGCCGATGAGGAACGCGAGGCCGCTCAGCGCGCCCGCCGTGGCCGCCGCGATGAACACGGTGATGCCGCGGCCGATCAGCAGGATCGCCGCGCTGGCGAAGATCAGGACGAGGACGCTGGCCAGCAGCAGGTTCGGCCGGCCGATCGCGCCCGGGACGGTGTAGAGGCCCGCCACGTACGCCATGGGCAGCCCGCCCGCGCTCGCGATCAGGACACCGGTGCCGACCGCGCTGTAGGAGCGGGAGATGACCGCGCCCGCGGCCAGCGCCACGATCGCCATCGCGCCCGCGCAGATCGCCGGCCACAGGCTCGGGCCGCCCGCCAGCGGGCCGGACAGCAGCACCGCGACGGCCGCCGCGATCAGCGCCAGCGCGCCCGCGATGTGGCCGTACTTGCGCGCGGTGTCCTTGGTCCACGGCCGGAAGCTGTCCGGGTCCGACTCGGCGATCGCGTCGACCACGTCGTCGTACAGCGGCGGTGGCGGGTTCTCGTTGCGCTTGCGCAGCTGGAGCAGCTCGCCGTCCACGACGCCCAGCGAGGCCAGCGTGCGGCTCGGGTCGAGCGGGCTGTCGCCCAGCTTCGCCAACGCCCACCCGCCGTGTCGCACGCCGCCGTCCGGAGTGGCCTCCTTGGCCATGTCCAGCAGCATCGGCAGCAGGTCGGCCACCGCGACGTCGGCGGGGAGCGCGACGTCGATGCGCGTGCGCGGCGCAACCACCGTCACCCGGCTGAACACCGTCGTACCGGTCGCCACCAGGGCCCCCTAAGTCCTCTTGCGTGTCTGCGTGCCGCCCCGACCTTATTGGTCCGCTCGACGCGCCGGCCGGAGGGGCGGGACACAGTATGGACGGAACGGGTGTCCGGACAGGGCCGTTCCGACGAACCCGTGGCCGGTGGATTTTCACGACCCACCTTCGGAGCGGGTTCCGATGCGCAATAGTGTCGGTTGGCAACCGCGGTTGTGACACGCGAGTCGGTTCGAGAGAGTGTGAAGAGGTGCCTGTTAGGTGAGCACGTTGCAGTTCAAGCGCACGGCACGCCTCGCTGCTCCCCGTCCACCGGGCGGTGAGGTCCACCTCGAACCGCCGCCCGAGGTGCCCCGGATCATCCCCGGCAACATCATGATGAAGGCGATGCCGGCCGTCATGATCGTGTCGTCCATCGGGATGATGGTCCTGATGTTCACGTACAGCAACAAAAACCCGGCCGCGATGATCATGCCCGGCATGATGATGATCTCGACCATCGGCATGATGGCGGGCGGCATGGGGTCCGGCAAGGGCCAGAAGAAGGCCGAGATGAACGAGGACCGCAAGGACTACCTGCGGTACCTCGGGCAGATGCGCGACCGGGCCCGCGAAGCCGCCAACGAGCAGCGCGCCGAGCGGGAGTGGGTGCACCCCGACCCGCAGATGCTGTGGTCGCTGGCCACCACCCGCCGCATGTGGGAGCGCCGGCAGAACGACCCCGACTTCTGCCACCTGCGCGCGGGCCGCGGCTCGCAGCGCCTGGCCACCCGACTCGTGCCGCCGCAGACCGGCCCGGTCGAGGAGCTCGAACCGATCGCCACGCTGGCGCTGCGCCGCTTCGTGCGCGCCCACTCGCTGGTGCCCGACCTGCCCATCTCGATCGCGCTGCGCGGCTTCGCCGCCGTCGGCCTGCTCGGCGAGACCGACGCCAAGCGCGGCCTCGCCCGCGCGCTGATCGCCCAGATGGCGACCTTCCACTCCCCGGACGACCTGCTCATCGCCGTCGTCACCACCGGCCGCACCAAGGCCGAGTGGGAGTGGATGAAGTGGCTGCCGCACGTGCAGCACCCGAACATCGTGGACGGCATCGGCCAGATGCGGATGATGGCCGGTTCGCTGACCGAGGTCGAGCAGATGCTCGACGAGCAGCTGCGCGACCGCCAGCGGTTCACCCGCAACGCGCCGCCGCCGGCCGACCAGCCGCACATCGTGATCCTCATCGACGACGGCGACGTCACCCGCGAAGAGCAGATCATCCTGGAAGAGGGCCTGGTCGGTGTCACCCTGCTCGACCTGTCCGAGTCGCTGGGCAACCTGACCGCCCGGCGCGGCCTGCGCCTGGTCATCGAGGACGACAAGCTGGGCGCGCGCAGCGCCAGCGGCGTCGAGTGGTTCGGCGCGCCGGACTGGCTGTCCGTGGTCGAGGCCGAGGCGCTGGCCCGGCGGCTCGCGCCGTACCGGATCGGCGGCGTGGACGCGGGCGGCGGCGACGAGGACCCGCTGTCGATGTCCAACAACCCGCCGCTGATCGAGTTCCTGGGCCTGCCCGGCGACCCGATGACCTTCGACGTGCAGCAGGCGTGGCGGCCCCGGCCGGTCCGCGACCGCTACCGCGTGCCGTTCGGCATCGGCGAGTTCGGCCAGCAGGTGGAGCTGGACATCAAGGAAGCGGCCATGGAGGGCATGGGCCCGCACGGCCTGTGCATCGGCGCGACCGGTTCCGGCAAGTCCGAGTTCCTGCGCACGCTGGTGCTGGGCCTGCTGGCCACGCACTCCTCGACGTCGCTCAACATGATCCTCGTCGACTTCAAGGGTGGTGCGACGTTCCTCGGCCTGGACAAGGCCCCGCACGTCGCCGCGACCATCACCAACCTGGCGGGCGACCTGACCCTGGTCGACCGCATGAAGGACGCCATCGCGGGCGAGGTCGCGCGGCGGCAGGAAGTCCTGGCCAAGGGCAACTACAAGAACGTGTGGGACTACGAGAAGGCGCGCGAGAACGGCGCCGACCTCGACCCGCTGCCCGCGCTGTTCATCTGCATCGACGAGTTCTCCGAGATGCTCACGGCCAAGCCGGACTTCATCGACATCTTCCTCCAGATCGGTCGCGTCGGCCGGTCGCTCCAGATGCACATGCTGCTGGCCTCGCAGCGACTGGAGGAAGGCAAGCTGCGCGGTCTGGACACGTTCCTCTCCTACCGCATCGGCCTGAAGACCTTCTCCGCCGCCGAGTCGCGCGCCGCGATCGGCGTGCCGGACGCCTACGAGCTGCCGCCCATCCCGGGTTCGGGCTACCTGGGCGTGCAGGGCGCGCCGCTGACCCGGTTCAAGGCGCTGTACGTGTCCGGCCCGTACCGGCCCGCGGGCATCCAGGTCGCCGGTCCGTCGGCCGTGGTGTCCAGCGACAAGCGGCCCCGGTTCTTCGTGCCGGACTACATCGAGATCCCCAAGGAACCGGTCAAGCCGGTCGAACCGGTCAAGCAGGAGAAGGAGAAGGAGGACAGCAACGAGCCCAGCGAGCTGGAGGTCATCGTCAACCGCCTGGTGGGCCAGGGCCCGCCGGCGCACGAGGTGTGGCTCCCGCCGCTGAACGAGCCGCCGTCGCTGGACACCCTCCTGCCGCCGCTGCAGACCACCGAGGACCGCGGCCTCACGCCGCCCGGGTTCTTCTCCAACGGCAAGCTCCAGGTGCCGCTGGGCGTGGTGGACAAGCCGTTCGAGCAGCGCCGCGACCTGCTGTGGGCGGACTTCTCCGGCGCGGCCGGCCACGGCGCGATCGTGGGCGGTCCGCAGTCGGGCAAGTCGATGATGCTGCGCACGCTGATCACGTCGATGGCGTTGACGCACACCCCCGAGGAAGTGCAGTTCTACTGCCTCGACCTCGGTGGCGGCACGCTCGCGTCGCTGGAGAACCTGCCGCACGTCGGTGGCTTCGCGTCCCGCCTGGACGTGGACAAGGCGCGCCGCATGGTGGCCGAGCTGTCCGGCCTGATCTCCGAGCGCGAAGTCCGGTTCCGCGCGCAGGGCATCGACTCCATGGTCGAGTTCCGCAACCGCAAGCGGCGCGGCGAGATCCGCGACGACGACTTCGGCGACGCGTTCCTCGTCGTCGACGGCTGGATGAACTTCCGGCAGGAGTTCGAGGCGCTGGAGCCGCAGGTCCAGGCGCTGGCCGCCCAGGGTCTGTCGTTCGGCGTGCACGTGGTCGTGGCCGCGAACCGCTGGGCGGAGATCCGGCCCGCGATGAAGGACCTGCTGGCCACCCGCTTCGAGCTGCGCCTGGGTGACCCGAGCGAGTCGGACGTGGACCGCAAGGTCGCCGTCAACGTGCCGGCGGGTCGGCCGGGCCGCGGCCTGTCGCCGCAGAAGCTGCACTTCCTGACCGCGCTGCCGCGCGTCGACGCGTCGTCGGACGCGGAGAACGTGGCGGCGGGCGTGCAGGACATGGTCGCCAAGGTCAACGCGGCCTGGCGCGGCCGGCGGGCCCAGCAGGTCCGGTTGCTGCCCGACCTGCTGCCGTACCCGGAGTTCATGGCCCAGGTCCAGCAGCTCAACCCCAACCGCGGGCACCTGGTGCCGATCGGCGTCAACGAGGACGAGCTGGCGCCGGTCTACCTGGACTTCGACGCCGACCCGCACTTCATGACCCTGGCCGACGGAGAGGCGGGCAAGACGAACATGCTGCGCACGATCGTGCGCGGCATCATGAGCAGCTACACCTCGCAAGAGGCGCTGATCATGCTGGTCGACTACCGCCGCACCATGCTCGGCTTGATCGACACCGACCACCTGCTGTCCTACGCCGTGTCGTCGGCCCAGCTGACGGACATGATCAAGGACGTGCGCGGCTCGATGGCGGGCCGGTTGCCCGGCCCGGACGTCACGCAGGAGCAGTTGAAGAACCGGTCGTGGTGGAAGGGCCCGGAGCTGTTCGTGATCGTGGACGACTACGACCTCGTCGCCCCGCAGGGCGCCCAGAACCCGCTGGCCCCGCTGGCGGAGTTCATCCCGCAGGCGAAGGACGTGGGCCTGCACATCGTGGCGGCACGGCGCATGGGTGGCGCGTCGAGGGCGATGTACGACCCGATCCTGGGCAAGCTGAAGGAGATCTCGGCCCCGATCATGGTGGGCTCCGGCTCGAAGGAGGAGGGCGCGATCGTGGGCAACCTGAAGCCGTCGCCCCAGCCGCCGGGTCGGGGCACGCTGGTGACGCGGAAGCACGGGCAGCAACGCATCCAGTTCGCCTGGATCCAGCCGGACTAGCCGGTGCTGCGGAAGGGGCCACCTCTTGTTCGGGAGGTGGCCCCTTCGCTTTGCCCGGGTCACGGCGTGTCGTTCGGCCGCCGGTTGGCGGCGTGGTCGGTGGGTGCTGGCTGGCTGCTCGGCTGGCTGGCTGCTGCCGGCTGCTGGTTGGGTGTTGGTCGGCCGGCTAGTCGCGTCGTGTTGGTCGGGTGCCGGTTCGCTCTTCTCGCGTTGGGCATCCACCCGCCCACCCCCGCCCAGGCCACCCGGCAAAAGCCCCAACTGCCCCGCCTTCGGCGGCCTGGCCCGGCTCCGCCGGGCCTGCGCGCGGAGCGCGCTGGGCGCGCACCGCGCGCCTGGCATGTGCGGGGTCGGCCTGGGTGGGGGTGGGTGGGCGGAACGCCCGAACGTGACACAGCCCGGGGCCGGCACCCGCGCCCTCCGCACGCACCTCGCGACCCCGGACACGCCGAAAGGGGCCGCCCAGCGCGTAGGACGGCCCCTCCCGAACACCTCCGGATCCGACCCGCGGACATCCGCACGGGGGAGCGCACGGACGTCCGCGGGTCGTGGTGGTCACCGGCGAGCACGTCGGAGCCCGGCACGCCACCCCCCTGATGACGACGCACCCGAAACCCCGACTCCCCGGCCCGGGACCGCGGCACCCCCCGTGTTGCCGACCGCCGTCCCGACCCCGGGAACCGCCCCGCGGTGAACGCTGTCCACTGTGCCCGGTCCCGCTCACACTCGACTCACGCCGCCGGCTGGGAGGTGGGACCCGGGGTGGGGGTCCCGATCCCACCTCGGTCGGCCGGGCCTCACACCCCTGTCACGCGGACCTCACGCGCACCCCGGCGACCGGCCGTAAACTGTCACCCGCTCGGAGGAGGGATATGAGGACTGCGTTCAAGGTGCTCGGTCCCCTCGAAGTGTGGCGCGCCGGCGCGCCGGTGCCGGTGCCCGCGGGCCGGGCCCGGGTGCTCCTGGCGTCCCTGCTGCTCAGGGCCAACGAGACGGTTTCCGTGGACACCCTCGTGGAACGCCTGTGGGACGGCGCGCCGCCCAGCCCGCACCGCGCCCGCGCCACCCTCCAGATGGTGATGACGCGCCTGCGCCAAGCCCTCGGCGACGTGAACGTGGTGCGCACCACACCCGGCGGCTACGTCGCCGACGTCGGCCCCGGCGAGCTGGACCTCCACGTCTTCCGCGCCCTCGCCGAGCAGGGCCGGTTCGCCGACGCCCTCGCGCTCTACCGGGGCGAGCCGCTGTCCGACGTGCGCTCCGACGCCCTGCACGCCGAGGAGGTCGAGCCGCTGCTGGAGGAGCGCCTGACCGTCCTCGAACGCCGCATCGACGCCGACCTGGACGCGGGCCGCTCCGCCGAGCTGGTCGCCGAGCTGCGCGCGCTGACCACCCGCCACCCCCTCCGGGAGCGGTTCTGGGGACAGCTCATGCTCGCCCTGTCCCGCTCCGGCCGCCAGGCCGACGCCCTGGCCACCTACCGTTCGGTAACCAGGCTGCTGGACGAGGAGCTGGGCGTCCCTCCCGGCCCTGAGCTGCGCGAAGTCCACCAGTCCGTGCTCACCGGAGCGCCCCACGCCCCAGCCTGGCCCCTGCCCCGCCAGTTGCCGCCGGACATCGCGGACTTCGTCGGCCGCGAGGACCTGCACCGCGACGTGACCGCCGTCTTCAGCCCCGCGTCCGCCACCGCCGTGCCGATCGCCGTGATCACCGGCCCGCCCGGGTCCGGCAAGAGCGCCCTGACCGTCCACATCGCGCACCGCCTGAGCGACCGGTTCCCCGACGGCCAGCTGTTCGTGCGCCTCGGCGACGGCACGCACCGCCCCCGCGACACCGGCGAGGTGCTGGCCGAGCTGCTCACCGGCGTGGGCGTCGGCCTGGCGTCCATCCCGGAGGACGTCGAAGCCCGCGCGGCGGCGTTCCGGTCGCGCATCGCCGGGCGCGCGGTCCTGCTGGTGCTCGACGGCGCGGCCGACGTCGCCCAGGTGCGCCTGCTGCTGCCCGGCGGCGCGCGCTGCGCGGTCCTGGTGAGCAGCCGCCGGCACCTGACCGGCCTGCCGGGCAGCCGCGTGCTGCGCCTGGGCCCGCTCGACCACGGCGACGCCCTGCGTCTGCTGTCCGGGATCATCGGCGCCGACCGCGTCCACCGCGAACGCGAGGCGGCGGACGCGGTCGTCGAGGCCACCGGCGGCCTGCCGCTCGCGCTGCGCATCGTCGGCGCCCGCCTGGCCACCCGCCCGAGCCTGCCGCTGAACGCGCTCGCCGTCCGCCTGTCCGACGAACGCCGCCGCCTGGACGAGCTGTCCACAGCGGACATGGAGGTCCGCGCCGGGTTCGAGCTGAGCTACGCCGCGCTGGACGACCACGTGGCGGTCGCGTTCCGCAGGCTGGGCCTGCTCGGTCCGGTCGACTTCGCGGCCTGGTCGGTCTCGGTCCTGACCGACGGCGACGGCGAGCGCCTGGTCGAGCACCTGGTCAACGCCAACCTCCTCCAGGAGACGGGCGTCGACGCGACCGGTGAACCCCGCTACCGCCTGCACGACCTGCTGGCCGTCTACGCGGCGGAACTGGTCGCCCGGGACGACCCGACCGAGAACCGCGACCGCCTGCGCCGCCACGCCGAGGCCCTGCTCCTGCTCGCCGACGAGGCCCAGCACGACACCCGCTTCTACGTGGACATGCTGCCCATGCGGCCGGTCCACGTCGAAGAACCCGCACTCGCCCACGAAGCCGAACGCCTCACCCGCAGCGGCGCGGCGTGGCTGGTGTCCGAGCAGCGGCAGGTCGTCCGCGCCGTCGAGGTGGCCGCGGCCGAGGGCTGGCCGGACATCGCCGCCGACCTGGCCGACCGCGCCAGCCACCTGGACCTGGACGTGTTCATCGGCAGCGCCGGCATGGCCCGCCTGCACGCGTTGTCCAGCGCGAGCGCCCACGCGGCCGGCGACGCGAACCTGGCGCTGCGCATGGAACACCACCGCCTGAGCGAGGCCGCGAAGGACGTCGTGGACGAGGTCCTCATCGAGGACTTCCGCAAGTGCGCCGAGGGCCTGGAGGAGATCGGCGACACCCTCACCCTGGCCTGCCACCTGGCCACGTGGGCGTTCTACCAGTCGGTGTTCGACGGCAAGCCCGCCGTGGAGCTGGCCGAACGCGCCGCGACCCTGGCCCGCGGCACGGGTGACGACAGCGTCTACCTCTCCGCCCTGCGCGAGCACGCGTCGATGCTGGCGTGGAGCGGCCGGATGTCCGACGCCCTCCCGCTGTTCGAGGAAGCCATCACCCTCAGCCGAACCCAGCCGGACGCGCTCTCCGAAGCCCAGGTCAACCACCGGATCTCGATGTACGCGCTGCGCAACGGCGACCTGACCCTGGCGGCCGAGACGTCCCGCCGAACCCTGGCCCTGCTGGAAGGCGCCCAAGACCTCCGCGCGACGGCCTACGTGGTCAGCCACGCGTCCCGAGTGGACGCCGCGCTCGGCAACCACGACAGCGCCGTGAAACGCGCCCAACGCGCCTACGAGATCTTCACCGGCTTGGCGGAGGGCATCGGCTCCGCCACCGCGGCGGCCAACGTCGGCGAAAGCCACCTCGCCGCCGGCCACCCGGCCGAAGCCGTTGCCTTCCTGGAGCAGGCCATACCGACCCACGAGGGGGTCGGCGCGGCCGAAGCGCTGGAACGCATGGCGGAAACCCTGGTCAGGGCACGCCAGGCCCTGGAACCGAACTGACCACCATCATCAACACCAGGGGGGAAGTTGATGACCACGGAGTTCAAGGTCTTGGGCCCGTTGGAGGTCTGGCACGACGGCGTCCAGGTGCCGTTGCCCAGCGGTCGGGCGAAGGCCCTGCTGGCCGCGTTGCTGTTGCGGGACAACGAGGTCCTGTCGGCGGACGCCCTGGTCGACCGGGTGTGGGACGGCGCGCCGCCGAACCCGTCCCGTGCCCGGGCGACGCTGCACATGACCGTGACGCGGCTGCGCCAAGCCCTCGGTCCGGCCAACGTCGTCCACACCACCGGCGGCGGCTACCGGGCGGTCGTCCCCGGCGGTGCCCTGGACCTGCACCGGTTCCGCTCCCACGTCGCCGGCGGGCGGTTCGCGGAAGCGTTGGAGCTGTGGCGCGGTGAACCGCTGGCGGACGTGCGGTCCGACGCTCTCCGCCCGGCCGTGGACGCGCTCGAAGAGGAGCGCCTGGTCGCGTTGGAGCGGCGGGTCGACGCGGATCTGGAGGCGGGGAAGTCGGCGGAGCTGGTGGCCGAGCTGCGGACGCTCGTGGCGCGTCACCCGTTGCGGGAACGGTTCTGGGGTCAGCTGATGCTCGCCCTGTACCGCTCGGGTCGTCAGGCCGACGCGCTGGCGACCTACCGCACGGTGGCCAAGCTCCTGAGCGACGAGCTGGGCGTCGCGCCGGGGGAGGGACTCCGCGACGTCCACCGGACCGTCCTGTCCGGAGAGGGCGCGGCCGTCCCGGCTGTTCCCGGGTGGCCGACACCGCGTCAGCTCCCGCCGGTCACAGCGGACTTCGTGGGCCGGGACGACGTCCACCGCGCGGTGGAGCGGGCACTGGCTCCCGGCATCCCGCTGCGCGCCGTCCCGATCGCTGTGGTCGCCGGCCCGCCGGGATCGGGCAAGAGCGCGCTGACCGTCCGGATCGCCCACGCCTTGAGCGACCGGTTCCCGGACGGCCAGTTGTTCGTCAACCTCGGTGACGGCACGCCCGAGCCCCGCGACCCGGCGGAGCTCCTGGTCGAGCTGCTGGCGGCGGTCGGCGTGCCCATGACGTCCGTTCCCGACGACGTCCGCGCCCGCGCGGCGGCGTTCCGGTCCCGGCTGGCGGACAAGGCGGTGCTGCTCGTCCTCGACGGTGCGGCCGACGCGGAGCAGGTGCGCCACCTGCTGCCGGGCAGCCCGTCCTGCGCGGTGCTGATCAGCAGCCGGCACCTGCTGACCGGCCTGGAGGGCGTCACCACGTTGCGCCTGCGCCCCCTCGACGCCGACGACGGCCTCGACCTCCTGACCCGCATGACCGGCTCGGACCGCGTGGCGGCCGACCCGGACGCGGCCCGGCGGATCGTGGCGGCGACCGGCGGTCTGCCGCTGGCCCTGCGCATCGTGGGCGCCCGGCTGGCGACCCGCCCCAACCTGCCCCTGCGCGCGCTGGCCGCCCGCCTGTCCGACGAGCACCGCAGGCTCGACGAGCTCGCCACCGCCGACATGGAGGTTCGCGCGTCGTTCGAGCTGAGCTACGCGGCGCTGGACGACGGGGTGGCGACCGCCTTCCGCCGGCTCGGCTTCCTCGGCGCTCTCGACTTCGCTTCCTGGGTGGTGTCGGTCCTCACCGGCGGCGACGGCGACCGCCTGGTCGAACGCCTCCTGGAGGCGAACCTCCTGGAGGAGGTGGGCGTGGACGCGACCGGCGAACCCCGTTACCGCCTGCACGACCTGCTGGCGTCCTACGCGACGGAACTGGTCTCGACCGAGGACGACGTCCACCTGCGGCACTGCCTGGACGCCCTCCTGCGGCTCGCCGACGCCGCGCAGGCCGGCGTGCCCTTGGGCATCGACACCACGCCACTTGAGCGGCTGCACGTGGACGTGCCGGAACTGAGCGACTCGGCCGTCGCGCGGTTGACCAGCCGGCCGGAGGCGTGGCTGGTGGCGGAACACCGGCAGCTCACCCGTGCGGTCGAAGCGTGTGCCGCGCGCGGCTGGGTCAAGCCGGCCCTGCACCTGCTGGAACTCGTCGGCCACCTCGACACCGGGGCGGTGGTGCCGATCGAGCGAATGGCCCACCTCAGTGCGTTGATCAGGAACAGCGCCCGGGAAGCGGGTGATCCCGCGCTCAGGTGGCGCGCCGAGTACTACCGCCTGGCACACGTCGCCCGGGCGAGCATGAGCGAGGAGGTGGTCGCGCAGCACCGGGCGTGCGCCGAAGGGCTGGAGGCCAGTGGCGACCACGTGTACCTCGCCGCCCACCTCGCCTCTTGGGCGTACTACCAGTCCATCCTCGACGACGAGCCGGCCGTCCACCTGGCCGAGCGCGCCGTCGCGGTCGCGCGGGAGTCCGGGCCGGTGACGATGTACCTCTCCGCGCTGCGTGAACACGCGTCGATGCTCGCCTGGGCCGGCCGCATGGACGAGGCGCGGCCCCTGTTCGACGAGGCCGTGGCGCTGGCCCGGGGCATCAGCCGGCCCGTCGAAGCGGCCGTCCAGCACCGGGTCTCCGTGTACGCGCTGCGCCACGGCGACCTCGACCGCGCCACCGCCGCCTCGCAGCGGTCCCTGGAACTGATCGAAGAGGCAGGAGACCTGCGAGGTCTGGCCTACGTGCTCAGCCACGCGTCCCGCGTCCGGTCCGCGTCCGGCGACCACGACACGGCGGTCACCTTCGCCGAGCGGGCGTACCGGATCTTCGCCGAGCTGTCCGAGGGCCTGGGTTCGGCGATCGCCGCCGCCAACCTCGCGGACAGCTACCTGGCGGCCGGCCGCGCCGCGGCCGCCGAACGGCTCCTGACCGAAGCGATCCCGGCGCACCGGGGCATGGGAGCGACCGAGGCGCTCGAACGCATGGCGGCGACCCTGGATCGGGCGAGGGAAATGCTCGAACCGTCCTGAGGGCCGTGGCACAGACGTTCGCGCGTCGGCCGTCCCGGTGGGCCCATTGCTGGACGACTACGGCTTCGGCGGGAGGACCTGGTCGTCGTGGTCACCAGCAGGCACCCGTTGGGGAGCCTCGTTGCCACGGACGGTGCCCATCCGGTCGCGCTTGGCGCAAGGGGTGCGGAGATGACCGATTGGAGCGCTCGATCCTGATATGCATGTGCGTGCACGCCGACCCCGGCGGACGAGGGGATGACCGATGAGCCTGCGCGTGGCGGTGGACTTCGGCACGTCCAGCACCTGCGTGGCGATCTCGGTCGACAACCGGGAGCCGCAGGTCGTGGTGGTGGACGGCCAGCCGATCGTGCCCTCCGCCGTGTTCGCCGCCGCGGACGGGACGCTGTTCGTCGGGCAGGAGGCGGAGCGGCAGGCGGCCGTGGACCCCGCCCGGTACGAGCCCCATCCCAAGCGCCGGGTCGATGAGGGCGAGCTGCTGCTCGGAACGTCGGTCCTGCCTGTCGTGGACGTCGTGCGGGCCGTGTTGACGCGGGCGGTGGGTGAAGCTCGGCACGTGGCCGGTGGCGCGCGGGTCGACCTTCTCGTGCTGACCCACCCCGCCGACTGGGGCGCGATCCGGACTCGGGTGCTGTTGCGGGCTGCGCGGGGGTTGGGCCAGGAGGTTCGGCTGGTGCCCGAGCCGGTCGCGGCGGCGGTGTTCCACTCGGCCACCCACGCGATCGCCGACGGTGCGGCCCTGGCGGTGCTCGACCTCGGTGGCGGCACGGTGGACGCCAGCGTGGTGGCGCGGTCCGGTGGGGCGTTCCGGGTGCTGGCCACCAAGGGTGATCCGAGCTTCGGCGGCGCGGACATCGACCAGGCGTTGTTGGAGCACATCGGGACGTTGGTCGGGCCGGGGGACCCGGAGGCCTGGCGGCAGCTCGTCGAGGGTCGGGAGATGGCCGACCGGCGCAAGCGGCGGGTGCTGCGGCAGGACGTTCGGGGTGCCAAGGAGACGTTGTCGCGGCACTCCTACACCGATGTGCCGATGCCGCCGCCGTTTCCCGACGCCCATGTGACGCGGGCCGACCTTGAGCGGTTGATCGACGGGCCGTTGCAGCGGGCCGCCGCCTTGGTGACATCGGTCGTGCGGGACGCGGGGCTGGACCCGCGTGGGCTCGCCGGGGTGTTCCTGGTCGGCGGGTCCAGTCGGATCCCGCTGGTCGCGCGGCTGGTGTTGGAGCAGTCCGGGGTGGTGCCCACGAGCATCGACCAGCCGGAGACGGTGGTGGCGCGGGGTGCGTTGCGCGCGGTCAGCACCGACCCGCTGCGGACCGGTGCGCTGCCCAGCCAGGGCGATGTCACGCAGAAGATCACGGGCGACGACTCGACGCGGAAGATCACCCGGCGGATCACGGCGTCGCCGCCCGGGGGGTTCCCGCGGCCCGCGTACTTCCCTCCGGCTCCGCCGGTGCGGAAGAAGAGCCGGGTGCCGCTGGTGGTGGCGGGGGCGGTGCTGCTGGTGGCCGTGATCGGGGCGTCCGTGGCCTACGCGTTGACGCGGAAAGACAACACCGGCACACCCACCACGACCTCGCCCAGCGCTCAGGGCAAGTTGATCGCCCAGTACGACTACACCTTCACCGCCCCGGTCGGCTGGACCCAGACCGGTGGGGACCCGAAGCGGCGCGAAGTGCTGCTCAAGCCGGAGTCGCCGGAGTCCCCGCTGGACGTGATCGCCGTCAACGAGCAGAAGCTCACCTACAACGCCACCGACGACCGGTCCCGTGCCGAGCGGGAGTTGCGGGAGGGGTACGACAAGCGGCAGAACGTGTCCGGTTTCGACGCTTCCGCCGACTTCGCGGGCAAGGATGTCGTTTACTACCGGGAAGAGGCGGAGACCTTCACGGTCGACTGGTACGTGGTGCTCCGGGGTGACGCCCAGGTGAGCGTCGGGTGCCAGTTCCCGGCTTCCGGCGAGGAGCGGGTCCGCCCGGCGTGCGAGCAGGTGGTCCGCACGCTGACCGTGACCAGTTAGAGGGAAGTGTGATGACCGGCATCCCGGAGGCGTTCGCCAGGTTCCGCTCCGATGTCGAGGCGGCGGTGACGAGAGGGCGTCGGGCGGCGGCGGCTGCCGGTGCGTCGAACGCCGCCCAGCGGAACCGGAACCGCGAGCTGGCCGACCAGGCGCGGGCCAAGCAGGTCACGCCGGAGGGCCGGCGACCGACCTCCGAGGACGTGCGCCGGGTGGCCACCGGGTTCCGGGAGGACCGCGGGCTGCCCGTCGAGCGGCTGCCGTCCGGGGCCGAACTCCTCGCGCCGGCCGAAGAATCGCAGAAGCGAACGGACGCGAATGCAAATCCGGTGCCGTCACCCCCGGTGTCCGGTTCCCGCGCCGTCGCCGGTCCGGGTGGCCAGTTGCCCCCCGAAAGGGGCGATGACGAGGACTTTTCGCAAGCGCGAATCCTCTACTGAGGGCCGGTTCCCCCGGTTTGCGTTTACTAGCGCAACTACTTCCGGGGAAGTCGCGACAGGGCGGAACCGACCGTGGCAGGGTCTGCGTCGGAAGGGACGTACCAGGCAAGAACGGGTACGACCGGATCTTCGATGAAGGGGGTTTCTCCCAATGGCTGGTTACGGTACCGGGACCGAGGAACTCGTCGGCGCCGCGAAGGACATCGTGAGCACCGACGAGAGCGTGCAGGGCATCCTGAACCAGGTCCGCAACACCGTCGACACCGTCGGCGCGAGCTGGAAGGGTTCCGCCGCCACGGCGTTCAACACCCTCATGCAGCGCTTCGACGAGGACGCCCGCAAGCTGCAGGAGGCGCTCCGCGCGATCGCCGAGCAGATGGCCGGCACCGCCGAGATCTACCAGCGCCAGGAAGAGGAGCAGAACCAGTCGATGAGCAGCCTGACCAGCCGCCTCGCCGGCGGGTTCTGATCCGCTCCGACTGCGTCAGCAGTTCTTCGCTTTCTGTTTCCGCTTCGCTCGGCACAATTGACTTTTGGTTAGGGGAGAAATGAACGACCGCATTGAAGTCAGCTTCGGCGAGCTCGCGAACGCCGCTTCGTCGATCGGCTCGCAGGCCAGCCAGGTCCAGCAGCAGCTCGACGACCTGAAGCAGCGCCTCGCCCCCGTGATCGCGCAGTGGGACGGTGGCGCGTCCGAGTCCTACCAGGCCGCGCAGGCGCAGTGGGACAACTCCGCCGCCGACCTGCAGTCGGTGCTGGCGTCCATCGGTGTCGCCGTGCAGCAGGCCACCGAGGCGTACGAGGCCGCGGAGCGCACCAACCAGAACCGCTGGTGACCTCCGTCACCTCCGTGTGACTCCGCGAGACCCCCGGGCTCTTCGAAGGCCCGGGGGTCTCGTCCTGTTGGCGCCGCCAGGCGGTGCCGGCATGCTGTTCAGAGCCGGTTGGCGGGGGTCGTTTTGACCCGGACGTGGGCCTACCGGTATCTTCCTACGTTGTTGTGCGGTACCCGGTGCGCTTCCGCGTGCCTCGTGTTCTGGTCCACCTGCCCGTCTGGGGTGTCTGGAGCCTGAGCAGCCGCCGCAATGACCCCAGACGCAAGTGACGACGAGGTAGACCCGTGCGCACGTACAGCCCGAAGCCCGGCGAGGTGACCCGAGCCTGGCACGTGATCGACGCCCAGGACGTGGTGCTCGGCCGGCTCGCCACCCAGGCCGCGACGCTGCTGCGCGGCAAGCACAAGCCGACTTACGCCCCTCACGTTGACACCGGTGACTTCGTCATCATCATCAACGCGGACAAGGTGGCGCTGACCGGCAAGAAGCGTGACCAGGAGTTCGTGTACCGGCACTCCGGCCACCCGGGCGGTCTTCGCCAGAGGTCGTTCGGCGAGGTGCTCGACACCCGGGCCGACCGGCTGGTCGAGAAGGCCATCAAGGGCATGCTGCCCAAGAACCGCCTCGGCCGTGTGATCGCCGGCAAGCTCAAGGTCTACACGGGCCCGACCCACCCGCACGCGGCGCAGCAGCCGCAGCCGTTCGAGATCAAGAAGGTCGCCCAGTGACCGAGCCGTACTCCGAGGAAAACGACGTGACCACCCCTGAGGTCGAGACCGAGGCCGTCGAGGCGGACACCGCCGTCGACGCCGTCGAGTCCGATGTCGACGGTGCCCAGGACGAGGCCGCCGAGCCCGCCCCCGCGCCCGTCGTGCGCCCCGTGCTCAGCGCCGGCGCCCACCACCTCGCGCAGACCGTCGGCCGCCGCAAGGAGGCCATCGTCCGCGTGCGCCTGCTGCCCGGCACCGGCAAGTTCACCCTGAACGGGAAGTCGCTGGAGACCTACTTCCCGAACAAGGTGCACCAGCAGCTCATCCGCGAGCCCCTGGTGACCACGGAGAAGCCGGAGACCTTCGACGTCATCGCCAACCTCAGCGGCGGCGGCATCACCGGTCAGGCCGGCGCGCTGCGCCTCGCGATCGCCCGCGCGCTCGTCGCCGTGGACTCCGAGGACCGCCCGGTGCTGAAGAAGGCCGGCTTCCTCACCCGTGACCCGCGGGTCAAGGAGCGGAAGAAGTACGGCCTGAAGAAGGCCCGCAAGGCGCCTCAGTACAGCAAGCGCTGACCTCGCGGTCGGCACCAGAGCACTACCTGCGGGAGCAGTCAGTTCTTCGTCGAACTGCTGCTCCCGCAGTGCTTTCCACCCGAAGTTGTGTGGTTCATCACGGAGGTCATGGCGATCATGGGTCGGCTGTTCGGCACTGACGGTGTGCGTGGTCTGGCGAACGCCGACCTGACCCCGGAACTGGCGCTGTCGCTGGCCGCCGCCGCCGCGCGGGTGCTCGCCGAACACGACCGCTCCCACCGCCCGGTCGCCGTCGTCGGCCGCGACCCGCGGGCCAGCGGCGAGATGCTGGAGGCCGCCGTGGTGGCGGGGCTCACGTCGGCGGGCGCGGACGTGCTGCGGGCGGGCGTGCTGCCCACCCCGGCGGTCGCGCACCTGGTGGCCGCGCTGGGCGCGGACGTCGGCGTGATGATCTCCGCCTCGCACAACCCGATGCCCGACAACGGCATCAAGCTGTTCGCGGCGGGCGGGCACAAGCTGCCCGACTCCGTCGAGGACGAGATCGAGCAGAAGCTGGGCGCGCTGGACCACCGCCCGACCGGCGCGGGCATCGGCCGCGTCCGGGACGTCGAGGACGCCGAGGGCCAGTACGTGCAGCACCTGCTGAAGGTGACGCCGCACCGGCTGGACGGCCTCAAGGTCGTCGTGGACGGCGCGAACGGCGCCGCGTCCGTGGCCGCGCCGGACGCCTACCGCCGCGCGGGCGCCGAGGTCGTGGAGATCCACACCGCCCCGGACGGCCTGAACATCAACGACGGCTGCGGCTCCACCCACCTGGAGCAGATCCGCAAGGCCGTCCGCGAGCACGGCGCGGACCTGGGCGTCGCGCACGACGGCGACGCCGACCGCTGCCTGGCCGTGGACGCCGACGGCAACGAGGTCGACGGCGACCAGATCATGGCGGTCCTCGCGATCGCGATGAAGGAGTCCGGCGAGCTGACCGACGACACCCTGGTCGCCACCGTGATGAGCAACCTGGGCCTGCACCTGGCGATGCGGGAGCACGGCATCACGCTGCGCACCGCCGCCGTGGGCGACCGGTACGTGCTGGAGGAGCTGCGGGCCGGCGGGTACGCGCTGGGCGGCGAGCAGTCCGGGCACGTCGTGCTGCCCGCGCACGCCACCACCGGCGACGGCCTGCTCACCGCGCTGCGGCTGATGGCGCGCATGGCGGAGACCGGCAAGCCGCTGGCCGAGCTGGCGGGCGTGATGAAGCGGCTGCCGCAGGTGCTGGTCAACGTCGTGGTCGCGGACAAGGCGCGGGTGGCGAAGGACACGGCGGTCGGCGAGGCCGTGGCGGCCGTCGAGGCGGAGCTGGGCGACACCGGCCGGGTGCTGCTGCGCCCGTCCGGGACGGAGCAGCTCGTCCGGGTGATGGTCGAGGCCCCCACCCACGAACTGGCGGAGTCGGCGGCGCAGCGCCTGGCGGGTGTGGTTTCCTCGGTGGGCTGATCCACGAGTCCCGGGGGCACCCATGGTGATCGACCTGCTCATCCTCCTCGTCCTGGCCGGGGTGGTGGTCGTGGTCGTCCTGATCGTCAAATCGACCAAGAAGAACCGGCAGAACAACCCCTACGGCCGGCCGGGTCCTCACGGGCCCCAGCAGCCGTACGGGCAGCAGCCGCCTTTCGGGCACCCCGGTCAGCAGCAGCCGTACGGCCCGCCCGGCCAGTTCGGCCCGCCGCCCGGTCAGCAGCCGCCCCACGGCCAGCCGGGCCAGGTCCAGCACGGCCAGGTCCAGCACGGCCAGGTCCAGCCGGGGCAGCAACCGCCGTTCGGCCAACCGGGGCAGGCCGGTCCGTACGGGCAGCCGCCGCAGGGTCCGCCGCCCGGACACCTCCCGCCGCCCGGACCGGGTCAGCCGCCCCGGTAGGCACGAGCGCGTGCCGCCGGCGTTTACACCTGCAAGGAACGCGTCCGAACAGGCGTCGGACGGCCTCGCGGGCTGCCACGATGGGAACCGGGCGCCGAAGCGTCGCGTCGTAACGGACGAGTTCGGTAGAGGGTCGTGGCCGTCGCGCCACGGAGGGGAGTGAAGCGCCGTGGCCGGTTACGGCACCAGTACCGAGGCCATGCAAAAGGCCTCGAAGGCTATTTCCGACACCGCTAAGGACACGGCGGAAGAGCTCCAGAAGGTCGGCCAGACCGAAACGGTCGACGCCGATTTCGGCGAAGCGCACAAGCAGCACTTCGCGAAGTACAAGTCGGGCGTCGAGAACTTCGGCAAGGGCATCACCAACATGTCGACGACGCTCGGTTCCTTCGCGGGCAAGATCGCCGCCGGCGCCTCGACCTACGGTGACGTCGAGTCCCAGAACGCGGGCAACGTGGGGAGCAAGTACTGATGGCCGAGCCGGGCTGGAACGAGGTCAAGGCCCTCCTCGACGACCCCAACGTCTCCGAGGACAAGAAGAAGGCGCTGCTGCGCGAGTACACCAACTCGACCGCGCCCTGGAACATCCCCGACGAGGCCGAGAAGTACCAGGACCGCTACGACTACGACAGCTGGGACGTCAGCCTCTACAACCGCGCGACCAGCGACCTCGAAGGCGTCTACAACGAGGCCAAGGCCGAGTCCGACACCAAGAGCTACAACAGCCGCGAGCAGACCAAGGCCGTCAACGAGGGCCAGAAGTCGTTGGACGGCAAGCAGCCGCCGACGGCGTCCGGCGCGGGCACGAAGAACTCGAACGAGCTGTTCGACGCGGGCAAGGCGGGCCTGAAGGTCTTCGAGAAGTTCATGCCGATCTGGAACAACCGGCCCGGCGACTGCCTCGGCAACACGACCAACCTGGACTACGCGAACCACATCGAGAAGCCGTACAACGAGCAGCGGAACATCAACTTCCACAAGCTGCTCATGGAGGCCGACGAGTTCAGCACGGCCAAGACCAAGGTCGACGAGATGCGCACGGACGTGGACGCGCAGCTCAAGGGCCTGTACGGCGAGTGGAAGGGCGCGGCGGCCGACAAGTCGCACGAGCACTACAGCGACCAGATCGTCCCCAAGATCAACGAGCTGGGCGAGGGACTGGACGGCGCGGCCAAGCTGACCCGGTCCGCGGTGACCGGTGTTTTCCAGCTGTGCAAGAGCAAGGCCGACGAAGTCCTGGAGATGTACCGGGAGCAGATCGCGCAGGCGGACACGTACATGGCCGAGAAGGTCGTGTCGTTCTCCCGCGGCGAGGGCGACTACTCCAAGGACCGCGTGCTGGAGATCGCCGGCTGGGTCGACTCGAAGATGGGCAGCAACATCGCGGACCGCATCAACAGCGATGACTGCTACCTGAACGACGAGAACAAAGAATACGCGATCAACCAGTGCAAGCGGTGGATCCAGCAGTCGTTCAACACCGAGTTCTGGGGCCTCTACACGCAGTTCAAGAACCTGTGTGAGACCACGAAGTCCTCTGTGGACCAGAAGTGGGAGACCCTGGCCTCCTACATGTCGGGCTTCGAGAACCCGTTCCCGGCCGCGTCCGGCGGCGACGACAAGGGCGGCAACGACGGGAACGGGAACGGCAACGGGAACGGCAAGGGCACCCCGCCCGGCGGTGGCGGCGGCACCCCGCCCGGTGGCGGCGGTGGCGGCACGCCCGGCGGTGGCGGCGGCATGCCGGAGATGCCGAAGCCGGAGAACCCGCTGGACAAGGACGGCGACGGCAAGCCCGACGACGTCAAGCTGCCCGGCGACACCGACGGCGACGGCAAGATCGACGACCTCGACGGGGACGGCAAGCCGGACGACCTGAACGGCGACGGCAAGCCCGACGGCCTCAAGGGCGAGGAAGAGCCCGAGACCGTCACCATCAAGAGCGGCGACAACGAGATCAAGATCACGGAGCCGGACGAGCGCGGCCACGTGCAGATCACCGTCGACACGCCGACCAGCGAGCCGAAGACCTACGACGTCGACTTCAGCAACAACCCCGACGCCCTGAAGGCCCTGACCGGCCAGAACGGCGCGGCGGCACTGGCGGGCGCGCTGGCCGGCGCGACCCCGGTGTCCGGCACGCCCGGTGCTCCGGCCGGCGGTCCCACCGCCGGCGGTCCGACGGGTGGTCCGGCCGTGGGCGCGACGGCGGGTGGCGCCGAGGGTGGCGCGATCCCGATCGAGGCCGGCGCCGACGGCAAGGCGCTCATCGAGCTGGACGGCCTGGCGATCACCGCCGAGGTGGACCCGCTGACCGGCGAGATCAACCTGACCGTGGACAACGGCGACGGCACGCCCGAGGAGTACGGCGTCGAGTTCGGCGAGGACAAGGCCGACGACGGCAAGGCGGGCATCCCGACCATCGACGACGCGGTGCCGATGCCCGCCGAGGTGCCGCCGGGCCAGCCGGACGTGCGCGCGATGCCGTTCGAGGGCGGCGCGGAGACGTTGATCGGCCAGGAGACCGGCGTGGGTGTGGCCGGGGGCGCGGTCGGCGAGCCGTTGATCGCTTCGCCGGAGACCGGGTTCGGTGCCGGCGGCGGGTTCAGCGGTGGGCCCACGGCACCGGACCCCGGGTTCGGGCCGGGTGGCGGGGCGGAGCCGTTGATCGGCCGGCCGGAGCCCGCGGTCGAGTTCGTGGACCCGGCCGGCGTCGCGCCCGACCCCGGCTTCTCGGCTCCCGGCACCCCTGCCGGTGGCTTCACGACGATGCCCGCGGCCGACCCCGGGTTCTCGGCACCCGGCACGCCGGCCGGCGGTTTCACCACGATGCCGGCCGCCGACCCCGGGTTCGCGCCCGGTCAGGGCGGTTTCGCCCCCGGCGGCGGTGGCGGCGGCGGCTTCGGGCCCGGCTTCGGCGGGGACTTCGGCCAGGGTGGTGGCGGTGGTTTCAGTGGTGGCGGGCCGCAGTTCGCGCACCACGAGCAGACGTTCACCGCGCCCGACAACAGCGGCACGACCACGACGTCCGGCGCGTCGGTGTTCGGTGGCGGCGGGTCGGCCGGGTTCGGCGGTGCGGACTCCGTGTGGGGCGCGCCGGCGTCGGACAACACGTGGAGCAGCCCGTCCGGCAGTGCGGACCAGGGCCTGGCGTCCACCATGAACACGTCCGAGGCGGGTCAGCCGGGTGCGGCGACGCTGCCGTCCATGACCGAGTCGCACGGCCAGTCGTCCGGGTCGCCGATGGGTGGCGGCATGATGGGCGGCGGGATGCCGATGGGTGGCGGCATGGCGGGCGGCGGTCAGCAGGGCGGTGGCGACACCGAGCGCAGCCCCGGCCAGTGGCGCACCACCGGCTCGCTGTTCGACGACGACGTGAACCTCAGCCGCGTGCAGGGCGTGCTGGGTGAGGAGGGTCGATGAGCGCTTCTGCCGAGCGCCTCGCCGCGGCGATGAGCCGCATGGACCAGATCGACCGGGAGGCCGCCGACCGTCGCGAGCTGCGCGAACGGCACGCCCGGGAGGCGCGCGACAAGGCGGGTGACGCCTTCTCCAAGCAGGCGCAGATCGCGGAGAAGACGATCGAGCGCATCCAGGAGGCCGGCAAGGCCCAGAAGGCCGCCGGCGGCTGGGGCACGACCGCGGCGACGCAGAAGAAGGGCGGCGAGTTCCAGTTCGGCACGGAGGACGACGAGCCGACCTACGAGGCGCAGCAACAGCCCGGCTACGGCTGGTCGTCCGGCCAACCGACCCCGGCCGCCGCACCTCTCCCGCCCCCGGTCACGCCGCCACCCGCCCCGACGCCACCGCCGCCCGCTCCGGCTCGGCCCGCGGCTCGACGGCCGGCTCCGGTCGACGACGATGACGATTTCGGCGGCCAGAGCTGGCTGACGTGAACTGGGACGGCCCCCGCCTCGCTGAGGTGGGGGCCGTTTCGCGTTGGTCGTTGGTCGTTGCTCGTGCCTGGTTCGGGACCCGTGTCGACGGGGGCGTTTGGCGGGGCGGTGCCGGCCGCCGCAGGCGGGCAGTGCCTGCCGCCGCAGGCGGGTGCAGTTGGGGCTTGTGCCGGGTGGCCTGGGAGGGGGCGGGCGGGTGGACACCCACCGGCAGCAAAGCCATCAGCCTTGCCGAGCCAAGCCCGCGGCCATCACCCCTGCCGAGCCCGCCGCCACAAGCCGAACCCAGCCCGCCGCCGGCCCCGCCACTCCGCGCCCCGCGCGGCTCAAAGCCTGCCCGGGCGCGGCCTCCGGCCCCCGCTTCCATCATCCCAGCGGGTACCGACAATTCGGTGCGATCTTCGGCGAAGGAGCGCTCAGCGCAACGTCAACGCGGCCCGCTGAAAACCCAGCGGCGCGCCCTTGACGTCCTCCTCCAGCAAGACGTCCCACTTCTTCTCGCCCTTGAGCGCCCGCAGCAGGAACGCCGTCAGCAGCGCCCGCGCCAGTCGTTGCGCGGCCCGCTCGCCCTTGCCGTCCAGCAGCAGTTCGCTCCAGTGCCGGCCCTCGGCGAAACCGAGGTGGCTGGTCTTCGGCAGCACCCGGTACTGCACCGGGCCCGTCCACGCCTGCGCGATCGCCTCCGCGTGCCCGACCGGCGGCGCGATGCGGTCCTCGCCCGCTGCCAGGTGCAGTCCCGGCACGGTCACCCGGCGGGCCGCGTCCAGTGCCGACGGGCGGACCTCCGACGCCGCCAGGGTCACCACCGCGCGCACCCGTGGGTCGTCGGCGGCGGCCAATACCGCCGCTCCGCCACCCATCGAGTGACCCGCCACGGCCAGGCGTTCCGGGTCCACGCTGATGCCGCCCTCGCCCAACCGGACACCGGTGCACACGTCCAGCGTGGTGCGCAGGTTCCCCGCCAACAGCCTCGACGACATCAGCGGACCGCGCTGCGTGCCGGGGGCCGCCGCGACGATGCCCCACGACGCCAGGTGCCGCAGCAGCGCCCGGTACCTCGTGACCGGTTGGAGCCAGCCGTGGCCGAACGCGACGGCGGGGAGGCCCAGGCCGGACGCGGGGGTGTAGACGAGGCCGGGGAGGCCCACCAGGGCGAGGTCGCCGCGCAGCACGGGGTGCTCGCCGGGCCTGCCGAGCTGGTCGAGCACCTGCTTCGCCGAGTAGCCGCTCACCGCGTGAACGGTAGTCGATCGCGCCGAACCCGCGCACGCCCCGATTGGTCTACACCAATAAAGCCACCGACCAGCGCAAACGCCAGGAAGTGGCCCGTTCGGGTGACAACCCTGGTCTGGTTACGCTGTGCGGCGTGTGCGGAATCGTGGGATACGTGGGCCACCGGCCGGCGCTGGACGTCGTCCTCGACGGGCTGCGGCGGCTGGAGTACCGGGGCTACGACTCGGCGGGCGTCGCCGTGCTGGACGGCGCCGGCGGGCTGGCCGTCGAGCGCAAGGCCGGGCGGCTGAGCAACCTGGAGGAGCGGCTCGACGAGGTGGGCCGCGAGGCCTTCGCGGGCACCGCCGGCATGGGCCACACGCGGTGGGCCACGCACGGCGCGCCGATCGACCGCAACTCCCACCCGCACCGCGACGTGACCGGCCGGGTCGCCGTGGTGCACAACGGGATCATCGAGAACTTCGCCGCCCTGCGCGCCGAGCTGGAAGCGCGCGGCGTCGAGATGGCCAGCGACACCGACACCGAGACCACCGCCCACCTGATCGCCATCGCCTACACCGAGGGCGACACGGCGGGCGACCTCGCGGGCAGCGTGCGCGCCGTGGTCCGCCGCCTGGAGGGCGCGTTCACCCTCGTGGTGACGCACGCCGACCAGCCGGACACCGTCGTCGCCGCCCGCCGCTCCTCGCCGCTGGTGGTCGGCGTGGGCGAGGGGGAGACGTTCGTCGCCTCCGACGTGTCCGCGTTCATCGAGCACACCCGCGAGGCCGTCGAGCTGGGCCAGGACCAGGTCGTCGTGATCACCCGCGAGGGCTACGAGGTCACCGACTTCGTCGGGGAGGCCGCCGAGGCCAAGCCGTTCACGGTCAACTGGGACCTGTCCGCCGCCGAGAAGGGCGGCCACGAGTACTTCATGCTCAAGGAGATCGAGGAGCAGCCGGACGCGCTGGCCAACACCCTGCGCGGCCACTTCGTCGGCGGCCGGATCGTCCTGGACGAGCAGCGCCTGTCCGACCAGGACCTCCGCGACGTGGACAAGGTGTTCGTCGTGGCCTGCGGCTCGGCCTACCACTCGGGCCTGGTCGCCAAGTACGCCATCGAGCACTGGACCCGCCTGCCCGTCGAGGTCGAGCTGGCCTCCGAGTTCCGCTACCGCGACCCGGTGCTGGACCGCGACACCCTGGTCGTCGCCGTGTCCCAGTCCGGTGAGACGGCCGACACGCTGGAGGCCGTGCGGCACGCCCGCGCCCAGAAGGCCCGCGTGCTGGCGGTGTGCAACACCAACGGCGCGCAGATCCCGCGCGAGTCCGACGCCGTGCTCTACACGCACGCCGGCCCGGAGATCGGCGTCGCGTCCACCAAGGCGTTCCTCGCCCAGATCGCCGCGAACTACCTGGTCGGCCTGGCGCTGGCGCAGGCGCGCGGCACCAAGTACCCCGACGAGGTCGCCCGCGAGTTCCACGAGCTGGAGGCCATGCCGAAGGCCGTGCAGCAGGTGCTGGGCACGGTCGAGCAGGTCCGCGCGCTGGGCCGCGAGCTGGCCGACTCCAAGGCCGTGCTGTTCCTGGGCCGCCACGTCGGCTACCCGGTGGCGCTGGAAGGCGCGTTGAAGCTCAAGGAACTGGCGTACATGCACGCCGAGGGCTTCGCCGCGGGCGAGCTGAAGCACGGCCCGATCGCGCTGATCGAGGAGGGCCTGCCGGTCGTCGTGGTGATGCCGTCGCCCAAGGGCCGGGCGGTGCTGCACTCGAAGCTGGTGTCCAACATCAGCGAGATCCAGGCGCGGGGCGCGCGGACCATCGTGATCGCCGAGGAGGGCGACGAGACGGTCCGGCCGTTCGCCGACCACCTGATCGAGGTGCCCGCGGTGTCCACGCTGCTCCAGCCGCTGGTCTCGACCGTGCCGTTGCAGGTCCTGGCCGCGGAGATCGCGCGCAGCCGGGGCTACGACGTGGACAAGCCGCGCAACCTGGCCAAGTCCGTCACCGTCGAGTAGGCCCCCGCCCGCGCGCCTAGGCTCTCCCGCTATGCGGGGACTGTGGACCACGGGACGGGTCAGGGCGGCCGAGGAGCGGGTCATGGCGCGGGTGCCCGAAGGGGCGCTCATGCGGCGGGCCGCGTTCGGGGTCGCGACGGTGGCGCTGGAGCACCTGGCCGGGCGGCGGCGGGTCGGGCTGCTGGTCGGGGCGGGCGGCAACGGCGGCGACGCGCTGTGGGCGGGCTACTACCTGCGCCGGCGCGGGGTCGCCGTGTCCGCGGTGCTGCTCGACCCGCCCAAGGCGCACGCCGCCGGCCTGGCCGCGTTCCGGCGGGTCGGCGGCCGGGTCGTCGACCGGCTCACCGACGTGGACCTGGTGGTCGACGGCATCGTGGGGCTGTCCGCGCGGGGCCCGCTGCGGCCGGCCGCCGCCGAGCACGTGGCGCACCTCGACGCGCCCGTGCTGTCGGTGGACCTGCCCAGCGGCGTCGACCCCGACACCGGCGCGGCGCACGGCCCGCACGTCCGGCCCGCGGTCACGGTCACGTTCGGGTGCCTCAAGCCCGTGCACGCGCTGGCCGACTGCGGCGAGGTGCGGCTGGTGGACATCGGCCTGGGCCCCGAGCTGGCCGGCCCGGACCTGCTCGAACTCGAAGTCGAAGACGTCGGCGAGGCGTGGCCCGTGCCGGGTCCCGCCGACGACAAGTACACGCAGGGCGTGACCGGTGTCGCGGCCGGTTCGGCGACCTACCCCGGCGCGGCCGTGCTGGCCACCGGCGCGGCGCTGCTGGCCACCTCCGGCATGGTCCGGTACGCGGGCGCGGCGGCGGAGGGCGTGCGGGCGCGGTGGCCCGAGGCGATCTGCACCGGGTCGATCACCGACGCCGGCCGCGTGCAGTCGTGGGTGGTCGGGCCGGGCCTGGGCACCGGGCTGGGCGCGGAGGCCGTGCTGCGGACCGTGCTGGAGGCGGGCGTGCCGGTGTGCGCGGACGCGGACGCCATCACCATGCTCGCCAACAACCCCGACCTGTGGGACGCGCGCGACCCGGACACCCCGCTCGTGCTGACCCCGCACGACCGCGAGTACGAGCGCCTGGCAGGCGGGGTCGGCGACGACCGGGTGGCGGCGGCGAGGCGCGCGGCGGACAAGTTCAACGCGGTGGTCCTGCTCAAGGGCCACACCACGGTCATGGCCGCCCCGGACGGCCGCGTCCTGGTCAACCGCGCCCGCACGTCCTGGGCCGCCACGGCGGGCTCCGGCGACGTCCTGTCGGGCCTGGTCGGCGCGCTCCTGGCGGCCGGCCTGGACCCGCTCCTGGCGGCGGGCTGCGCGGCCCGCGTGCACGTCCTGGCGGCGGAACTGGCCGCGGACGGGGCGCCGATCCCGGCGACCTCCCTCCTCGCCGCCGTCCCCGACGCGATCCGCGCCGTCCGCCCGCCGACCTCCTGACCCCGACCGGCCGCGACCGCCCCCTGTGTCACCATGAACGGTGTTATGGCTGCTCCTCGCGCTGAGGTCGTGATCGACCTCGACAACCTCCGGCACAACGTCGCGCTCCTGGCCGGCCGCGCGCCCGCCGCCGCGACCATGGCCGTCGTCAAGGCGGACGGGTACGGGCACGGCGCGGTCGAGGTGGCGAGAGCGGCCCTGGAGGCGGGGGCGACCTGGCTCGGCTCGTGCTCCCTGGCCGAGGCGCTCGCGCTGCGCGGCGCGGGCATCACGGCCCCCACCCTCGCGTGGCTGGACCCGCCCGGCACCGACTACGCGCCCGGCGTCGAGCAGGACGTCGACCTCTCGGTGGCGAGCATCCGGCAGTTGGACGAGATCGCGGACGCCGCCCGGCGCGCGGGCCGGACCGCCCGCGTCCACCTCAAGATCGACACCGGCCTGTCCCGCAACGGCTGCCCGCCCGACGTGTGGCCCGCCCTGGTGGACAAGGCCGCCGCCACGCCCGAGGTCCGCGTGGTCGCCGTCTGGTCGCACCTGGCGTGCGCCGACGAGATCGGCCACCCGGCCACCGACGCCCAGGCCGAGCGGTTCGACGACGCCTACCGCGCCGCCGTGGCCGCGGGCCTGGACCCGATGCGGCACCTGGCCAACTCGGCCGCCCTGCTCACCCGTCCCGACCTGCACTTCGACCTGGTCCGGCCGGGCATCGCGGTCTACGGGCTCAACCCCGTGCCGGAGCCGTTCGACCTGCGCCCGGTCATGACGTTCCGCTCCACGGTCGCGCTGACCAAGCGCATCGCGGCCGGCGAGTCGGTCTCCTACGGCCTGACCTGGACCGCCAAGGCCGACACCACGCTGGCCCTGGTGCCGGTCGGCTACGCGGACGGCGTGCCGCGCGCCCTGTCCAACCGCATGCGCGTCCTGCTCGCCGGCGCGCGGCGTCCCGTGGTGGGGCGGGTGTGCATGGACCAGGTCGTGGTGGACTGCGGCGACGACCCCGTGGCCGAGGGGGACGAGGTGGTGCTGTTCGGCACCGGCGCGCACGGCGAGCCGACCGCGCGCGAGTGGGCCGACACCACCGGGACCATCGACTACGAGATCGTCACCGGCATGTACCGGCCGCGCGTGGCGAGGACGTACCGGTGAACACGCTGTGGAAGGCTGTCGGCTGGGCGGGCGGCGTGCTCGGCGCGGCGGCGACGGGCGTCGCGGTCGGCGTGGCGGCCAACCACAAGAAGGTCGCCAAGGACCGCCGACAGGACGACCCGCTCGCCGACGAACCCCTGGGCGAGCTGACCCCGAACCGCGAGTCCACGGTCGCCGCCGACGACGGCGTGCCCCTCTCGGTGGAGGAGGTCGACCCCGAGGACGGCGGCACGCCGGACCTCACCGTCGTCCTGGTGCACGGCTTCGCCCTGGACCGCCGCTGCTGGCACTTCCAACGCCGTGACCTGGCCAGGCTCACCGAACCCCGGGTCCGCCAGGTCCTCTACGACCAGCGCGGCCACGGCCGCTCGGGCCGCGGGAAGGCCGCGTCCAGCACCATCGACCAGTGCGCCCGCGACCTCGACGAGGTGCTCCGAGCGGTGGTCCCCGAGGGCCCGGTCGTCCTGGTCGGCCACTCCATGGGCGGCATGACGATCATGGCCCTCGCCGAGCAGCAACCCGAGCTGTTCGCCGACCGCGTCCGGGGCGTGGCCCTGGTCGGCACGGCGGCCGGCGCGGTCGGCGGCGCGGGCCTGCCCAAGAGCGTGCTGTCCCGCTACAACCCGGTGACCCTCGGCGTGGGGCGGCTGGCCGGCCTCCAGCCGGGCCTCGTGGAGTGGGTCCGCCGCCGCGCGAACACCCTCACGTGGAGCGGCATCCGGGCGCTGGCCTTCGGCGACCGGGGGACCAGCGCGTCCCTGGTCGACCTGATGGAGCAGATGATCGGCGGGACCACCGTGCAGGTCCTCACGGAGTTCCTGGAGACTCTGGGCACGCACAACAGGTACAAGGCGCTGGCCGGTCTGCGGCACTGCGAGGTCCTCGTGATCAGCGGTGACGCCGACAAGCTGACGCCGTTCTCGCACGCCGAGCGGATGGCCGAGGAGATGCCGCACGGCGAACTGGTCCGCGTCCCGGGTGCGGGCCACATGGTGATGATGGAACAGCCCGACCCGGTGACGGGACACCTGGTGGGCCTGGTTCGGCGCAGCGCGGTCGAACGGTCGGAAAGCAGGCGGCGGTGGTGGCGACGAGCGTGACCCTCCCCAGGGTGGAGGACACGGAGGAGTTCGGGCGCAGGCTCGGCGAACTGGTGCGCGGCGGCGACCTGCTGCTGCTGGCCGGCCCCCTCGGGGCGGGCAAGACAGCGCTGGTGCGCGGCCTGGCGAACGGCCTGGGCGTGACCGGCCGGGTCAGCTCGCCGACGTTCGTCATCGCCCGCGTGCACGAACCCGCGCCGGAGGGCCGGGGCGTGCCGCTGGTGCACGTGGACGCGTACCGCCTGGGCGGGCACCTGGACGAGCTGGACGACCTCGACCTGGACACCGACCTGGTGGACGCGGTGGTGGCCGTCGAGTGGGGCGAGGGCGTGGCCGAACGCCTCTCCGAGGACCACCTGCTCATCCGCCTGGAACGCCACGACGACGACGTCCGCACGGCCCACCTGGAGCCCCACGGCTCCTGGACCACCCGCGAACTGCCCTAAGCCTCGGCGATCCCGCGCACGACCCCCAGCCGGACCAGGTCCTGCGGGCGCAGCATCAGGTCGTCGGCCAGCTCCCGCACGTCCGCGCGCTTGAGGATCGCGGCGGCGAGTTCGGGCGCGATCACGGAGAAGTAGGCGTCGGGGGCGATCCAGGTGTGGTCGGGCGAGGACAGCGCCAGCGCCCCGCCGGACCCGCCCTCGCCGACCACCAGGGTCGTGATCGGCACCCGCGCCTGCGCCACCACCGCGAACAACTCGGCGATCGCCGCCCCGACCCCGGCCCGTTCGGCGGCGGCGTCGTTGGCCGCGCCGGGCGTGTCCACCAGGGTCAGCACCGGCAGCGCGAGCCGCCCGGCCAACCGGATGACCCGGCTCGCGGTCCGGAACCCGGCGGGCGTGGTGGCGGTGCCGGTCTGGGCGACGTAGGCGACGGACCGCCCGTGCCGCCGGCCGATCCCGCACAGCAACCCGGGATCGACCCCGCCGGCCCGGTCGCCGCTCAACGCCACCCGGTGGTCGAAGTAGTCGTCCAGGTACGCCGCCGCCCGGGGCCGCTCGGGCGCACGCGCGCGTTCGACGGCGCTCCACCCGTCCTCGGGCAGGTCGGTCGCCCCCAACGCCCGGGGCACCTCGGCCGGCACCGCGCCGCCGCCGGTCAGCAGCCCCAGCAGCCGCCCGACCACCTCGTCCACGTCGCCCTCGGCGACGACCACGTCCACCGTGCCGGCCGCGAACTGGCCCTCGGCGGTGTAGGCCGGGTCGTCACCGGGCCGCACCCGGCTGCCCGCGAACCCGACCTGCGCGCCCGCGACCCCGACCACCACGTCCGCGCCCGCACCCAGCGACGCCCACAGCCCACCGGTCGTGGGGTTCCGGAGCACGGACACGTGCGGCAACCCCGCCTCCCGGTGCACCGCGCACAGCCGCGCCACCCGTTGGAGCTGCCGCAACGACAGCATCCCCTCCTGCATCCGGCTGCCACCGGTGGCGATCACCGACACCACCGGCAACCCCCACGCCAGCGCCTCGCCGAACGCCTCCTCCAGCACCGCCCCGGTGGCCGTGCCGACCGACCCGCCCAGGAACCGGAAGTCGAACGTGATCACGACGGCGTCCGCGCCCCGCCGCCACGACACGGACTCCGCCCCGCCGGTCCGCTCCCGCGCCCGGCGCAGCTGGTCGTCGTAGCCGGGCCAGCCGAGCGGGTTCACCGCAGCTCCCGCTTCAGGACCTTGCCCATGTCGTTGCGCGGCAACGACTCCACGAACCGGACCACGCGGGGCCGCTTGTGCGGCGTCAGCAGCCTCGCCACGTGGTCGGCCAGCTCGTCGCCCGTCGCCGGCGCCCCGGTCGACACGACCCAGGCCACCACCCGCTCGCCCAGGTCGTCGTCGGGTTCCCCGGTCACGGCCACCTCGGCCACGCCGGGGTGTTCCAGCAGGGCGTTCTCGATCTCGCCGGCCCCGATCTTGTACCCGCCGCTCTTGATCAGGTCGGTGGCGCGCCGCCCGACGATCCGCAGGTACCCGTCCGGCTCGACCACGGCGAGGTCACCCGTCCGGAACCACCCGTCCGTGAACGCCTCGCGGGTGGCGTCGGGCCGGTTGAGGTACTCCAGGAACAGGTTCGGGCCGCGCACCTCGATCTCGCCCGGCTCGTCCCCGACCACCCGCACCTCGACCCCGTCCAGCGGCGGCCCGACCGTGCCCGGCCGCCGGTCCCCGGACGCCCGGACGCTGGTGTTCATCAACGTCTCCGTCATGCCGTACCGCTCGACCACCCGCTGCCCGGTGAGCCGTTCGAGCTGCTCGTGGACGGTGGCCGGCAGCGCCGCCGACCCGGACACCAGCAACCGGGCCCGCGCGAACGCCGCCGCGTGCTTGGGCGCCTGCGCGATCCGGTGGTACATCGTGGGGACGCCGAACATCATCGTGCCGACCGACGCCATCGCCTCGGCCGCCTTCTCGACGGTGAAGCTCCCCAGGTGGCGCACCGTCCCGCCGCGCCGCAACGGCCCGAGGACGCCGATGCCCAGCCCGTGCACGTGGAACAGGGGGAGGCCGTGCACGACGACGTCCTCGGCGGTCCACTCCCACGCCTGCGCGAGCGCGTCGAGGTTCGACGCCAACGCCCGCCGGGGCAGCACCACGCCCTTGGGCGGCCCGGTGGTCCCGGAGGTGTAGACGATCAGCGCGGGGGCTTCGGCGTCGGGTTCGGGCAACGGCACCTCGACCCCGGACGGCAGCTCGTCGTCCACCACGAGGTCCGGCTCGCTGTCCCCGAGGATGTGCGCCAGTTCCCGCTCACCCACCTTGGGGTTCAGCGGCACCACGGGCACCCCGGCCAACAACGCGCCGACCACCACCACGCACGTCCGCACGTCGGCCCGCGCCCACACGGCGATCCGCCGCTTCCCCACCAGCCCGTACGCCACCTGCCGGGCTTGAGCGGCCAGTTCGGCGTAGGTCAACTCGTGGTGGGGGAACCGGATGGCCACTTTGGCGGTCGGGGAGGCCAAGGCAGGCAGCAACATCCACCCACCTTGACCAAGAACCGGCCGAACCGCATCACAACTGTGCTCCGAGCCACCCCGGCTCCCGGCCGGTGCTACGACTTGATCAGGATCGACGTCTCGGTCACGAGCTTGGCGTGGGGCGGCTGCGAGGACGTCACCGGATCGTCCTCGCCGATGGTGTCCTGGCCCGGTGCGGAGGTCGTCGACCGCTGGGAGTTGCGGATCCTGTTGTTGGTGCGCTTCGCGCGGCTGTCGATCTGAAGCGGCAGACGCCAGCGCAGGTGCCAGAGCGACTGGCGAGTGTTGGTTGGATTCCCGGCGGGCTGGCCGAAAGGTCGCACCCGCCGTGGCGGTCGATCACGACTGCCTATTCGATCGGCTCAATGGCGAAGCCCCCGATCGGCTCGGGGGCTTCGCGATCATGGAACGTGTTTCAGCCGAGGTGCGGCTCCAGCCACTTCAGCAGTTGCGCCTTCGGTCGCGCCCCCACCAGTTGGGCCACCAGCTCGCCGCCCCGGTACAGCTGCAACGTCGGCATCCCCATGATCCCCAGGTCCCGCGCCGTCCGGGGGTGCGCGTCCGTGTCGATCTTCGCGAACGACACCGACTCCAGCTCGGCGTCCAGCTCCGCCAGCACCGGCTCGATCATCCGGCAGGGCGGGCACCAGGCCGCCGTGAACTCCACGAGCACCGCGTCCCCGGTGATCGCCTCCGCGAACGTCTCGTCCGTCAACGTGCGCACGGTCGACTCCTCTTCTCCGCCTCCGCCAACTGCGTGCGCACCCGGCTCCGCGCGGCCTCCAGGCGCTCGATGCACTCGTCCAGCTCGGCGAGCTTGCGCCGGTACACCGCGACCGACGCGGGACACGCGTCCCCGCTCGGGTGGCCGTCGCGCAGGCACTCGACGAACGGCCGGGTGTCCTCCAGCGCGAAACCGATGCCGGTCAGCGACCGGATCTCGGTCACCAGCCGCAGGTCGGCCTCGTCGTACTCGCGTTGCCCGTTGGCACCGCGCCGCGCCCGCAGCAGTCCCAGGGACTCGTAGTAGCGCAGCGCGCGGGTGGTCGTGCCACTCTGTCGTGCCAGTTCTCCGATGCGCACGGTGGGAGATCCTCCGCCTTGACGCCGACGTCAAGTCCAGTGTGCTTCAGCCCACGAACGCGGCACCCGTACCCTTGACGACCGTGCTAGTGCTCGCTTTGGACACCGCGACCCCCGCCGTCACCGCCGGAGTGGTCGAACTGACGCCCGACGCGCCGCCCCGCCTGCTCGCGCAGCGGGTGACGGTGAACGCCAAGGCGCACGGCGAGCTGCTCACCCCCCACCTCCAGGAGGCCCTGACCGAGGCCGGGAAGACCCTGCGCGACCTGGACGCCATCGTCTGCGGCTCGGGGCCGGGCCCGTTCACCGGGCTGCGCGTGGGCCTGGTCACCGCCGCCGCCCTGGGCCAGGCGCTCAACCGGCCGGTCTACCCGGTGCCCACCCCGGACGCCATCGCGCTGGACGCGAACACCGGCCACCCGCTCCTGGTGGCCACGGACGCGCGCCGCAAGGAGGTCTACTGGGCCGCCTACGACGCCGCCGGTCGCCGCACCGACGGCCCGCACGTGGACAAGCCGGCGGACGTCCTCGACAAGCTCCCGGCGGTCACCGCGGCGGCCGGCGAGGGCGCGCGGATCTACGCCGACGTGCTCGGCCTGCCCGTGGTGGACGTCCGGTACCCGTCGCCGACCTCCCTGGTCGCCGCCGCCGCGGGCGAACTGCTCGCCGGCGCCCGCCCCGCCGCGCTCACCCCGCTCTACCTGCGCCGACCGGACGCCGTCGAACCGGTCGGCCGCAAGAGGGTGACGAGATGACCCCGCGCACGGTCACCATCGCGCCGCTGCGCCACGAGGACGCGGCCCGCTGCGCCGAGATCGAGCGGGACCTGTTCCCCGGCGACGACCCGTGGAGCGAGAACGCGTTCCACAGCGAACTCGACCACGGCAACTTCTACGTCGGCGCGTACTGGGACGACCGGCTCATCGGCTACGCGGGCCTGGCCCTCACCGACTTCGAGTCGAGCGTCCACACCATCGCCGTGGAGCGCGCCCACCAGGGTTCCGGCGTCGGCAAGACCCTCCTGCGCACCATCCTGGCCAAGGCCGACGAACTGGGCCTGCCGGTGTTCCTGGAGGTCCGCACGGACAACGTGCCCGCGATCTCGCTCTACCTGGCGCACGGCTTCGAGCACCTCGGCCTGCGCCGCCGCTACTACCAGCCGTCGGGCGCCGACGCGTACACGATGGGAAGGCCCGCGAACCGTGACTGACCGGCTCATCCTCGGCATCGAGAGCTCGTGCGACGAGACGGGCGTCGGCATCGTCCGCCTCGGCCCGGACGGCGTGCTGGAACTGCTCGCCGACGAGGTCGCCTCCAGCGTGGAGGAGCACGCGCGCTTCGGCGGCGTGGTCCCGGAGGTGGCGTCGCGCGCCCACCTGGAGGCGATGGTGCCCACCATGCGCCGCGCCGTGGAGAAGGCCGGGATCGAGCTGTCCGACGTGCACTCGATCGCCGTCACCGCGGGTCCGGGCCTGGCCGGGGCGCTGCTGGTGGGCGTCAGCGCCGCCAAGGCCTACGCCGCCGCGCTCGACAAGCCGCTCTACGGCGTCAACCACCTCGCCGGGCACGTCGCCGCCGACACCCTCCAGCACGGCCCGCTGCCCGAGCGGTGCGTCGCGCTGCTGGTCTCCGGCGGCCACTCCCAGCTGCTGCTGGTCGAAGGGCTGGCGGAGAGGATCACCGAGATCGGCTCCACCGTGGACGACGCCGCCGGCGAGGCCTACGACAAGGTCGCCCGCCTGCTCGACCTGCCCTACCCGGGCGGCCCGCCCATCGACAGGCTCGCCAAGCGGGGCAACGGCTGCGCGATCGCGTTCCCGCGCGGCCTGACCGGTCCGCGCGACGCCAAGTACGACTTCTCGTTCTCCGGCCTGAAGACGTCGGTCGCCCGGTGGGTGGAGAAGCGGGAGCGCGCCGGCGAGGAGATCCCGCTGGCCGACGTGGCGGCGTCGTTCCAGGAGGCCGTGGCCGACGTGCTGACCATGAAGGCCGTCCGGGCGTGCAAGGACCTCGGCGTGGACACCCTGGTGATCTCCGGCGGGGTCGCGGCGAACTCGCGGCTGTCCGGCCTGGCGGCCGAGCGCTGCGCGGAGGCGGGCATCGAGCTGCGCGTGCCCCGTCCCCGGCTGTGCACCGACAACGGCGCGATGATCGCCGCGCTCGGCGCGCACCTGGTGGCCGCCGGCGCGAAGCCGTCGCCGCTGGACCTGTCGACCGTGCCCGGCCTACCCGTCGGCACGGTGCAGATCTTCTGACGCCCGGTCGGGGCGGCTGCGCCGGGCCTGTCGGCGACCACGCCCGGATCAGCCCTCGACCAGCCCTTCCTTGAACGCCAACCGGAACCGCTCGTCGCCCAGCGCCGCGCGGGCGGCGGCGGTGATCCGGTCCACGTCGTGGCGCTCACCATCCGGCAGCGGCAACCCGACCGACTGCCGGTGGGCCGCCGCGACGCCGAGCAGCCGCGCGGCCTCCTCGTGCCGGCCGGCCAGCGCCTCCGCCCCCGCCAACCCCTCGCAGGCCAGCGCCACCGCGCGCGGGTCGCCGACCCGGCGGGCCAGGTCGAGCCCGGCGCGTTGCAGCCGCAGCGCCCCCTCGACGTCGCCCCGCTGCTCGGCGACGAACCCCTGCTCGGCCAGCACCAGCGTCGCCCCGGCCTCGAACCCGGCCCGCCGGTGCCAGTCGTGCAGCCGCGCCAGCAGCCGGTCCGCCTCGGCCAGGTCCCCGGACCGCCGCGCGACCAGCGCGAGCCCGGTCTCCGCGTACATCTCGCCGGGGGAGAAGCCCTGGTCGGCGGCGATCCGCCGGGCCTGCTCGTGCAGCGCGCGGGACTCCGCGAAGTCCCCGGTCAGCAGGGCCACCCGGCCCAGCCAGGACAGCGTGTAGGACACCTCCGGCCACGAGCGCAGCTCCCGGGCCAGCTCCAGCCCCTGTCGGTGCACGCGCGCCGCTGTGTCGTAGTCGCCGCGCAGCTGCGCCAGCGTGCCCAGGGCGAACGACGCCTGGAGCCGGCCCCACCGGTCGCCCAGCGCGGTGAACGCCCGGTCGGCTCGTTCGGCGGCGTCCCGCGCGGTGTCGAAGTCGCCGCGGCCCATGGCCTGGCTGAACCGGTCCGACAGCGCGGCGGCCACGCCCCACTCGTCGCCGCGCGCGACGAACTCCGCCAGCGCCGAGTCCGTGAGCCGCTCGCCGGCGACCATGTCCCCGACGGTGGAGAACACGTACCCGAGGAACCACCGCGCCCGCGGGTCGGCGACGTGCCCCGGGTCCCGCACCGGCCCGCCGGCCAGCACCGAGAACCCCAGCCGCCACGGGCCGTCCAGCGCGTCCCGGGCCTCCCGGACCCGCCCGCGCAGGAACCAGTACCAGGCCAACGCCCGCGCCGCGCCGGCGTCGCCCTCGACGGCGGCCCGCAGGTTCGCGGCGTCGGCGTCCAGCCGCGCCAGCCACCGCAGCTGGTCGGGGCCGCGCAGCTCGGGGTCCGCCCGTTCGGCCAACGCCCGGTAGTGGGCGGCGTGCCGGGCGCGGACGGCGGCCGGTTCACCCGCCTCGACCAGCCGTTCCCGCCCGTAGTCGGCGACCGACTCCAGCAACCGGTAGCGCACCCGGTCGCCGGGCACCACTACGACCAGCGACCGGTCGACCAGCCGGCTCAGGCTCTCCAGCACGTCGTCCACGCCGTCGCCCGCGCAGATCGCCTCGGCGGCCTCCAGGTCGCACCCCTCGACCACGACCGCCAACCGCCGCAGCACGGCCCGTTCGGCGGGTTCGAGCAGGTCCCAGCTCCAGTCGATCATGGCCCGCAGCGTCCGCTGGCGCTCCGGCGCGTCCCGCGGACCGCCGGACAGCACCCGGAACCGGTCGTCCAACCGCTCCAGCAGCCCGTCCACGCCGAGCGCCCGCACGCGGGTCGCGGCCAGTTCCAGCGCCAGCGGCAACCCGTCGAGCCGCGCGCAGATCCGCTCGACCACGGCCCGGTTGTCGGCCGTCACGGCGAACCCGGGCACCGCCGCCGAGACCCGTTCGCCGAACAGCCGGACCGCGTCGGGCGGCTCCAGCGGCGGCACCACCCAGACGGTCTCCCCGGCGATCCCCAACGGCTCCTGGCTGGTGGCCAGCACCCGCAACCCGGGCGCGGCCCGCAACAACCGCGACACCAGCCCGGCGACCGCCCCCACCAGCCGCTCGCAGTTGTCCAGCACCAGCAGGGCCTCCCGGCCGCGGAACGCCTCGGCGATCCGGTCGACGAGCGGGCCGGACATGCCCGGCGACACCTCCTCCCGCACCCCCACCACCGCCGCGACCGCCCCGGCCACCCGCTCGCCCGCGACGCGGTCCAGGCCGGCCAGCTCCACCAGCCACACCCCGTCGGCCACCGCCCCCTCCAACGACCGCGCCACCTCCACCGCGAGGCTCGTCTTGCCCACCCCGCCCGGCCCGGTCAGCGTCACCAGCCGCGCCGACCCCAGCAGCCCCGCCACCGCGGCCACCGCCCCGGAGCGCCCCACCAGCGACGTCACCGGCGCGGGCAGGTTCGTGCGCGGCCTGGTCACCTCGTGCCGCAGCAGCGCCTGGTGCAGCTCCACCAGCTCCGGGCCCGGCGCGAGCCCCTGCTCCTCGGCCAGCAGCCGCCGGTAGGCGGCGAAGCTCTCCAGCGCCCGCACCTGGTGCCCGCCCAGGTACAGCGACCGCATGTGCAGCCCCCGCAACCGTTCCCGCAGCGGGTGCCGCGCCACCTCCTCCTCCAACGACACCGGCCGCCCGGCCCCGAGCAGGGCCTGCGCGCGGTCCTCCACGACGGTCAGCCGCTCCTCCGCGACCCGCGCGGCGAACCCCACGGCGAACGGCTCCGACGCGAACTCCGCCAACGGCTCACCGCGCCACAGCGCCAACGCGTCGTCGTGCGCGCCCGCCGCCACCAGCTCCCGGAACTCGACCACGTCAAGCCACGAGTACCGCACCGCGTACCCCGGCGGCTGCCACACCACCACGTCCCGACCCAGCGCCTTGCGCAGCGCGGACACCTTGGTCTGCAACGTGTTGCCCGGGTTGCCCGGCGGGTGCGCGCCCCACAGCGCCGCGCCCAGCGCGTCCACCGGGACCGGCCGGCCCTCGGCGACCAGCAGCCGCGCGAGCAGCGCCCGCACCTTCGCCTCCGGCACCCGCACCGGGGTCCCGTCCGCCGTCCACACCGCCAGGGGTCCCAGCACGCCGAATCGCACGACCTGGAGTCAACCAGCAGTGGACCCGCAGCGAACCCGCAGCGCCCGCCGACAACCTGGTCCCACCGACGAACGAAGGAGCGACATGAGCACGCCGCTGACCCTGATCGGCCTCGGCCCCATGGGGCAGGCCATGGTCCGCAAGTTCCTGGCCGCCGGCCACCGGGTCACCGTCTGGAACCGCACCGCGAGCCGCGCCGACGCGCTGGTCGAGCAGGGCGCCACCCGCGCCGACACCCCGCAGGCGGCGGTCGACGCGTCCCGGCTGGTCCTGCTCAGCCTGACCGACTACGCCGCCATGCACGACATCCTCGGCGACGTCGAGCTGGCCGGGAAGACCGTCGTCAACCTCAGCTCCGACACCCCGGACCAGACCCTGAAGGCCGCCGCGTGGCTGGCCGAGCGGGGCGCGGAACTGGTGGTGGGCGGGGTGATGGTGCCCGCGCCGTTGGTCGGCGAGGAGGGCGCGTACGTCTTCTACAGCGGCCCCAAGGACGTCTTCGAGGCGCACGAGGACGTGCTGGCGGTCATCGGCCGGCCGGACTACCTGGGCGAGGACCACTCCCTGGCGCAGCTGTTCTACCAGGCGCAACTCGACTACTTCCTGACCGCGCTGGCCGGCGTCCTGCACAGCATCGCGCTGGTCAAGACCGCCGGCGTCCCGGCCGCGAAGTTCGCCCCGTACCTGCGGGACAACCTGAACTCGATCTCGATGTACCTGGACGAGACCGTCCGGCACCTCGACTCGGGCGAGTACCCGGGCGACGCGGCGAACATCCTGATGATGGGCGCGACCGCCGACCACATCGTGGGCGCCAGCGAGTCCACCGGGCTGGACGCCGGGCTGCCGAAGGCGGTCCAGTCGCTCTACCGGCGCGGCATCGAGGCCGGGCGCGGCAGGGAGAGCTGGACCGCCCTCTACGAGGTGATCAAGGGTAAGGAGAACTAAACAGCGTTAAGGCCGGGGTTGCGGTCCTCCACCACGAACGACTTCAGGGTGGTGGCCGCGGCCCCGGGCGTCCGCACGGCGGACAGGGTCCGGAAGTCCGCCCGCATCTCCCGCGCGGTGAACCGGGTGCGGACGTACCCGCGGCGGCGGCTGTGCAGCTTGATGTGCGGGTTGAGCCGGAGCTGGGTCTGGTCGACGGTGTCGTTGCCGTCGCCGCCGGAGGTGACGGACGTGCAGACCAGCTCGGTGCCGACGGTCCGCGACGACGCCGGGTCGTTCCAGTCGGCCTTGATGTCGGCGGCGTAGTGGGCGTGCACGTCACCGGTCAGCACGACGGTGTTGCGCACGCCCGCCTCGACCCACCCGCGGGTGATCCGGTCGCGCGAGGCCAGGTAGCCGTCCCAGCCGTCCATCGACACCTCCTCGACCGGGCCGTCCTTGCGGTCGCGCTCGGCGAAGAAGACCTGCTGGCCCAGGACGTCCCAGCGGGCGCGGGAGCGGCGGAACCCGTCCAGCAGCCACGCCTCCTGCTCCGCGCCGGTGATGGTGCGGGTCGGGTCGCCGGCCTCGGCGCAGGTCTTCCAGCCGTCGCCGCACGCCTGGTCGTCGCGGTACTGGCGGGTGTCGAGCATGTGGAAGTTGGCCAGCGCGCCCCACTGGACGCGGCGGTAGAGCTGCAGGTCGATCCCGTTCGGGCGGGCGGACCGGCGCAGCGGCATGTTCTCGTAGTAGGCCTGGAACGCCGCCGCGCGCCGGTCGGCGAAGTTCGGGTCGGGCTGCTCGGGCACCTCGTCGGCCCAGTTGTTCTCGATCTCGTGGTCGTCCCAGACGAGCAGCCACGGCGCGGTGGCGTGGGCGAACTGGAGGTCCGCGTCGGTCTTGTACTGGGCGTGGCGCAACCGGTAGTCGGCGAGCGTGCGGGTCTCGGGGCCGACGACGGTGCGCACGTCGGCGGCCTTGGCCGCGTACTCGTACTGGTAGTCGCCCAGGTGCAGGACCAGGTCCGGGTGGTCCTCGGCGAGGCGGCGGTAGGCGGTGAAGTAGCCCTCGCCGTAGTGGGCGCAGGAGGCGAAGCACATCGTGAGGTCCTGCACCTCCCACGGCGCGGGGGCGGTGCGGGTCCGGCCGACGGGCGAGATGTGGTCGCCGGCCTTGAACCGGTAGAAGTACTCGGCGCCGGGGCGCAGGCCGAAGGGTTCGACGTGCACGCTGTGGGCGCTGTCCGGCCGGGCGACCTGCGTGCCGCGCCGCACGATCCGCCGGAAGCCCTGGTCCTCGGAGATCTCCCAGTGCACCGGGACGACCCGGTTGGGCATGCCGCCCAGGCCGTCCTCGTTCAGCGGGTTCGGGGCGAGGCGCGTCCACAGCACGACGCCGTCCGGCCGCGGGTCGCCGCTGGCCACGCCGAGGGTGAAGGGGTCGCCGAGCTTGGGGAAGCCGGCCCCGGCCGTGGCCAGGGCGACACCGCCGATGAGCAGGGTTCGTCGCGTCACGGTGTTCATGCGGCAGACCGTCCGCCACGGCGGTGGCATCCAGGTGAACACCGCCATTCGCCGAGACGACACTCCCGTGAGCGCCGTCCCCCGCCGAGCCGCGCCCGCGGGTCGATCCCCGGCAGTCCCCACCGACGAGTGACGGGGGTCGTTGAAGCGTTGGCACTCGCGTGGGTAGAGTGCTAGACGCACGGCACCAGCAACCGCCCCGACCCCCGCGACGGCGGGGTGGCAGGAGCCGTAAACGCAACCTGCCAACGCTTTCGACGACCGTGGAGGTCAGCCCGGTGAGCGTGAACATCAAGCCGCTCGAGGACAAGATCGTCGTCCAGGCCAGCGAGGCCGAGACCACGACCGCTTCCGGCCTCGTGATCCCGGACACCGCGAAGGAGAAGCCCCAGGAGGGCAAGGTCCTCGCGGTCGGTCCCGGCCGGATCGACGACAAGGGCAACCGCATCCCCGTGGACGTGGCTGTCGGCGACGTCGTCATCTACTCCAAGTACGGCGGCACCGAGGTCAAGTACAACGGCGAGGAGTACCTGATCCTCTCCGCCCGCGACGTGCTGGCCGTCATCAACTGACGTTCCGGCCGGACACGTGGAGAACGCCCCGGCGGCCTCGGAGAACCGGGGACACCCCCGGGGCGTTCCGCGCATCTGAGAGAGGCTAGGTATGGCCAAGCAGATCAGCTTCGACGAGGACGCTCGTCGGGCTCTTGAGCGCGGCGTGAACAAGCTGGCGGACACGGTCAAGGTGACCCTGGGTCCGCGCGGCCGGCACGTGGTGCTCGACAAGAAGTTCGGTGGGCCGACGGTCACCAACGACGGTGTGACCATCGCCCGCGAGATCGAGCTGGAAGACGCCTTCGAGAACCTGGGCGCGCAGCTGGCCAAGAGCGTGGCCACGAAGACCAACGACGTGGCCGGCGACGGCACCACGACCGCGACCGTCCTGGCCCAGGCCATGGTGCGGGTCGGTCTGCGCAACGTCGCCGCGGGCGCCAACCCGACGTCGCTGGGCCGCGGCATCCAGGCCGCCGCCGACGCCGTCGTGGACGCCCTCAAGGCCAAGGCCACCCCGGTCAAGGGCCGCGACAACATCGCACAGGTCGGCACCGTCTCCTCGCGCGACGCGTCGATCGGCAACCTGCTCGGCGAAGCCATCGAGAAGGTCGGCGAGGACGGTGTGATCACCGTCGAGGAGTCCTCGACGCTGGCCACCGAGCTGCAGATCACCGAGGGCGTCCAGTTCGACAAGGGCTACATCTCGGCGCACTTCGCGACCGACCTCGAAGCCCAGGAGGCCGTGTTCGAGGACGCGCGCATCCTGCTGCACCGCGAGAAGATCAGCGCCCTGGCCGACCTGCTCCCGCTGCTGGAGAAGGTGGCGGAGGCCGGCAAGCCGCTGGTCATCGTGGCCGAGGACGTCGAGGGCGAGGCGCTGTCCACCCTGGTGGTCAACGCCCTGCGCAAGACGCTGCGCGTGGTCGCGGTCAAGGCCCCGTACTTCGGCGACCGCCGCAAGGCGTTCCTGGACGACCTCGCCGTCGTCACGGGCGCCACGGTGATCTCCGCCGAGGTCGGCCTGAAGCTGGCCGAGGCCGGGCTGGACGTGCTGGGTTCCGCGCGGCGGGTCGTGGTGTCCAAGGACGACACGACCATCGTCGACGGCGCCGGTGCCAAGGCCGACGTGGCCGCCCGCGCGGAGCAGCTGCGCCGCGAGATCGAGGCGACCGACTCCGACTGGGACCGCGAGAAGCTGCAGGAGCGGCTGGCGAAGCTGTCCGGCGGCATCGCGGTGATCAAGGTCGGCGCGGCCACCGAGACCGAGCTGAAGGAGCGCAAGCACCGCATCGAGGACGCGGTGGCGGCGACCAAGGCGGCGGTCGAGGAGGGCATCGTCCCCGGCGGCGGTTCCGCGCTCGTGCACGCCGCCAAGGTGCTGGACGGCGGTCTGGGCCTGTCCGGCGACGAGGCGACCGGCGTCGCGATCGTGCGCGAGGCCCTGGGCTCGGCCCTGTTCTGGATCGCGGCCAACGCGGGCCTGGAGGGCGCCGTGGTGGTCAACAAGGTCCGCGAGCAGGACTGGGGCTACGGCCTCAACGCGGCTTCGCTGACCTACGGCGACCTGCTGGAGGCCGGGATCATCGACCCGGTGAAGGTCACCCGCTCCGCCGTGGCGAACGCCGCGTCGATCGCGCGCATGGTGCTCACCACCGAGAGCGCGGTCGTGGAGAAGAAGGAAGAGGAGCCCGCCGCGGCCGGTCACGGCCACGGTCACGGCCACGGCCACTGAGCCGGACCGCTCGACGCTCGCTCACGAGGGGGCGGCACCCACCACGGGTGCCGCCCCCTCGCGTGGAGGTCGGCCGTCAGCTCGTCTCCCGGACATGGCGGAGGGGGCGGCGTGCGGAGCGCCGCCCCCTCCTGCCGGAGGTGGTCTTCCCGGCTCGCGTCAGGCCATCGCGGGCTGGCGCTTGCGGGCCTTGATGATGCTGTCCCGCTCGGACTCCGAGAGACCACCCCAGATCCCGTAGGGCTCCTGCACCGCCAGCGCGTGGCGCCGGCACATCTCCAGCACGGGACACGACAGGCACACGGCTTTGGCCCGTGCCTCCCGCCGCGCCCGCGCCGGACCGCGTTCACCGTCCGGGTGGAAGAAGAACGCGCTGTCCATCCCGCGGCACGAGCCGCGCATCTGCCAGTCCCACAGGTCGGCGTTGGGACCGGGAAGCCTTCGGGTGTCCGCCATCGAGACCGCCTCCTTGGCCCACTGACGAGAACTGCTCCATTCGGCTTAACGATGATCCACCGTAGAACCGCGCCAAAACTTGTTCAAGGGGGTTGGCCGCACAAATGCGCAATTCATTCGATGGGTGATCAGCGGAGGTCACCCCCGGAGTTGCCCGTGACGTCAGGTGAACGGACGATGTCAGCGTGATGACGCCCCCCGAGCCCGCCGCGGCGCCGCTCGACGACGCCCAGGAAACCGTTGCGGCAGAAGACGATCCTGCGCATTCGGTGCCCCTGTCGGTGGCCGCGGTCGCACGGCGGCTGGGCGTCGCGCCGGCCACGCTGCGCACCTGGGACCGGCGGTACGGCCTCGGACCCAGTGATCACACCACCGGGCGACACCGCAAGTACGCACCACACGACGTGGCCCGGCTCGAACTGATGCAACGGGCCCTGCTGCGGGGCGCGTCGAGCGCCGAGGCGGCCAAGTACGCCCTCGCCACGCCCGTCCCGCAGCCCCGGCTGGTCCGCCGGACCGCCGCCCCGCCGCCCCTGCTGACCGGCGGCGAGTTCGACACCGGCTCACCGCCCGCCGGCGGGCGCGGGCTCAAGCTGCCGGGCGCGAGCCGGCTGGCGCGCGGGGTCGGCCGGGCGGCGCTGGCGATGGACTCGGCCGCCGTCCAGGTGCTGCTCGCGGACTCGATCGCGCAGGACGGCGTGGTCGCGACCTGGGACGACGTGGTCCGCCCGGTCCTCGCCGCCATCGCCGCGCGCTGGGAGCACTCGGGCGCCGGCGTCGAGGTGTCGCACCTGTTGGACGAGTGCGTGCTGGCCGCGATGGTCCGCGCGACCCCGATCGTCGCCGAACCGCGCAACCACCGGCCGGTGCTGCTCGCGTGCATGCCGGAGGAACGGCACAACCTGCCGCTGTACCCGCTGGCCGCGGAGCTGGCCCGGCGCGGGATCGACGTCCGTCAGCTCGGCGCGGCCCTCCCGCTGGACGCCCTCGCCAACGCGGTGAGGCGGACCGCGCCCGCCGCCGTGGTGCTGTGGGCGCAGCTGCCGCGTTACGCCGATCCGGGTGTCGTGACGGCCCTGCCCCGGACCCGGCAGCAGGTGCGGCTGTTCGTCGGGGGGCCGGGCTGGGAGCGCGGGGTCGTGCCGTCGCCCGCGGAGCGGATCAACGGCCTGGCCGAGGCGGCGGACGCCGTGGAGCGGGCGGTGTGCTGACCCTGCCTACAGTGGCCGGGTGGACGAGCTGCGAGCTGCGGCGTTCGGCGACCGACCGGGCGCGGACGTGTGGTGGGCGCTGACCGGGACGCCGCGCGAGCGGTGGCTGGCGGCGGTCGCGCTCGGCGGCCGGGGGCACTACGCGGCTGCGGCCACCGCGCTGGGCGCGCTCCTCCGGTCCGGTGATCACTTGATCGTCTCCCTGGCGGCCTCCACCCTGGCCTCCCACCGCCGCCAACTGGGTGGCCACACCGCCGCCCGCCCACTGGACGCCCTGGCCCTGACCGCCGCCGGTCACATCGAAACCACTACCACCGACCCCGACGGCGTCGATCCCGCCGGTGCGCGGGCCGACGCGCTCCTGGGCCTGGCCGCCGACGCCCTGGGAGCCGGCCGCACCGACGAGGCCCGCCGCCTCCACGCCCGCGTCACCCCCTACTCCTGGCGCACCCGCGTCCGCCACGGCTGGGTCGCCGCCGAGATCGAGCTGGGCAGCGGTCACGCGCAGCGAGCGGTGGGGCCCGCTGAGACCGCGCTCCGGCACGCCGAAGCCGCCGGCGCGACGCGACACGTCCTCAAGTCCAAGCTCGTCCTGGGGACCGCGTTAGTGGTGTGGGGGACACCCGAAAGCGTCGATCGGGGCGTCCGCCTGCTACAGTGTGACCTAAATCACACCAACTACCACGGTCTCTCCTCGTTGATCTGGCCGACGGCGCTCGTGCTCCTGACCGGCCCGGTAGTCCGCAATAGTGCGGAGACCGCAGAGCTCCGGGAAACCGCCGCCAACGCTCTGAGCTGCGTGTTACGGAGAGCTGATCCGATCAGCCGACGAATCGCCGCCTCCTCGCCGTGGGTCCCGGCATCGCTGCTCCGTTCCGGGGAACCCCCGAACGCAGACGCTGAGACGAACTTCTTGACGGATTAAGCACCGGATCGTGTCAAGGTTCCGCCCCTAGCGTCCGATAGGGGAAGTGGAACGTCACTCGGCTGCAGGAAGGAGTCCCCGTGACCACGGTCCTTATTTGCGACGACCGGCGCAGTGTGCGGGAGGGTCTCACCCGCGTGATGTCGGCTGTCCCCGGGGTTAGCCGCATCGACTGCGTAGCGCACGGTGACGAGTTGTTGGCGCGTTTCTCCCGGCAGCCGGTCGACGTGGTGCTGGTGGGAACCCAGCGCGCCGTCCCGACCGGGGTCGAAGCGACCCGGCGACTCGTCTCGGCCAACCCGCAGGCAAACGTCATCGTCTTCGGGGCGCCCGACGACGCGGGGAGCATCGCCGCCGCCATCGCCGGCGGCGCCCGCGGCTACCTCCGCTGGGACGCCTCGCGCCCCGAGCTGGTGGCCGCGCTCGCCCACACCCTCGCGAGCACGTCCGTGCCCGCGCCGCGCCAGCCGTCCGACCCGGGGGTCCAGCTCACCGAGCGGGAGCTCCAGGTGCTGCGCGGCATGAGCCAGGGCAAGTCCAACGGGCAGATCGGCCGCGAGCTGTACCTGTCCGAGGACACCGTCAAGACCCACGCGCGCCGGCTGTTCCGCAAGCTCGGCGTCCGCGACCGCGCGCAGGCCGTCGCGCACGGCTTCCGCCGCGGCCTGGTGTCCTAGGACGCCGGGACTCCCTCCCTCGCCGATTCGACTGATTCGGCCCGGTGACGTCACCGTCGCCGGGCCGGCTCGTTGTCAGGGCGTGTCGGCAGGTCAGATGGGGTCCAAAGACCCCTTTTGCGTGCATCCGGTCCCGCGACCGGTACGGTGAGTGTCACCGGTACGGGCGACGTCCGTCGTCGCGTGCTGTTCGTTGTCGGTACGCCTACACGTAACACCAGGGCTGTTGTCTGCGATGACCAACTTGGGGGACGGACTGGACGCCGAAGTGGGCGCGGCCGTCGATGGCGACCGCCACGCGATCGAGCGGCTGCTGGCATCCATTCGTCCCTTGGTGGTGCGGTACTGCCGCGCCCGAGTCGGAAGGCAGGAGAGGTCTTTCGCTTCGGCGGACGACGTGGCCCAGGAGGTGTGTCTCGCGGTGCTGACGGCCCTGCCCAGCTATCGCGACCAGGGTCGGCCGTTCTTGGCGTTCGTCTACGGGATCGCAGCGCACAAGGTGGCCGACGCGCATCGCTCAGCTGCCCGGAACCGGTCCGAACCGGTGCCGGAGGTGCCCGACGCCCCCGAGACGGAAGCCGGTCCCGAGCAGCGCGCCATGCAGGGCGAGCTGTCCGGCCGGATGGCCCAGCTCCTGAAGATCCTTCCGGAGAAGCAGCGGGAGATCCTGCTGCTTCGCGTGGTCGTCGGCCTGTCGGCCGAGGAGACCGCCGACGCCGTCGGCTCCACGCCGGGTGCGGTTCGAGTGGCGCAGCACCGCGCCTTGGCCCGCCTCCGCAAGTCGTTGGCAGCGGAGGAGGTGGTCTGAGTGGCCGACCAGCACGAGAAGGGCGATGGAGAAGTCGTGCGCGGACGAGATGAGAGAACCCCGCTCACCTCGGATGACCCCTTGGTGGAGCCCGGTGACGACCTCGCGGGGATCCGAGCGGATGACGCTCTGCTGGACGCGCTGGGCGGGCGCGGACACGCGGAAGGGCTCGTCGAGGACGAGCTGAACGCGCTGCTGCTCGCGTGGCGGCGCGAAGTGGACAGCCGACCGGTGGGCGAGCTGGTCGACACCGACACCGCGGTGGCCACGATCGCCGCCGCGCAGCCCCAGCAACGGGGCCGCCACCGGTTCCTGATCCCGCTGGCGAGCGCCGCCGCCGTGCTGGCGATCGCGTTCACCGGGGTCAGCCTGGTGGCCCGCGACGCCCAGCCGGGTGACGCGCTGTGGGGTCTGACCAGGGTGTTGTACTCCGACCACGCCCGGTCGGTGGAAGCGGCCGTGACGGTCCGCACCGACCTGGAGACCGCCCGCGCCGCGCTGCGCGAGGGCCGCTACACCGAGGCCCGCGAGCTGCTGGACAAGGCGAGCACGGTCCTGCCGTCCATCTCCGCCGACGACGGCAAGGCCGACCTGGCGCAGAAGCACGAGTCGCTGGTCCGCGAGCTGACCAGCACCAACCCGGCGCCGACCAACCCGCCGGCGAGCCAGTCGCCGTCCACGACCTCCGCGCTGCCGACCGAGCCGAGCACGCCGTCGTCCACGGCCCCGACCACGACGACCCCGGAGCCGACCACGACCACGGCCCCGACCACGACGACGACCGTGCCCACGACCGACGGCACGGCCGCTCCGCCGCCGAGCAACGACCCGCCGTCGGGCGGCGCGACCCGCAACGAGCCGGGCTCAGAGCAACCGAACGCGAGCCCGACCGGCAATTGACACGCAAGATGAAGCCCGCCCCCAGCTAGCAGGGGCGGGCTTCGTCACATCCGGGCCGAGTTCTCGGTCACACCCTCAGCGCGCGCCCTCGGTCGCGGTGACGCCGTCCGCGTAACCGCGGCAGTACTCCCAGGACACGTACGCGGTCGGGTCCGGGTCGTAGGCGGGCTCGTGGGGGCGCATCCGGCCGTCGGAGAGCAGCTGCTCCAGCGACGACCGCAGCAGCGCCCAGTCGTGGTAGTGCGGCTCCTGGCACTCGCCGCAGTCCACCACGATCCCCCGGACACCACGGTGTTCCAGCAGCGCCTGGTAGACGGCGAGGTCGCTCAGGTCGCCGATCAGCTCGGCCCGCTCGACGTCGTCCATCGGCGGGTGGTCGTGGTCCTCGTCGGGCGAACCCAGGGACAACGCCGGGTCCTCGGGGTCGCCCGCGAACGGGTCTGGTGGCAACGCGTCGTGCGGCACGACCCCGCACGGTACCGAAGAGACCCCCGACCACGTCCAGATACCATGGGCTGAACCCATCGCCGCCTGCGGAAAACCCCAATTCGCGGTCGGCGGGATCGCCGCACGACGGAAAGGCTCACCGGCCGCCATGACCAGCGAGTTGAACGCTGACGGAGTCCCGAGCAAGTTCGCGATGCTGGGACTGACCTTCGACGACGTGCTGCTGCTGCCGGCCGAGTCCGAGGTCGTGCCGAGCGGCGTGGACACCAGCACCCGCATCTCCCGCAACACCACCCTCGGCGTGCCGCTCGCGTCCGCCGCGATGGACACCGTCACCGAGAGCCGGATGGCGATCTCGATGGCCCGCCAGGGCGGCATCGGCGTGCTGCACCGCAACCTGTCCATCGAGGAGCAGGCGCGGCAGGCCGAGACGGTGAAGCGGTCCGAGGCGGGCATGGTCAGCGACCCGGTGACGTGCTCCCCCGACGACACGATCCGCCACGTGGACGAGCTGTGCGCCCGCTACCGGATCTCCGGCGTCCCGGTGACCGACGCGCAGGGCAAGCTGGTGGGCATCATCACCAACCGCGACATGCGCTTCGAGGTCGACCACTCGCGCAAGGTCAGCGAGGTCATGACCAAGGGCCCGCTGGTCACCGCCCAGGTGGGCGTGTCCGCGGAGGCCGCGCTGGGCCTGCTGCGCCGCCACAAGGTGGAGAAGCTGCCGATCGTCGACGGCGACGGCAAGCTGCGCGGCCTGATCACGGTCAAGGACTTCGTCAAGACCGAGCAGTACCCGAACGCCTCGAAGGACCCGGACGGCCGCCTGCTGTGCGCCGCCGCGATCGGCGTCGGCGAGGACAGCTTCACCCGCGCCATGACCCTGGCCGAGGCCGGCATCGACGTGATCATGGTCGACACCGCGCACGGCCACCAGCGCAACGTGCTGGAGATGGTCGCCCGGGTGAAGAAGGAGCTGGGCGACGAGGTGGACGTGGTCGGCGGCAACGTCGCCACCCGGGCCGGCGCGCAGGCGCTGGTGGACGCGGGCGCGGACGGCGTGAAGGTCGGCGTCGGCCCCGGCTCGATCTGCACCACGCGCGTGGTCGCGGGCGTGGGCGTGCCGCAGATCTCCGCGATCTACGAGGCGTCGCTGGCCTGCCGCCCGGCGGGCGTGCCGGTGATCGGCGACGGCGGCATCCAGTACTCCGGCGACATCGCGAAGGCGATCGCCGCGGGCGCCAGCGCGGTCATGCTGGGCAGCCTGCTGGCGGGCACCGCCGAGTCGCCGGGCGACCTGATCCTGGTCAACGGCAAGCAGTTCAAGACCTACCGCGGCATGGGCTCGCTGGCCGCGATGCAGGGCCGCGGCGACCGGAAGTCCTACTCCAAGGACCGCTACTTCCAGGACGACGTGCTGTCCGAGGACAAGCTGGTGCCCGAGGGCATCGAGGGCCGCACGCCGTTCCGCGGTCCGCTGTCCCAGGTCGTGCACCAGCTCGCGGGCGGCCTGCGCGCGGCGATGGGCTACACCGGGTCGCGCACGATCGCCGAGCTGCAGGACAAGCAGCTGGTGCGGATCACGGCGGCCGGCCTGAAGGAAAGCCACCCGCACGACATCACGATGACCGTCGAAGCGCCGAACTACACGACCCGCTGAGCTAGAGTCCACGGGTTCCGCAGGTCAAGGAGAGGACGACACAAGGTGCGCGATCTGGTCGAGATCGGCATGGGCCGGACCGCGAGGCGGGCCTACGAGCTGGACGACATCGAGATCATCCCGTCCCGCAGGACCCGTTCGTCGAAGGACGTCTCGACGGCGTGGCAGATCGACGCCTACCGCTTCGAGATCCCGCTGATCACCCACCCGACGGACGCGATCGTCTCGCCGGGCACGGCGGTGGCGGTGGGCGAGCTGGGCGGTCTGGGTGTCCTCAACGCCGAGGGCCTGTGGGCGCGGCACGGCGACGTGGAAGAGGCGCTGTTCCGGCTGGTGCAGTCGGTGGAGGACACCGACGACCCGGCCGCGCCGGTCAAGGTGCTGCAGGAGCTGCACCAGGCCCCGGTGCGCATGGACCTGATCGCCGAGGCGATCAAGCAGGTGCGCGAGTCGGGCGTCACGGTGGCGGTGCGGGTCAGCCCGCAGCGGGCCGCCGAGCTGACCCCGGACCTGCTCGCGGCGGGCGTGGAGATCCTGGTCGTGCAGGGCACGATCATCTCCGCCGAGCACGTGTCGCGCGACGGCGAGCCGCTGAACCTCAAGTCGTTCATCGCGGACCTGGACATCCCGGTCATCGCCGGCGGCGTCGGCGACTACCGGACGGCCATGCACCTGATGCGCACCGGCGCGGCGGGCGTGATCGTCGGCTACGGCTACACCCCGGGCGTCACCACGACGGACTCGGTGCTGGGCATCGGCGTGCCGATGGCCACGGCCATCGCGGACGCGGCGGCGGCGCGCCGGGACTACCTGGACGAGACCGGCGGCCGGTACGTGCACGTCATCGCCGACGGCGGCGTGCTGACCAGCGGTGACGTGGCCAAGTCGATCGCGTGCGGCGCGGACGCGGTGATGCTGGGCGAGCCGCTCGCGGCGGCGGCCGAGGCGCCGGGGCAGGGCCTGTACTGGACGGCGGCGTCGGCGCACCCGTCGGTGCCGCGCAGCCACGTGTCCACCGGCGTGGACCAGGTGGTGGACCTGCGCAGCCTGCTGTTCGGGCCGTCGGTGGACCCGCGGGGCGTGACGAACCTGTTCGGTTCGCTCAAGCGCGCGATGGCCAAGACCGGCTACTCCGACATCAAGGAGTTCCAGAAGGTCGGCCTGACCGTCCGCGGCTGAGGCGAACCTGTGCGAAACCCCTCGTCCCGGGGCGGGGGGTTTCGTGCGTTCGGGGGACTGAACCGATTGGGACTAGCTGTTACTTCGGGTTACGCCTAATCTGCCCCTCATGGGTGAACTCGCCGGTAACATCCGCACGGACTACGACGTCGTGGTCGTCGGCTCGGGCTTCGGCGGCAGCGTCGCCGCCCTCCGGCTGACCGAGAAGGGCTACCGCGTCGCCGTGCTGGAGGCCGGCCGCCGGTTCGCCGACGACGAGTTCGCCGCCACCTCGTGGGACCTCAAGCGGTACCTGTGGGCGCCCGCGCTCGGGTGCTACGGCATCCAGCGCATCCACGCGCTGCGCAACGTGATGATCCTGGCCGGGTCCGGCGTCGGCGGCGGGTCGCTGGTGTACGCGAACACCCTGTACCGGCCGCTCAAGCCGTTCTACAACGACCGGCAGTGGGCGCACATCACGGACTGGGAGTCCGAATTGGCCCCGTTCTACGACCAGGCCAGCCGGATGCTCGGGGTCGTGCAGAACCCCACCACCACCCCGTCCGACGAGGTCATGAAGACCGTCGCCGAGCGGATGGGCGTGGCCGACAGCTTCCACCCGACCCCGGTCGGCGTGTACTTCGGCGAGCCCGGCCAACCCGCCGAGGACCCGTACTTCGGCGGCGCCGGACCGGCCCGCACGGGCTGCACCGAGTGCGGCGAGTGCATGACCGGCTGCCGGGTCGGCGCGAAGAACACCCTGGTCAAGAACTACCTGTACCTGGCCGAGCGCAACGGCGCGGAGGTGCTGCCGCTGACCACCGTCACCGGCCTGCGCCAGGCGGCGGACGGCACGTGGTCGGTGGACACCCGGCGCACCGGCGCCAAGCTGCGGCGCGGCCGGCGCACCATCACCGCCGGCCAGGTGGTGCTGGCCGCGGGCACGTGGGGCACCCAGCAACTCCTGCACCGGATGCGCGACGAGGGCGCGCTGCCCGAGCTGTCCCGCAAGCTGGGCGAGCTGACCCGCACGAACTCCGAGGCGATCATCGGCGCGGGCCGCTTCACCGTGGACGAGGACCGCAACTTCAGCCAGGGCGTGGCCATCACGTCCTCCATCCACCCCGACGAGCAGACCCACATCGAGCCGGTGCGCTACGGCAAGGGCAGCAACGCGATGGGCCTGCTCCAGACCCTGGCCACCGACGGCGCCAAGGCCACGCCCCGGATCCTGCAGTTCCTGGTCCAGGCGGTGCGCCACCCGGTGCGGCTGGCGCGGCTGCTGTCGGTGCACCGGTGGAGCGAGCGGACCGTGATCCTGCTGGTCATGCAGAGCCTCGACAACTCGATCACGACGTACACCAAGAAGGGCGTCTTCGGCCGGAAGCTCACCTCCAAGCAGGGCCACGGCGAACCCAACCCGGCCTTCATCCCCGCGGGCCACCGCGCGAACCTGCTGGCGGCGGAGACCATCGACGGCGTGGCGGGCGGCACCTGGGGCGAGCTGTTCAACATCCCCCTGACCGCCCACTTCATCGGCGGCTGCCCGATCGGGTCGGACCCGGAGTCGGGCGTGATCGACCCGTACCACCGCGTGTACGGCTACCCGGGCCTGTCGGTCGTGGACGGCGCGGCGATCTCGGCGAACCTGGGCGTGAACCCGTCGCTGACCATCACGGCGCAGGCGGAACGCGCGTTCTCGCTGTGGCCGAACAAGGGCGAGGCCGACCAGCGCCCGGCCCAGGGCGAGGCCTACCGGCGGGTGCCCGCGGTGACCCCGGTGCAGCCGGCCGTCCCGTCCGACGCTCCCGGCGCTCTGCGGCTGCCGATCGTGGAGGTCCGCACCAAGGCGTGAGCCTCACACCTCGACGACCTCGAACTCGGCCGGGGCAACGGGTGGTGGCCGCCCCTATGGTGGGAGGCGTGGCAGCGAAGCCGTTTGCGTCCAGTGCCGACCTCGCACCCAAGGACGAGGAGTTCGTCCGCCTCGCCGAAGGCGTCTACGCCCTCACCGCCGAAGGCGACCCCAACGTCGGCGCGATCGAGGGCGAGGACTTCCTGGTCTGCGTCGAGGCCCGCGCGACACCCGTGGCCGCCCGCCGGTGGCTCGACCGCCTGCGCGAGCACACCGACAAACCCGTCCGCCACCTGGTCCTCAGCCACTACCACGCCGTCCGCACGCTGGGCGCGAGCGCGTTCGGGGCCGAGCAGGTCATCGCGCACGAGAACACCCGTGCCCTGATCGCCGAACGCGGCGAGCAGGACCGGGCCAGCGAGTACGCCCGCATGCCGCGCCTGTTCGAGGACCCCGCCTCCATCCCCGGCCTGACCTGGCCGACCCTGACCTTCACCGACCGCCTCACCATCCCGCTCGGCGGCGACCGTGGCGACCTCGAACTGCGCTACTGCGGACGCGGCCACACCGCCGGCGACATCGTGGCGTGGCTGCCCCAGCAGCGGATCCTGTTCGCGGGAGACCTGGTCGAGAGCCGGGCCGCCCTCTACACCGGGGACGCGTTCCACGACGAGTGGGCGTCCACCACGCTCGACGCCGTCGCCGCCCTGGGCGCGGAACAGCTGGTCGGCGGCCGGGGCGCGGTGGCGCGGGACCGGGGCGAGGTCGAGGCGGCGATCGCCCAGTCCCGGCACTTCCTGGACGAACTGCGCCGCACGGTCGGCACCGTCCACCGCTCGGGCGGCACGGTCGCCCAGGCCTTCCGGGCCGCCCACGACGCCCTCGCGCCCCGGTACGGCCGGTGGCCGATCTTCGAGCACTGCCTGCCGTTCAACGTGCAGCGGTACTGGGACGAGTGCGACGGCGTCGACTGGCCGCGGATCTGGACCGCCGAACGCGACCAAGAGGTGTGGGCGGCACTGCGGTGACCCCGGTCGTGGTCGTCGGCGCGGGGCCGGTGGGCATGACGGCGGCCCTGTTGCTGGCTCGCGCCGGGGTGCCGACGGTGGTGCTGGAGGCCGCCGACGCCCGCACCGCCGTCGGCAGCCGGTCCATCTGCCTCCAGCACGACGTCCTGCACATCCTGGAGCGGGTCGGCGCGGGGCGGGCGGTGGTCGAGGCGGGCGTCACCTGGTACCGCGGTCGGACGTTCTTCCGGGGGCGCGAGGTGCTGACCGTGGACCTGCCGAGACGCCCGGGCTTCCCGCCGTTCGTGAACACGCCGCAGACGGAGGTGGAGCGCATCCTGGAGGCGGGGGTGCGGGCCGAGCCGCTGATCGACCTCCGTTACGGGCAACGGGTCGTCGGCCTCTCGCAGGACGGTGGCGGGGTGACACTGTCCACTGTGGACTCGACGGTCGTAGGTACCCACTGCATAGCCGCCGACGGCGTGAAGTCCACCGTCCGCGACCTGCTGGGCATCTCGTTCGAGGGCCACTCGTTCCAGGACCTGTTCGTGATCGCGGACATCCGGGTGGACCTGGGCCACGCGGAACCCGAGCGCCTGTTCCACTTCGACCCGCCGTGGAACCCGGGCCGCCAGGTGCTGCTGCACCCGCAACCGGGCGGCGTGTACCGCATCGACTGGCAGGTCCCGGAGGGTTTCCGGCTGACGGACGAGCACATCAGGCGCATCACGGGCGACCGTCCGTACGAGGTGCTGTGGCAGTCCACGTACCGCTTCCACCAGCGCCGGGCGGACCGCTTCCGGGTGGGCCGGGTGTTCCTGGCGGGGGACGCGGCGCACGTGATGAGCCCGTTCGGCGCGCGGGGGCTGAATTCGGGCATCTGCGACGCCGACAACGCGACGTGGAAGATCGCTCTGGACCGGGCCGGTGAGGCGGGGCCGGCGTTGCTGCCGTCGTACGAGATCGAGCGGGGCGCGGCGGCCGATGAGAACTTGCGGGTGACGGGTGCGACGATGCGCTTCCTGGTGCCGTCGACGGAGGAGGAGCGCCGGTACCGGCTGGAGGTGTTGGAACGCGGCGACAAGGCGCGAATCGACTCGGGCAGGCTGTTCGAGCCGTTCCCCTACCGGGATTCGCCCCTGACGTCCCCGGGCTGCACCGGCGAACTGGCCCCCGCCGGCTCCACTCACGGCCCAGGCTTCACCTTGATAGGCGAAACCCTGATCCGCCCAGACGGCCACTACGCCGCCCAACCCCTCCCACCCCAGCCCGCTCCCTCCTCGGCCCACGCAACCACCTCAACGCCCCCGGCCCCGGCGTCGCCTCCGGCCACCTCCGCCTACACCCCGGCCTCCACTTCCGCTGCGGCCTCCGCTTCCACCGAGGCCTCCGCTTCCACCGAGGCCGCCACCTCCACCGAGGCCTCCGCTTCCGCCGCGGCCGCCACTTCCGCCCCGGCCTGCGCGCACGTGGCCGCCTCCACTTCCGCCTCTGCGCACGTGGCCGCCTCTGCTTCCGCCTCCGCGCGCCTTGCCGCCGCCCTTCAGCGAGCTAAAGGTTTCACTTCACTGAACTAAAATTTTCACCCGTGGTGGGCGGCAAGGAGAGCCAGGCCAAGCGAGACCACCGGCGCCACACTCATCTGCGCCCGGCCAAGCGGGGTCGTGAACCCGCCGCGCCGAGTCCCGCCGCGCCGAACCTGCCGCGCCGAACCTGCCGCGCCGAACCTGCCGCGCCGAACCTGCCGCGCCGAACCTGCCGCGCCGAACCTGCCGCGCCGAACCTGCCGCGCCGAACCTGCCGCGCCGAACCT